>CP060222.1:0-344266 GCA_023898425.1 Candidatus Nomurabacteria bacterium
GAATAGTTCGTTGTATTGTTAAACGTGATTACAGGAAAACTCTTACTCAATAAGACATTGCCGTAATTATCTTTGATATAGCCTTGGTATTGAGCAGTTGTCTGACCACCTGATTTGGTAACGTTTTCTGTGAGATAGCAGTTCGTCGTGTTTGTACAAATCGCACGCATGCTGCCATTTTGATCGTAGATCTCTAAACGATAGCTTGTGCTTGGAGCATTCGTAAGTTGCAAGTTAAAGCCAACGCTTTCGCCGTTTGTAATGTACGATTTACTTGCGCTTGTTGTGAGTTGGTAGTTGTTATTGATGTTGTTAATGCTAATACGTGAGCTGTAGGCAGCAGGGATTTGTTCATTGTTATCGTTTTTCACGATGACGTAAAAACGTTCGCTGTTTGAGCCATTCACTGCATTGATTTGGGCCGTATAGGTACAAGTACGAGCGTCATAGCAAGTGTAAAGGAGAGTATTGTCGCGTTCGCGGTAGAACTCCATACGTAACTGATTATCAGCTACGGTTACATTTGTTACGGTCGCTGTAAGAATCACGGACTCACCATTGTTTACATTTGTTTTGTTGGTCTGAAGATTTGATGATCCTGAAGAGAATGTTCCGTTTGAATAACCGTTAAAGTAAATCACCTGTGAGTATTCACGCGCCATCTCTTGATTATCAGAAGTGCGTTTCAATACCATAAAGTATTGGACCGTGTTTTGATTGGTAGTATTACGATAAGGACGAACAGTCGTATCACAATACGTTGTATTATCGCATGAACGAATACTAGAGCCGTTACGCGTGTCCTTGATCTCTAAGCGGTAGCTATAGGATGGTACGTTAAAGACGCGGCCGCTAAGTGTGATGGATTCACCTTCGTTAATCGAATTACGGTCTGTTGTAAGCGTGACTGTTGATGGATTATTTGGGTATGTTGGATAATCTGGGAAAGGATTATTTGGTGTACCGTTGTTAAATATCGTATCGCTTGGATTGCTTACACCATTGTATTCGTTTGAAACATTGTAATCGGAAAAGGAGTATAGCGCGCTACCCATTTTGTAATTCGTAAAAAATGTATCTGGTAGGTCATGAACTTGTTTTGCCCAATTATATCCGTACAAGTTAGATGCTACAGATTCTGAAGCGATAAGACGCAAGTAACCACCTTTTGAAACAGCATAGGTACGTGGGTCGGTGTTGATCTTAAGAAGCTTTGCGCCTGGGCGATAGGTGACGTTGCCACCGATCGTTATGGATGAAAGTTCTTGATCGCTAATAATCTTTACCTGAGAAAAATCAGAGAACCAAGAATAATACGTTCCTTCGGTAGGAAAAACATAACGTTTGCCGTCCGTTGCATACCAATAGACAGCGCTATTAGAAACGCCTTTGATGGCAGAATTAGTAGATATAGAGGCTGCCGAAGCTGGGGCTTTTGGCGCAGCGATCGCAACAACTAAGAGCGCGATAGCAAGAAAACGTGTTTTCATAGTCATATGAGTATTGTATGCATAAAATAAGGATTTCGTCAAAGAGCTCGTTGTTCAAATGTGAGCTATTTTGCTATTCTTTGCAACGTATGAAGAAGCAAATGCTGACAGTTGGTATCGTATTAATGAGCCTCACTTTTGGCTGGGCTTTTTTACGTTACGGCTATTATATTGGGTTTACGCCAACAGAATTTGCCTTAGCTCGTATGGATGACGGAGAAAAGCGTCTTGCACTCACCAAGGCGCCAACGGGTGAGGTGGTTGTAACCGAGCTTACAACCGAGCAAAAACAAGCAGAAAATAACTACTCCATCGAGGTATTAAGTGAGGGGATACCAGAGCGTATAGCAAACTTCACTTCTGCTGACGATACTTCTGTAGAAGGCATGGTAAGAATTGTAAGCTATAATCAATTACTTTATGTTGTTTTTGATGAAAGCGTCACTCTTACGCCTGCACCTACGTTGCGTGTGTACCTAACGAAGAATGGAACAGGCACTTTTGGTGACAATCAAAATAATACGGTTGATTTAGGCGAGCTTAAATCAGCACGCGGGACTCAAGTATACGAGATCCCATCTACGCTCACGCTCGATGAGATCAAGTCTATCGATATTGTAAATGTGCCGTATCAGCTCACCTTGGCAAATGCTGTTATCAATTGACCAGATTTAAAGTCCGCGCTACCGTGCTGGCACAACAAAAGAGCTGGGATGGCGAAATTGGCAGACGCACTAGGCTTAGGACCTAGCGACCGCAAGGTTATGAGGGTTCAAGTCCCTCTCCCAGCACCACGTAAAAACCGCAGGAAAAACCTGCGGTTTTTACGTGGTGTTCACGTGGCGCGCCGTTTTTAAAACCACAGGATTTCCTGTGGTTTTTGTAATCAACAAACTAGTTTGTTGATGCAGGAGTAACCTTTAACGCATCAACTTTGGCTTCAATACGTTCGAGGCGCTCAACGATATTTTGGATTTCTGGTTTGAGATCAGGTCTTTCTTGAGCAGGGCGAGCTGGAAATCCTTTTGCCATCGCAGAAAGCGAAATGCCGGTAAATGAAAACACGATGGCTAGTACAGCGATCCACATAACAGCAGCTGTAGGAATATGGCTTTCGGATTTCTTTTTAACGATAACGGGTGCTGCAGATTTTGAGGCAACAGCCTTAGGTTTTTTGGAGGTGCGTTTTGTTGTGGGCATAAAAGAGCTATATAAAGATGAATCTATTATAGCATAATTTCGTTTTTTATTTATGCACAAACAAAAACATGCCCCGAAGGGCATGTTTTTTAAGCGTGATATTAGTTTGTGTCATTGAGTTCAGAGAGATCTACATCTTCTCCTTTAGCGAAAGTGTTAGGGTCTAGGGGCTTATCGCCAACTTCATGGATTGGACCTGATGTCTCTATCATAGCGTTAATATCTCCAGATGCTGATTTAGCATTGGTAATAGCTTTTTGCCAAGAATCTTCTTCGTGCAAGTCGTGAATATCTTTAAGCGATTCGTTCACTTCTGGTGATGTTTCGCCGGTATTTGGCTCTATTGCATTGATATTTGCTGCCTGGGCTTGACTGAGTGTTTTCATGGTTTCACCAACAGGTTTTGGGATTCTGTTCATTGCTTGTTCATTCATAGTATTTTTTGCTTGTTATTTATTTGTACGGCACTTGATTTATAATCATATAATATCACAAAAATGGCATTTTGTCAATCTATATAAAACATCTATAACTAGCTAAAAACTTGACATTTTTATAAATTAATGGTATTCACTTAGAGTCCTTTTGCAGCGTATTGGAGGTAGACCATGGGTATCTTGCTCAAATTTCGTCCACGGCAAACAGATCCTTGGGATGCATTTCTGAAGATCGTTAATAATCCTGTAACGTTCGACGTTATTGGGATGGTAGATCTCAGTCATTCACCTGAGCGTAAGCACGATGAATCCGTTACGGGCGCTGACTTGCTCTTTAAAACATCAGCATCTCATGCGGAGCTTGAAGAGCTTTGCGAACAACGCAAACAATTAAGTGTTGTTTGGGAGTTTTCTCTTGAACGCATGGACCTTAAGAAGTCGGCAGGGAGGATTCATAGCCTCACCGTTGGTAAGCAAGGTCTTTTGGTCCGGCTTCATTTTGTTAGAGATTTCGATCTCCATTTGCCAAGTAAAATAAAGGCAGAGCACCTACCTCGATCATTTCTTGCAAGAGTAGTAGGAGCGCAAGACAGAATTTGTCTTTCGCTCGCTAACAGCTCTTGTTGAATGTTATCCTTTTCAGATTCTCTACCGCCTGGCTCGTCTGGGCGGCTTTTTCATTGACGAAAACATTGATTTAGAACAATGATAGCAAAAGTTCTTTGCAAAGAGGTGACCATGACAAATCCATCCGAAGATGATGTAGGAGACAATAGGGTAAATCGACCCAGCTACTTTTTGTTAAAACAAAAGCCTTGGCAAATCCTTCATCACATTATCGATGAAGGCAAGGGTGTGGAGCTACTCTCTGTGAAACGTATTATACAGAGACGTGATCATAACCTCTTTCGGTATTGGAAGTGTTTTGATGAAGATGGGCAGGGGATAGAATTACAGCTCCTTCTTCGAACGAATGTTTATCAAGACGAAGACTTTGAGAATTGGATCAATACTTCATCTTCTGATGCTAATGAATGGCTCGCGCTATGTATACGTAATGATAGCGCATGGGTATGTGGGCCAATTGTAGCATTCAAGAAGCATGAAGAAGGTGTAGTGATCCATATCTATCTATTCGTTCATGATAGAGAGTTGCCGCCAAACCCTGCGGTGAAAAACTTTCAACTTAATCGCGTGCTCATAAAATTTGGTTCCGAATTGAAAACGCGTAAAACTGTTTATGCAAACACTTCTTCTGTATAACCGCCTCGATGAGGCGGTTTTTTAATGGCAAAAGACCTCCAAGGAGGAGGTCTTGCAGAAGTTATGAGAAAATCAATGGGATGATTTCTTCGAGGGATTGCTCAATAGCAACCGTTAGAATATGTGCTGTACTCGGCTTAATGATGGGGTTTAACTCTATGGCGACTTTTCCGGAGTTACGCACCATCTCTACGAGGCCATGTGTGTCGAGAGTATTACTATTTGCTCCAATGAGGATGAGACCGTCACAGTGGGTGATAGCATGAGTAATAGCTGGGTAGACTAGGATATCGTCTTCAAACAGCGCGATATCATGCTTTAAGCCGCCACGACACATAGGACAGCTTTTTATGTTCAGTTGTGCGGGTAAGCTGTGGTTACAACTTAGGCATCGCCAACGATGAATACAGCCAAAAACTTCAATAGTTTCTGAACCGGCTTTTGTGTGTAGTCCGTCTACATTTTGCGTGATGAGATAGGGGTTACCGCCATCTTGCTTTACGCGAGACAGGTAGCTCGCGATCGCATAATGAATACTGTTTGGTTTTGCATATCTCATCGCAAAGCGTTCTCTTTCGAAGTACTCAAAAATACTTTTTGTATTTGCATGAACGAATTCTTTGCGAGAAATGTCGCCGCAATCGCACTGATCCCAGAATCCAATCGGACCCTGAAAATGAGAAAGCCCACTTGGTATGGAGACACCAGAACCCGTTAGTATGAGTGGATGTCTTAGTAAGCTTATCTCCCTTTTTGCTTTTGCATGGAGGGCGTCAGCTCTTCTTTGGTAACGTTTTAGCATGAGTACCTCCTGAAAGTGCTAAAATAAATGTAGCAAAATTAGGAAAAGCGTCAATCCAACAATAATAAAAATAAGCAGATCGACTCTGCTTATTTTTATTATGCTTAAGCGGCTTTTTTGATATCAGGTGTTTCTTCATCAGAGACTTCTTGCGCTTCTGCTGTCATGTCAGGAATTTCTTCTAGATCCGAGCTTTCAAGCTTTACAGTGCCATCATCCATCACTTCTCTTGCATGCGCTGTCATGTCAGGAATTTCTTCTAGATCAGCACTTTCAAGTTTTATACTACCGTCATCCAGGATTTCGCGGGCATGCGCTGTCATATCTGGGACTTCTTCAAGGTCTTCGCTATCAAGAGCGATTGTTTCACCAGCGTTGATTGCGGCAAGAATGCGCTTTTGAGCAGCTTCATCTGATTCGGTTGCTTGTTTATTTAGGTTCACGAGACGAGTATTGTTTTCTTTCGTTGCAAGAAGATCTTGCAATGAGGGGCGTTTAGCGGTGTCAGCGGCTGCGACTTCGCGTGCATTTTCGACAAGTTTTGCATCCGTTGGCATGTCCGTTGAAAATGGTTGATCAAGCTTTAAAAAATCTGGCTTATTCTTTACTGAAGCTGGAAGATCTTCTTCGTTAAATGGCTCACTGATTTTGTCGAATTGGCCCATAGATAGTTGAGATATTAAATAAATAGACAATAAAAGTTTAGCTTAAGCGTAGGTATCTTGCTATAGCGGTGAATATTGACAAAATGCATAATATAGTATATATTAGCCATCGTTCACAGCACCTTGAAAGGAGGTTGCAATGGTCATTGATTTTGCCAGCCGGAGAGATCCAGCTGAAAACAGGCTCTCACTGTTGCGACGCTGGTTTGGTTCGTGCGAATCTGCGCATTACCTGCACAGCCGCGTACTCAGAGATGAGGATGGAAGTAACTACCTCATCGTTCACGTGACGCTAAAGTCACCACTTCACCAAGAGGTCGACTTTGTCGGCGATGACTGGAAGGATCTTTTCATCGCCAAAGAAATCCGCTTCGGATTTATCATGACTGATGCGGCCGTCATCGACTGTCGCCCGATTTGGGCGACGAAGCATCCCGATTATATGGAGCTCGTCTGTCTCGTGAGAGATCAGACCAAGACCAACGGATCTGCAACATTCATCGCACCAAAGATGATGTTCTTGGCGGATGATAAGCATGCTACTCACCAGGTGCCTGTCGTGGAGGATCATTCCCATGAATAGCACTGATATCGCGCGAGCACGTGATGCCATTTTGGCAGCGCGTGACGTTGTCTTTCTCACCGGCGCCGGTATTTCGGCGGCGAGTGGTGTCCCGGTCTTTCGAGGCTCGGGCATCGTGTGGGAAGGCAAGCAAGCAACGGAGCTCGCAAACGCAAAGGCGTTTGCTGCAGATCCAATGCTCGTTTGGTCGTGGTATTTGCATCGTCGTCAGGTGGTTGCAAATGCTAGCCCAAATGCAGCACACCAAGCGATCACTGCTTGGCAGCCCTGCGAAGGCGCGATGAAGTGGTTATTGACGCAAAACGTCGATGACCTCCATGAACGCTCTGGTAGCAAAGACGTGACACATGTCCATGGCGACCTTTGGTTCAATCGCTGCACCAAATGCGGCAAGCAACGCGAAGACCGGTCGCTCCATTTCGATGAAGTGCCTCGGTCACCTTGTTGCGACGAACTCGAGCGTCCTGCTATCATTTGGTTCGGAGAAACGATCTCTGAAAACGAATGGGGGATGATGAACTCCGCGGCAGGCTTTGCCGATGTCATCATCGTCATTGGTTCTAGCGGTGTTGTCACAACATCCGTTAGGTTCATTGAGCGTGCACGACGGGCAAAAGCCATCGCTAACAAGCTCAAAATGTTTCAGACTCAACGCGATCTGACCGTTATCAACGTAAATCTAGAAGACTCGTTGATTAACGCAGATATCGTTCTACGCGATAGAGCAGAAGTGATTCTGCCAGAGCTTCTTCAGTGAAGAACGCCCAACTAAAAAAAGCCCCACGCCAGTTCTATGGTGTGGGGTATTTTGTTTCTACTTTTTCTTGTTTAAAAAATCTCGGAGGTTGTTGAGAGTTGCTTCTTCGTCTACGCCCATGTCAATTTCATGAAATTTTGTGTCTTTTTCATCCGTACCGTCTTTTGTGATGAAGCGGCCCTCCATTGCTTTATTATCATCGAGATTCTGTGTCGTTGTTTTTGGTGTTTCCATAGTTATTTCGAAGTTAGTGCTTTTTCTAAGAGCTCACGATTTTTTCCTTTCGACGGACCTGTTTTGGTTAGATCGATACTACCGTACCAATCACTGCCAAGCATAACGAGTTTTCCTGCGTGTAGCGCACCTTTATAATCAGGATGTTCTTGACCCGAGTCTTTGAGTTTTTGACTAAAAGACTTTGCTTCCAGCTTATCTTCGAAAATGTGCCATTCATCAGATTTATCGCGGCAGAAAAACGGACCATCGATTCCGGCTCCGGCTATCTCTTGGGGAGTTCGGCCAGATTTTAATTGCTTCAAAACATCTGACAGCGGTTTCTCTAGCGCAGGGATTTTTGCTTCTTTTACCCAATCATCTTTTTCATCATCAAAACGTTCTTCGTAGAAATCCATTGTCGCCAATATAATTTCTAGTTTATCCGAATAATGTTCGGCGAGTTCTTCGATGCTAGATTCGTCATGATGATTCTTATCAAATTCAAATCCATAAGATGCCCATGCATATCCGCCAACGCTAATATTTGCGTGTAAATCCATTCGCTGAATACCCATAGCGTCGTACTCAGTAAGAGATTCTTTCAATACTTTGCCAGCAACACCTCCTTCTTGAACGCTATTTGGTAGAGAAAAGCGTTCATGATAAACAGACTTTTCTACTTCACCATCTTCGCGCTTTCTTTTTGTGATGATGCGATTAATATCACATTGCTCACCTTCCTGATCAAAGTAGGCAAGTGTGAGTTTTGTTTCACCAAAGACTTCTCCCGTTTCTGGATCAATCGACATATCTCTTACATTGATAGCACCTTGACCTTCGTACATGTCGTACTCTAGAATATCTGTTTTCGTTCTTAGATCGCAAGACTTAGCAAACGACGCTGCATTTGGTCCCATGATCTCGTGTACAGCGATAACGTTTTGCAATGTGGTGCTTTCGACGGCTACGGGTCCGCCTTCGTGTATCGGCTGTTTGAGTTCTTGCCAAAGCTTTTCTATAGATGCGGAAAAGGCCGGTTCTTCAAAAAGCTTTTTTGCGAAGGGTCCAATAGTTTTCTCCCAATCAGAAATAATACTAGCTTTCATTTCTGGGTTTTTTATTGCTGCTTCTCGTACCGTAACAAAGTCATTTGCTGAAAGACTTTCAAATGTCATATTACTTGCGAGATCTTCGGGTGTACGTTGCTCTACATTGTTTTCGTTTTGTGTTTCAGTAATTGCGAGTAACTCATTGCTTAATTCGGTTTTGGCATTCGCGAGCTCGCTGATATAGTCTTTGCGAAAAACATCCTCACCTACGAGATCTTTTAATTCATTAGATTGTTGTTCAATGGCTTTTTCTGCCTGAATCAAGACCTCGTGAGAAAGTTCTTTTGCGTTTTGCTCGTGTTTATTTGCCTCAATAGAAGCGATGCCTTGTTCTCGATGGTTTGTTGATTCTAGGTTCATAGGTTTTGTTTGTTGTCTTTGGCTTTGCGTTTTATCATTTCGAGCTTGTCGCAAAACGTTATCCAGGCCTGTTTCATTTTTTCAGCGCGTTGCAAATGATCATTATCACGCTGTACGTATATACGAAACGGATTAGGAATTATCATAGCTTTTTACGTAGCTGCTCAAGTTCGTCGGCTGTTTCTTGCTGATCATTTTTTACAGCGTTTTTAATAGCATTCTTTTTTATGGATATGAGCTTTTCTTGAAAGCGGTTCCAGGCAGCTTTGATGCGCTGTTCAGCAGTAAGCATAATCTTACTTATGATACTCCTTGCCCTTCAATATCGTAAGTCCACGATAGAGTTGCTCGAGCAAAACGATGCGTGCGAGAGCATGCGGCATGGTTAAAGGCGATAGTGAGAGTGAGATATCTGCGCGTTGTTTGACGCGGTCAGAGAGTCCCCATGAGCCACCGATGAGAAAGGTAAGTGGACGAGCGCCAGATTCGGACCATTGTTCGATCGCTTTAGAAAATGTAGCACTATCGTAGGTCTTTGCATGTTCATCCAAACAAATCACAAAGCTGTTATTGGGGATAAGTTTTAAAAGTTCATCTGCTTCACGTTCTTTTGTTTGTTGTAGGTCTGGTTTGGCAGAGCCTTTGTGACCTTCTTTTCCCTCAAAGAGTGTTATGGTAGAAAAGGCTTGTAAACGCTTGATATATTGCGCTTCGGCAGCCTCTTGCCAGGGCTCTTGAGGGGTGCCAATTGCACGTATCTGGAGGATTGGTTTCATAATAAGAGTTTCGCGGATTTGGCCTTACTTGACAATGTCTTCTGAAGTCTGTAAATTACCGCCACATTCAGTTGACCACGTCCCACGAATTCAGCACGAGCTGTTTGGCGAAAGGGACCTCTGGAGAACCACAGTCAAGAACGTCTAAAAACGTTCACAACTCTCTCGGCCAAATAGGCCACGGATAGCCAAGACCACGGATCTCTCAGAGACCGAGCTTGGCCCCCGCCAAGCTCTTTTTTTCACCTCAAGGTTCGCGGTACGACGACCAGAGAACGTTGCCTGATCTTTCAGACGCCGTTCCTTGGCCGCCAGAAGCAATTCTCGACCAAGTGCAATTTTGACAACAGAATATTGAAAAATGCATACAGGATCATTTTTATTCTCCAGAATAAAAAATAAGATCCAGTTAGAATTGTACGTAGAACATTCAACTGTTTTATGTGCAAGGCATAACATTGCACTTGTAATTATAATCGTAACGAGTTAAATTTGATCGTTTAATCTGAAAAATATAATTGTGCATCCTCTGGACGCTTCTTCTCGCAAGAGAAGATGACGTGTACCAAGACTTCAACTTGGATAACCGGATGGACGAAGCACGTAAGGGCATACGGTGGATGACTTGGCAGTGAAGAGCTGATGAAAGACGTGGTAGCCTGCGAAAAGTTTCGGGGAGGTGGCAAACAACCTGTGATCCGGAAATGTCTGAATGGGGAAACCCACATGAGTAAAGCTCATGTACCCACACCTGAATACATAGGGTGTGAGGGAGGCACCTAGGGAAGTGAAACATCTCAGTACCTAGAGGAAAAGAAACAAACATAATCGGACTTTTTGTCACTCATGATCAGCAATGGTCGTGGCGTGACAAAAAGTCCGAAGGATTCCCTGAGTAGTGGCGAGCGAAACGGGACAAGCCTAAACCTATAAAAACTAAATTTTGAACTGAGACTACGCAAGTATTCCGCAGACAAAATGGCGAGCTTGGGCTGTCGTTTTATAGGGGTTGATGGGACCAACTGTGCTTTCCCCCAAGGGAAGCGCATTTAAGACGCATTATATAGTTGAACAAACTGGAAAGTTTGGCCAAAGACGGTGATAGCCCGGTAGACGAAATATAGAGCGCTAGATGAGTTGAGATCCAAAGTACTACGAGGCCCGAGAAACCTCGTAGGAAGCAGCCACGACGATGTGGCAAGGCTAAATACTCTTCCTGACCGATAGTGAACCAGTACAGTGATGGAACGTTGAAAAGCAGCCCGGGAGGGCGATGAAATAGTATCTGAAACCGTATGCTTACAAGGAGGTGGAGCGGGCGCAAGTCCGTCACACCGTTCCTATTGAAGAATGAGCCAACGAGTGTGCTGTGTGTCGCTTGATTAAGTCCCTGCGGGGATGAAGTCACAGTGAAAGCGAGCCTGAATAGGGCGTTGGTGGCACATACACAACCCGAAACCCGGCGATCTATCCATGACCAGGTTGAAGCAACGGTAAAACGTTGTGGAGGACCGAACCCACGAGCCGTGCAACACTCGGGGATGAGTTGTGGATAGCGGTGAAATTCCAATCGAGCTGGGTAATAGCTGGTTCTCCTTGAAATAGGTTTTGGCCTAGCGGTGGTTAATAGCAAAGTGGGGGTAGAGCACTGAATGAGGTCCGGGGCGCAAGCTTACGTACTTCAACCAAACTCCGAATACCACTTTGTGTTCCCACCAGTCAGTCCATGGGGGCTAAGCTCCATCGGACAAGAGGGAAACAGCCCTGATCGTAATCTAAGGTCCCTAAATTAATACTAAGTGTGAAAGGTGGTCGGACGGCTTATACAACCAGGAGGTTGGCTTAGAAGCAGCCATCCTTTAAAGAAAGCGTAACAGCTCACTGGTCAAGCTATCCGGCGCCGAAAACTTATCGGGGCTAAGTATTATACCGAAGATACGAACTGTAATTGTCCTCGGACTTTTACTTTGGTAAAGGAGCATTCTGTTCAGCACTGAAGCGAAAGGCGCGAGCCATCGTGGAGCGTACAGAAGTGAGAATGTTGGCATAAGTAGCAAAAATGGAGGTGAGAATCCTCCACATCGTAAACCCAAGGTTTCCAGGGCAACGCGAATCGCCCCTGGGTTAGTCGGTCCTAAGGTGAGGCCGAAAGGCGTAATCGATGGACAGCAGGTTAATATTCCTGCACTTCTATAGATTTCCAATGGAGAGACGCATCCTTCAACTACTCGAGATTCTCGGAATGAATCTTTGGGGGTCAAGGGGTGCCTGATAGGCAAATCCGTCAGGCATTAGCCTCGTGATCATCGCGAGTTTATCGAAAGATAAGCAAGGGGTGGGACTGGGGTGCCAAGAAAATCTTCTAGGGCTAAGTCTATAGAAACCGTACCGCAAACCGACACAGGTGGGTGGGCATGAGTGTGCTCAGATGAACGAGAGAACCCGCGTTTAGGAACTCGGCAATACAGCGACCGTAACTTAGGGATAAGGTCTCCCCACAGCAATGTGGGGCGCAGCTAAAGACGCAAACCGACTGTTTACCAAAAACACAGCTTCCTGCTAAATCGCAAGATGAAGTATAGGAAGTGATGCCTGGCCAGTGTCAGAACGTTAAAGGGAGAGGTCATGATCGCAAGATCGGCAGCCTTGAGCTGAAGCGCTGATGAACGCCGGCGATAACTATAATCGTCCTAAGGTAGCGAAATTCCTTGACGGGTGAGTTCCGTCCCGCACGAATGGCATAACGAGTTTGCGACTGTCTCAACGTGGGACTCGGCGAAATTGCAAGTGGGGTGAAGATGCCCTGTATGCGCAGTCAGACGAAAAGACCCCGTGAAGCTTTACTACAATTTGATATTGGGTAATGGCTTGGCATGTTCAGTGTAGGTGGGAGCGTAAGCACCAATGAGACACCACCCTTGCCTCGACATTATTCTTATCACGAACCATGAATCTGGTTTGTGAAACAGTATCTGATGGGTAGTTTAACTGGGGCGGTTGCCTCCCAAAATGTAACGGAGGCGTTCACAAAGGTTAGCTAGGCGCGGATGGAAATCGCGCTGATCCTGCAATAGGACAAGCTAGCTTAACTGCAAGGCCAACAAGCCGAGCAGATACGAAAGTAGGATATAGTGATCCGACCGTACGATATCGGACGGCGGAAGCTCAACGGATAAAAGCTACTCCGGGGATAACAGGCTGATCAGGTCCAAGAGTCCACATCGACGACCTGGTTTGGCACCTCGATGTCGGCTCATCGCATCCTGGGGCTGGAGAAGGTCCCAAGGGTTAGGCTGTTCGCCTATTAAAGCGGTACGCGAGCTGGGTTCAGAACGTCGTGAGACAGTTCGGTCTCCTGTCTACTGTGCGCGCGGAATGTTGAGGGAACTGGTCTCTAGTACGAGAGGACCGAGATCAACGAACCTCTAGTGTGCCGGCTGTCCTACCAAGGGCACCGCCGGGTAGCTACGTTCGGTGCAGATAAACGCTGAAAGCATCTAAGCGTGAAACTGTTCCCAAGATTAACATTCATTATTAGGACCCTACGAGACTAGTAGGTTGATAGGCTATATGTGTAAGGGCAGCAATGTCTTCAGCAGAGTAGTACTAATCGTCCAATGCTTCGACCATCCGGCTAGGATGGAAGCGCAATTATTGTTAAACAATCAGAAATAAACCAGTGCGACCAATACATACATAAATGCAATGGGACTGCCTTGCACATACAACAGCTGAATCTCATCATGATCTGATGAGCTTAAGCGATTCGATCGTCAATTCTAACAGCATTTTTCAATATTCTATCGGCCCCAGCAATGTTTGGGCGACCGACATTTGAGGACATCCATGCCCTTAAATGCCGGTGGCTCAAGCCAAGAGGTCACACCCGTTCCCATTTCGAACACGGAAGTTAAGCTCTTGAGCAGCGATGGTACTTGGACCCAACCCGGTCCTGGGAGAGTAGCCCGTTGCCGGACCACACAGTAAACCCAGCGAAAGCTGGGTTTTTGTATTGTTTGCATTCTTTCTTTATATTGCTAGGATGCGAATGTTTTGTACATTTACCGGAGATTGCTGAGATGAGTGAAAAAGCCGCTAAGAATGAGCTGAAAAATAAGTATCCGCTCAATAGCGAGATCTTTCAACTATTCTCGAAGTGCATTAACGCATTTCTATTGCCATCAAATTCAGTCTTTAAAAGGGCGTTTGATGCTAACGAGTCTGACGTGCTTGATATCGTGAGTGTTAAAGAACGCTTCTCTCAAATGTCTAAGTCTGAAGATTTTGCAGAGCGTTTTATTTTTGCTGCGCATGCAAAGCAAAAAATGAATACTGCACCTCATCCCGCTCTAAAAAACTTTGGTAGTGCCTGTCTTTATGGTGCTAGGAATAGAAATTGGGATCCAAACTCTTTAGTAATTGGTCCTGCTTGGTTTGGTGATGATACGATCTTGCGTGTTTCGGTAAAAATTATCGGACCAACGCTTATTGATGATCGTGTTCATTTGAAAACGGCTGCAGCAATTACCAGATCGATTATTGGTCCAGAGACCAAAGTTGAAGAAGGCACCACGATAAAAGACGCTGTCATCGGTGGAGAGGTGTTTATAGGCTCTGGAGCGCGTCTCACGAGCTTTTCTGAAGATGACCCATGGCTTGGTGCACGGGTAATGACGGTGTGGAATGATAACCCTCGTTATAGGGGCACGTTCGATACAGGGCGCTTACGCTTAGGCCCTGTGATTGGAGATAGGTGTCGCATTGGTGCGAATGCCGTTCTAAAGCCCGGTGTAGTTTTGTATCCTGACTGCGTAGTTCCGGCAGGTGCTCATTTGCCGGCTGGGATTTATCCTGATTGTGACTCAATCAACGATGCCCTTGCGGCGAAAAAATACTGAATAAACCCCCGTACCTACGGGGGTTTTGCTATGGAACTAGAATGGTTTTTTTTGCTTTTAGATCATCGATGAGTTGCTTTGGTGCGGCACCTAATGCGAGAGCTGTTACAAGGTAGGTAGTGGCGCCTGCAAGCACAGGTACACCTACCCAGTAGCTTTTTGTAAAAAGGATAATAGCCGTCATTGGAATACAGGCAATAAAAGCAAGAAGGGTGACTTTTGGCTTATAGATGATCCTGTGAGCTTGATGAGTGACGGTAATATTCGCGATAAGAATGAGTGTTTCAAAGACTACGGTGAGCCATGCAGCAGCCCAGATTCCGTAGCGTGGGATGAAATAGGTATACGCTATAATCGCTATAGTAGATACAACAAGATAAGGAGGAATCATTTTGCGTTGAGCGTCGATAGCAATGACTGCATGCGAGAAAACAACGTTTATAAAAGTCACAGCAATGGCGACGGAGAGGATAGAAAGTGCACGGCCAGCATCTACAAACTCAGGTCCAGAAATAGCAATCAACACTTCTTTACCAAGAAGAACAGACCCAAAAACAATAGGAATTGCGAGAAAAACCATCCCATCAATCGAGTGACTAATAAGGGTTGAGAATGCGTCGTATTGTTTTTTCATCCAGGCATTACTTAAGATTGGTAAGATAATCCCTGCATACATAAAAGGGATGGTGATGAGCACCTCGAAGACTCGATACGCGGCACCATAGAGACCAACTTCTGCTTGGCTTCGGGTAAGACTGAGGATAAAGGTGTCTGCTTTAAAGTAAAACAAACCAAGTAAAATCGTTACACCAACGGGCCAAGAACGTTTGAGCGCCATCTTCCAAAAAGCGGGGTCCCAGTTCCATGAAAAGTTTGAGTATTTACGCGCATGATAAATATTAAAGGTAAATAAGATGAGTGACGAAAAAGTAATCACCCACATCATGGGGATTAGACCAAGATTATAATGAATAACAGCTAGTACACCGATGATGGAGATGACACGGCCAAGTACTTCTGCGATAGCGGCAGACTCTAATTTTAATACTTTTTGTTGTGCGCCTACGACAACCTGATTCATGCTCGGAAAAACAAAAGATCCAGCTAAGGCAAATACAGCAAGTTTAATGTGCCACGAGTAAGGGAACGCGAGCACGGATAGTGGCGCAATAACGAAAAGCATGGTGATTGCTAAAATCACTCGTAGCGTAAAGAGTGCGCTTACGCAGCGTTTTTGAAATGCCTCATCGTCTGCGTGTTCGCCAAGTAGTGCGACCAAGGTGACATTGAGTCCCATGTCCAAAAAGAGCGCAAAGAACTGTAGATAGGTATTTGCCGTTGTATACGCACCAAATCCTTCGGCACCCAAGGAACGTGTCATGAGGATAATCAGCCAGATTCCGATAATGGTAGAGAGGATTTTTCCTGCCACCTGGATACTCGTATTCCAAAGGATTTTTTTTGCGAGAGACATGGTTGTATTGTACCGCATTCTCTTCTATCGCGTATATGGATAAAACTATGATATAGTTAAGCGCATGAAACATGCTTTTATAGCATTTATTGTACTTTTTGGTCTTAGTCCAGCGCTTTTTGTATACGCTCAATCAGGATCAAGTGCTCAGTACAAGAGTTTTGATATGGGGACGGTACCTGCCACGGTAGAGGCTTCTTCGCCGGGCTATATTTTAAATGGGTCGGTAGAGGCAATTGTTGGCGAAGGACTGACCAGCACAAATTATCAAGGCGGAGCAGGATCGCCCGTTCCTCAAGAACCAGATGTCGTTGTACCTCCGGTGCCTACACCAACATCAGGCGGAGGGGGCGGTTCTGGTGGTTTGGGTGATAAACGAGCACCTACGTTGCGACATCGTATTTGGACGTATTTACCGGTAGGCGTTATTAACGGTGAGCGTGGAGAAGCGGGCGGAATCGTTTTTTTAAACGATTCTACAGTAGGTATTGAATATATAGGCGCTTTACAATGGCAGAAATCTGCTCATCCTCTAGGTTTAGGAAACAATCTACTCTCCGCTCGTTCGCAATACGGTCAGCAATATTCAGAAAGAACAGAGTCCATTATGCGACGCAGGTTAGTAGGTGATGTAAACGATAGTCAATATGTTGATGATATTGATCTATCACTCTTTTCACGTGCTTGGGGCAAACCAATCCCTGAAGCTGACTTTAACGAAGACGGCAAGGTGGATGATCTTGATCTTTCGCTCTTAGCTAGTCATTGGCATCAACGTTTCTAATATCTTTACACTATGAAAATTGCTCTTTCTCGCCTTCTTTTAGGCTTAATGCCAGCGTTTATCGTTGGGCTGTTTGCTACTCAGGTTCATGCGGCAACGGTTTCTATACAGGCCCCTACTGAAGTAACGCTTGGTCAAACATTTCAGGTGAATTATGTTGTCCAAGGTGCGCAAGCCGTTGATACGGTACGATTAAATGGTACCTATAGCGCCAACTTACTTGAGTTAAAAACGTTGTCTTTGTCCAAGGCGCTTGATAACCGCTCACCATCTACTGGGTTTAATCAACAAAATGGCACCTATTCTTTTGGGGCTTTTACTGTCGCTGAGCCTGCTAATGGCGCAACGAATGCAGGTGTCTTTACCTTTACGGCAAAAGAATTGGGTACGGCCACAGTTGCGCTTCAAGGAGATTCTTTAGTTCTCGCCGCTGGGGTAAACCAACTGGTAGGTGTCGCGAGTGCACAAATTCGTATCGTTGCCCCTAAAAAAGACGATATCGTAAGAGTGCCGCCTAGTAGTGTAGCCACGACGACAGATTTTTTTGTGGCAAGCGCATCTCATCCAGATGAAGATCAATGGTACACGAATCGTGAGGTAGATATTACCTGGGATATTTTAGGAAAAGGGCTCACTTCAGTTTTTATAGCATTTGACGATCAGCCAGAGGGACCAGCTACAGAAAAAGTAGAGAATAAAGGCGAGAAACGTTTTATAGCGCCAAAAGATGGAGTTTGGTATGCGCACATTATCGCTACTTTTAACGACGGAAGAAGACTTAGACGTGACTATCGTTTACAAATAGATACGGTTGCGCCAAAGCCTTTTGCATTAAGTGCAGATTTTGAACAAATTGACCCTAACGTATCAAATTATCTACGATTCGCCGCCCTTGATGAGACGTCAGGAATCAGTCTTTATCGCATTTACGATGGTGATAAACTTGTAACAACCACCACAGAGCCTTTCTTTTCTCTAAGTGGTCTTACGGGCAATCGTGAGTTTACGGTAGAAGCCATGGATCTTGCTGGAAATGTCACAAAAAACTCTACGAAAGTAAGGCTGGGCGCAATGCTTACTAAAGAGGAAAAGACAAATGTGTGGTGGACTCTTCTTTTTGGGATGTTGCTTGTTATGCTGACAGGATTTATTGTTGGTATTTTGCTCATGAAGCGAAGAAAAGAAGAAGAAAAAGCAGATGTGAAAAGAACATCTTTATCCACAAGGCGACGCAAAAAGAAAAGCGTTACGAAATAAAGAAAAAATGCTATAATTGAAACGTCCAATAGGACGTTTCTTTTACATGTTCGGTAGTACTTTGGTAAAAATGAAAATCCGCAAAGCATTTGCGGTGCTTTTAGTGTTTTTACAGGTTATTTTTAATGCTTTATCGCTATCTGTAGCAGCTGCTCCTCAAGTCGTTAGAGCGGCTGCACCTGCTACCGTCGGTTTTCACGGTCGTCTTCAGAATTCGAGCGGTACAAATATTAACGGAAGTCGATCTATCGAGTTTCGTTTGTACGCTAATAGTGTAGGCGGCGCAGCTCTTTGGTCAGAAACTCAGGTTCTTACAATCGACGAAGGGTTTTTTAGTGCAAATTTGGGATCAGTGACCTCGTTTCCTGCTACTTTGGATTTCAACCAACCTCTTTTCTTAAGTATTGAAGTCAACGGTGACGGTGAAATGACGCCACGCGTAACGATGAACAGTGTTCCTTATGCGTATACTGCAGGCGGTGTAAATAGTTACGCAAATCAGCCAAGCGGAACTGGTGGCAGAATGTACTATAATTCTGCAAGCGGTACGTTAAACTATTACGACGAAACCTTAAGCGAATGGAAGACTTTGGGCACCGCAACAACAGCAACATTTCAAGATATCACAAATGCTGGCGCGAATACCACAAATGCTTTGCAATTTGCAGGTGGCACATCAACAGCTGGTTTAAATGTGCAAGGCGCGTTAACAGCAACGAGTGTTTCAACGACTAATGTTACTAGCACCAATGCCTTCTTTACCTCGCTCGTATCGAGTGCGGCTTCATCAACGAGTTTCTTTTCTTCAACGGTATGGGGTACAAGTGCCTCTTTCACAAATCTTTCTGTTGGTGGTCAAAATGTTTGTCTCGCTAATGGCACCAACTGTCTTGCATCAAACGAGGTAGACAGTCTTCTTTCTGTTACAAATCGTGGTTCGGTGGCTACGGCAACGCTCACGCTCCTTGGTGGTGCTATCGCCAATACATTGAACGTAACCGACACTGCTACCATCGCTAATGCTGTCGTTACCAGTACTCTTATGGTGTCTGGCACGGTGTCTACAAATCTCACGCCAACGACAGATCTTATTTATTCGCTAGGTACACCATCCCTTCGTTGGAATGGTAATTTTGGTGATGTTATTATCGCTAATGCTACGGCAACCTCTCTTGTTTGGACCAATGCCACCGGTACCAATACCACTTCAACCAATCTCTTTGCCACGAATCTCACCGGTACGAATGGTTCATTTGTGAACTTCTTGGCAACCAATGCCACAACAACCAACAGCACAAGCACGAACTTCTTTGCCACGAACCTTGTCGGTGCCAATGCGACATTCACAAGTCTCTCTGTCCTTACGCCTTCGTCTTTTACAGATATTATTTGGACAAATGCCACAGGTGTTAATACGACCTCAACGAATTTCTATACCACTAATGGCACCATGGGTTCTTTGATTGCAAACTCAGGCAATATCACCGACCTCCTTAGTACCAATGCCACTTTCACCAGTGTCACCACAACCAATCTTTTTGCAACGCTCGTTTCGTCAACGCAAATTCTTGTGAATGGTTTTGAGGTTTGTACAAGTAATGGTACGAATTGTCCTTCTGCTGGTGCTGAATCCGATACCCTTGCGACGGTTACCGGCCGAGGCGCTACCACCACATCAGCAGTGACCTTCTTGGGCGGTGTTACCACCACAAACCTAAATGCAACCAGTGCTCTCATCGATGATCTTGTAAGTACGAACGCCACCGTGACGGCCTTTGCGGTTCTTGGTGAAGTGAATTCAAACTTTATTCCAACAACTGATCTTGCTTATACGCTTGGTAACAATACCAATCGCTGGAATGGGTATTTTGGTGATGTCACAAGTACTAATTTCTTCTCTTCGCTTATCGTTGGTACTAACGGTTCTTTTACGAATCTTCTTGGTACAAACGCTACTTTTACGAATGCTACAGCGACTACATTTAGTACTCAAACCTTTACGGCAACCAATGCTGGCATCACAAATGCTACGGTGACAAACCTCATTTTTACCAATGCAACAGGTGATACGCTTGCCTTGTCTTCTTTGAGTACACAAAGTGTTTCGACAACCGACCTCCTTGCAACGAATGCAACGCTTACCAATGCCATCATCGCAAACTCCACGACGACGAATGGCTTTATCGAAAATCTCATCGGTACCAATGTCACGAGCACCAATCTCTTTACGGATGCTCTCACAGCTAATTCAGCAACCATTCTTTCTTTGACAGCTGGAAATATTACCGTCACAAGTACGGCGACCATTGCAAATCTTGTTGCAACAAGCTCAACACTTACGAATGTATTGATTGGCTCTAGTACGACAACGAATGCCACAACCACCAATGGTTTTGTTTCACAATTTGTGGCGACAAATGCAACGAGTACGGATCTCTTCTCAGTGAATGTGATCGGTACCAATGCGACCTTCACGAATCTTAACGCTGCCTCTGGTCTCATCAATGACCTCACCGTTGTCTCGCTCACCGCAGGTACAACAACCGTGACTAACCTCATTGCAACCAATGGCACCACCACCAACAGTACAAGCACGAATCTCTTTGCAACGAACTCTGTCTTTAGCGGCGCAACCTCAACGAATGCCTTCTTTACGAATATTGTTGGTACGAACGCGACCTTCACGAGTCTTTCCGTTCTTTCGCCATCAACGCTATCAAATCTTACTTGGACCAATGCAACAGGTACCAATACGACTTCAACGAATCTCTTTGCTTCGTCACTTTGGGGTACGTCCGCAAGTCTCACAACGGCACTGATCAATACCGCAACGATTACTGACTTGATCGCAACCAATGGGACAACGACCAACAGTACAAGTACAAATCTCTTTGCAACGAATTTGTGGGGAACAACGGTTTCAGGCACGACAGCGACTTTTGGTGTGGTTTCTGCAGCAAGTGGTACGATCACAGCTCTTTCAGGAATAGATCTTGCTTATACAAACGCACTCTTCACAAACTCCACTTCAACAAATACGACGAGTACGAATGCCTTTGCAACAAACCTCAATGCAACGAATGGTATTTTTACAAACTCAACCTCAACCAATACCACCAGTACCAATGCCTTCTTTACCTCGCTCGTATCGAGTGCGGCTTCATCAACAAGCTTCTTCTCTTCAACGGTATGGGGCACAAGTGCATCCTTCACAAATCTTCTCGTCGCCGGTCAAAGTGTCTGTCTTGCTGACGGCACCAACTGTCTTGCCGTCACGGAATCAGATACCCTTCTCTCCGTTACCAACCGTGGCTCAGTTGCCACAGCAACCCTCACCCTTCTTGGTGGTGCTATCGCCAATACATTGAATGTGACGAATACCGCAACGATTGCTAATGCTGTCGTTACCAGTACTCTTATGGTGTCTGGCACGGTATCTACAAATCTCACGCCAACGACAGACCTTATTTATTCGCTGGGTACGCCATCCCTTCGTTGGAATGGTAACTTTGGTGATGTTATTTGGATGAATGCAACTGGCACCAATACCACTTCGACAAACCTCTTTGCGACTAATTTTGTTGCTACAAGCGGTCAGATCACAGACGCTCTCTTGACTAACGCTACGGCAACCAATCTTTTTGCAACGAATGCGACCTTAACAAACCTAACGGTAAATAATTTAACCTTGGCCAACCCGCTCAATCTTTCGTCATTACTTTGGACAAATGCAACAGGTGTTAACACCACCTCAACAAACTTCTTTGCTGACACAGCATCTTCTACTGACCTCTTCTTTACAAATGCCACGGGTGGGTCATTGGTGGTTAATTCGCTTAGCTCAAATACAGGGATCTTTAGCGCCATCCTTGGTACCAATGCAACGTTTACCGCTGCTACAACAACCAATCTCTTTGCCACAGCTGTTTCAACAACGGCACTCTTTGTGAATGGTCAAACGGTTTGTTTAACAGATGGAACAAATTGTACCTATCCTGGTGAGGCAGATACCTTGGCTAGCGTAACAGCGAGAGGAGCAACAACATCGGTTGCTGTTACCTTCTTTGGTGGTGTGACGTCCAGCAATTTGAACGTTACCGGTACAATCGGTGGTCAGTATGTGAATGCATCGTCTGTTTCTATTCTTAATGGATTTAGTGCTGCAACAGGTACAATCGGTGGTCTTATTTGGACTAATGCTACTGGCACGAATACCACCTCCACGAATCTCTTTTCAAATAATCTTGTCGCGAACTCAGCGACCTTTACTCAGGCTACAGCGACAGCACTCTTTACCCCAACATTTACTGCAACGAATGCAGGTATCTCGAGCTCAACGATTACTACGTTGCAGTTTGCAAACGCTACCGGTGTAAATCTCTTTACCTCAACCGTTTGGGGAACAAGTGCATCGTTTACGACGCTTACCGTTGCAGGTCAAAATGTGTGTTTGCTTGATGGAACAAATTGCCCACTTTCAAATGAGGCGGATACTTTGGCAACCGTAACGGCGCGTGGTGGAACAACGACTGCTCCTGTTACCTTCTTTGGTGGTGTGACATCGAGTAACTTAAATGTGACCAATACGGCAAATATCGCGTATTTAAATGCATCCTCGGTATCTGTTCTTAATGGCTTTAGCGCTGCTACGGCGACGATTGGAGGACTTATTTGGACGAATGCTACGGGGGTAAATACAACAACAACGAACCTCTTTGCGAATAACTTTAGAGCACAGGCATCAACATTGTTTGCGCTGACAGCAGGCACGGTAACCGTTACGTCCTCTGCATCTATTGTAAGTCTCTCAGGTACTGGCTATACATTTACCAACGGGACCACAACCAATTCAACAAGTACCAGTGCTTTTGTTACAAATCTTGTTGGTACCAATGCTACGCTCACAACCTTGTCATTGGTTAATCCAATTACGGTAACAGGTATTAGCTGGGTAAATGCGACAGGTACAAATACCACTTCGACAAATCTTGCTACGACAAACCTTACGGGTACGTCGGCAACAATCACGCGAACTACATCGACAAATAGTTTTGCCACAACGGCATCATCAACAAACAACTTCTTTACTACGGGTCAAGGTAGCTCATTGTCATTAAATGTCTTAACGGCGACTACGGGCACGATTACGAATCTTCTCTCGACATCGAGCACAATCAGTAATCTATTTGTTAATACCCTAGCGGGTACGAGCGCAACGTTCTCAAGTCTTCTTGTCGGAGGTCAAAATGTCTGTTTAACAAATGGTACAAATTGTCCGCTTTCAACTGAAATCGATACGTTATTGAGCGTTACAAATCGTGGGGCGAGCGCAACAGCAACGCTCACCTTGCTTGGTGGTGCCGTTGGTAGCTTTGTGAGTGCAACGTCTTTCTTGGGTGCTTCGGGTACAGCGATCTTTAATGGTAATACGACTATTGGTGATGCAACGTCTGATCTATTGTCTGTAACGGCAAGAATTAATACTGATCTTGTACCGTCTACTGATCTTGTACGTTCTTTGGGATCAGCAACACTTCGTTGGAATGCCTTCTTTGGCAGTGTGACAACAACAGGTCTCGTTTGGACCAATGCAACAGGAACATCGGTAACAACAACCAATATCTTCTCGTCGATTGCGTCATTTAGCTCTCTTGTAGCGACAAATGCCACAATGACTTCGGTAACAACGACAAATATTGCTACGACCAATATCATTGGTACAAATGCGACATTTACAAACCTCACTGCAGGAAATATCAACCTACAACCAAGTCCTGCTGTTGCAGAGGTGAGTTGGACAAACTCTGGCCTCTCATCAACAGGTATAGAATCTGTGCGAGCGATGCAGTCTTTCAATGGTTACCTCTATGCTGGTCAAGGTGATAGCGCGGGTGATGGTGACATTAAGATTTGTGATCCTTCTGTAGCGGGTAATGCGCTCGTCTGTGATAGCGCTTCGGACTGGTCGACATCTCTTGATAATGCCACGGTTAATTCTATCGGTGCCTTTGCTGTTTATAAAAATCATTTTTATGCCGGTGATTCAGGAGATACTTTCTTTGAGGGTATTATCAGAGTCTGTACACCAGGCACTACGGGTAATACGCAAAAATGTGATTCGGGAGACTGGGCGGTATCAACAACAACTGGCATGGATCGTATTACACAGTTAATTGTTTACGAAGATACGCTATATGCTTCAGGTGATACGGGATTCCAAGGGGTAGAATCTACTTATTACTGTAGTCCTGAACTCACCGGAGCAGCAGATATTTGTGATGCAAGTGATTGGACGAGAGTTGTGCCATTTGCGGGTACCTATGAGCTTATTAACGGTCTTGTGATCTATAACAATAGACTTGTTGCCCTTATGGGGCAATCAAACGGTGACTACGATCTTCTCACCTGTGATCCTGCTTTGTCTGGCAATCAAAGGATTTGTGATAGCACAACTGATTGGGTGCGTACCATTAATAATGGTGCCGGTAGAGATTCTTATGTCTCGGCAGCAGTGTTAAATAGCTATCTTTATCTAGGTACAGGCAATGATCCTGGCGAGGGTGATCTTCAGCGTTGTGACTCCCGTTATAAGCCTGATGCGTTACTTTGTGACGGTACCGCTGAAATCGGCACAACGTTTGATCCGGGAGCTTCTATCACGCGTATTCCAGCCATGATCAATTATGGTGGTAGCTTGTGGTTTGGTACCGAAGGTTCGGCAGGTGACGGTGATATTTATCAATTTGAATCTTCGGTAGCATCAACCTCGCATGACACGGCGTCGTTGCAGGCTACGTATTCTTTTGCGACGTATAACGGTTATCTCTATGCTGGTCGTGGTAACTCAGCGGGTAATGGTCAGGTTTGGTTATACCAACGCCCTAAGCTTAGCTCTAGCCGCATCACCTTTAATACAGGTACTTCTACCGGTTCATTATGGTTTGAAGAAGAAGATCAGAGCTCGACAGGTGCAGGTCAAGATGCAAGTTCTACGATTGGTGTCTTTAAACTTTCACATAGTCTTGTTGCAGAAGCTGGTGCCTACGATTTAGCCGAAATGTATCCAACCTCAGAAGATGGTCTTGAAGCGGGTGATGTTGTTGCTATCGATACCAATAACCCAGGAAAAATCAGAAAGACGAAGGATGCGTATGATAAAAATACGATCGGTATCGTTTCAACACGTCCTGGATTTGTTCTCTCTGGTCAGCAGGCAGAGAATGCTGTTCCGGTTGCCCTTGCTGGTCGTGTGCCGGTTAAAGTAACGGCAGAAGGTGGTTCTATTCAGGCGGGTGATGCTCTTGCACCATCATCAATACCTGGTTATGCCATGAAGGCCACACAACAGGGGACAATTGTGGGTCGCTCGCTTGAATCTTATGCATTTGGCTCTACCAGTACAGAAGAAACAGCAACGGTCGTGGCTTTTGTGCAAACCGCTTATCACTTTGGACCTACCGAGTCAGTGATTGCCGAAGAAATTGCGCTGTTAAATAATGATGATGCGCCAGAAGGTGATAACGTTGCTGAAATAATTCAGCCTGCAAATTCTGCACCAGAGATTAGCTTGCCACTCGGTTCGCAAATCGCTCAAGGTATCGGTGTTCAAACACTCGTGGTAGAAGAGCTCGCCGTACGTGGAATGATCATCATTGAGGGTGATACACGTATTCGTGGCTCCTTGTATCTCGGATCGTCTTTGTCTGGTACTGCTGTCATTGAGGCTAATACTGATCGAGTTACGGTAACCTTTAAGCAGCCGATGGCGTCGATTCCTCGCGTACAAGTAACAGCGAGACTTGAAAAAGCGAATAGTAGTGAATCATTTGATAATGATGTTTGGGATGGAACCTATTACATCGCCAATATTACCGAAGAAGGCTTTGAGATTCGTTTACCGGGACTTGGATTATGTAAGTATTATGACCCATGTCCAGCCGTATTATCGATGGATTGGTTCGCCTACTTCCAAGAACCAGAAATTGAAGAACCGATTCTTGTCTCATCGAGTAGTACAACGGATGTCGAGACGCCGGCGCCAGAAGATTCAGTAGAAGTTGATAGTGAAAGCGGCACCTCTACCACAACACAAGAAGAGATTATTGAAGATGTTGTGATTCCGGAAGAAATCCCAGTAGAAGAGGTGGTGGATACACCGCCCGAGGTCGTAGAGCCTGTAGACGAAGTCACCATACCTGTTGTAGAGGAGGTTGTGACGAGTGAGCCTGCGGAGATACCGGTGATTGGAGAGTAAAATTGAACAGGATAAAATATTCATGCTATACTAAAAACGATTTATGACAAAACGCGCTCCTTCTGCAGCAAAAGCTGCATCTCCCGCTGTTCAAGAGGCATCACGTGCAGCACGTGCCTTGCCGTTCTTGCTCGCATTACTTGTTCTTATCTTGATTGGCGCTTATGCGTACAAATCTAAGAATACCAATGTAAGAATTGGTACAAATAACGCACAAGTCGCCCAAGGTGATGCTCGAGAAATCCAGCAACTCATCGAAAGCGTCTCTTCATTTGTTGTTGTAAGCAAAGATGAGATTCCTTCTGTGGCAACAATTGAGGATATTGGACTCGTGCGAGCACAAAACCCTATCTTGTACCGCGGTGCAGAAAATGGCGACCGTTTGCTCGTTTGGTCTGATAAGGCCGTTGTCTATTCTGTTAGCCAAAAGAAGGTGCTCTCGGTCATGCCTCTTATCAAAGATCAAGACGATATTCAGTATGTTGAGCGTCTTATCTCTACCCTCAATGCAAATCAAGGGTCAGTTGCAACATCGTCTACAGCAGCAACTTCAGAAACAGTAAACAAAAATCCAACCGTCGAGGTACGTAATGGTACCCCAACACCGGGTCGCGCACGTATAACGGCAGATAGTCTTAAGGCAGCTGGCTTTAATACGGTCGCTCCAGTAGATGCAAGCAAAAAAGATTATACAAAAACGGTAATCTTTGTAGCCGGGGCTAATATCCAGGCTGATATTGTCGAAAAACTCCAAAAAGAGCTTAATGCGGACATTGTGACGAGCCTTTCAGGCGAGGCGGCGATCACATCTGATATCGTTGTCGTTATCGGTGGGTAGTGAGATGTTTTTTGGCAATAAAAAAATCCCAGAAATGGGATTTTTTGCTTTGTTAAGCAGAATAATATGATTGACAAAAGGCCTTTTTTGTGCTATTATAAGACTAATCGTTATGTCATTTCGCTCCTTTCTTTCAACGAATTATCGATCAAAGCGCTCGCTTGCATTTGTATTGCTTGGAGCGCTTTTTGTATCGTTGATGCCAATGGTGCCTTCTGTTGCTTGGACGCGTTCTGATTACGCATCAAGCCTTATTGTGGTGCATGCGCCATCGATCATGAACCCTGGCAAAGAAGCTGAGGTTGAGATGGTATTAAAAAACACTGGATCTGCCCCATGGTATAAAACGGGCACAAATTTTGTCTCTCTTTATCATTATGACGGTGTCAAAAA
Organism: Candidatus Nomurabacteria bacterium; assembly: GCA_023898425.1. Lineage (NCBI taxonomy): Bacteria > Candidatus Nomuraibacteriota > Candidatus Nomurabacteria bacterium. The sequence continues at coordinate 27,557 of CP060222.1, forward strand.
GCTAGAGGTCCCAAGTGCTTTTGGTCCAGCGGGTTGGGATGCGAGTGAACGTCCAGCAAAACTACCGGTAGATCGTGTTAATCCTGGAGAAACAGTCACAATCCGTTTTCCTCTTATCGCACCAGCAAGAACGGGTACCTATGATCTTGATTTTCTTCTTGTCGCAGAAAACTTGATCCGTATGGGGGGAGGACGCGCGAAATTTTCAATCAATGTCACGGGTGATCCTGTAGCTACTTCGGTACTACCATCTTCGCCAACACAGGCGAGTGCTTTTGCTCCAAAGCCACAGCAAATCGTTGTACCAGAGCAACCATCGGATGCATCGTATGCGGGTTTTCTCATGTTGCGTTCTGATGCTGAGATGGTTGTAAGTGGTAATGGTCGTAAGCAATTTTCGTTCGGATTTAAAAATAATGGTACGGCTACCTGGAGTTCACGCTCCGTTAAGGTGAGCGGTATTCAGCCAGCGCTCGGTGACCGCTTGGGCTCGGTGCGTGATGACTCCTGGTTGGATGCTTCAACGCCTATCAGTCTTACGGGGATTACAAATCCAGGTGAGTTAGCTTTTGTTACTTTTAGCTTGCAAGGTCCAGCAAAGGCAGGTGTCTATACTGCGCGTTTTCAACTCTACGCAGACAATAAACAGGTAGAAGGAGCTTTTGTAGAAATTCCTATCACCGTAACAGCCGATGGGTATATTGAGCCTGAGACAATAAAGCCCGTTGTAACACCAGCGCAAACCCCTGCGCCAACGCCAGCACCTACACCAGTGGCGGCTCCACCAACAACACCGATCTCAAGCTTTGTATTAAATCCAAAACCGCTTAACGGTGATAGCTCGACGTTACCTGATCAGCCATTGATTCGTGTCGGTTTATTAAATCCAGAAGACTATGCGATGACGGTTAAAGCAAGTCACGTGCCATTACAGGTATTGAACAATGGTGCACTCGTTTGTACCGTGCCGATGAACGAAGAGATCGAAGTTTCTTATAGCAAGGTTACAAGTAAGTATTCTTTAAGTGGTTCAACGTGTGGCAATGTCTCATCGAGTGCTTGGTATGTTGTTCGTGCAAATGACGGGATTTCACCAATCACCCTCACAGATTATGTACGTCCAGTGAGTTGGTTGCCTGGCGCCAATGACAATACCTTTAGAGCGCAGCTTGAACTTCGTTACGCTTCTAAACCAGATGAAATTTGGGTTATTAACGAGCTACCGATTGAATCCTATCTAAAAGGTATTGCAGAAACATCTAATGTAAGTCCGGCTCAGTATCAGCGCGCATTATTAACCGGCGCTCGTACCTATGCTATGTATCACGTGAATCGTGGTACCAAGCACGCATCACAAAACTTTATTGTTGATGCAACCTATGACCAGGTCTATCGTGGCTATGGTCAAGAAGCAAGAACACCTACAATTAGCGCAGCCGTTGATGCAACACGCGGACAAATCGTGACCTATAAAGGCAAGCTTGCTATCACGCCTTATTTCTCACGCTCTGATGGACGTACGCGTAACTACGAAGATGTATGGGGAGGTCAGCCTATCGATTGGCTCAAAGCCGTAAATGCTCCGGGTGATGAAGGCAAAACACTTTGGGGTCACGGTGTTGGTCTTTCAGCATCAAGTGCGCTCTATATGGATGCGACACTAGGTAAAAACTACGAACAAATCTTAAAGCAATTCTATACAGGGATTGAGCTAATGAAGGCTTATAAATAAACAAAAAATAACAATACATTTTATGACAAATGAAAAAAACACATCAAATACAGAGGCAACAGCAGAAAAAGGTATGCATGGTACTATCGTAGAGATTCAGCAATTAGGTGAATCTCGTAAAGTCACTAGAGATCAAGAACGTATTGGTATTCAAGCGTTAGAAAGCCCTGACTTTGCTCTCATAGCAAATCGCGCTCTCAATCAAGGTACAGATCCTGAATTGCTCAATCGCACTGTTCCTGAGTCGGTAAATAAAATTGCTGAGATTCTCGGTTTGACCCCAGAACAAGCAACAGAAGCTATTTCATTAGCTCATCAACGTGGCCCTGGTGCGCTTGGTGTCGATTCGTCTGAAGAGTGGTTGTGGTTGGTATTAGCAAAGCACTCGGCAGATGAATCTAAAGCAAATAATGATCCTGCAAAAACATTGGCCGATACTGCGCGCAAGATCGTCGCCTTTGAGCAGTACGCAAATCAGGCAACAGACCCAATGGGTGACGCTAAAGCCTTTCGCGGTGAGATGTTAGAGAAAGTGCAGCCTACTGGCATGGCGCCGCTCGGTGCAAATGTCCCATTGTATGAATCAGATCTCGGATTCTATGCTGCCTACCGTACGGGTCATGCTATTGCTGCCGTCAAAAGCACCGACGGCCTCGTCTTCTACGGTACGGATGGTTCAATCGATCTAGAGAAGGCCGGTATCAAGGTTGATAAAGTTCTCTCGCCTACATTTGGTATCGTTTTTCCAGAATAAAAAACATCCGCCATTGGCGGATGTTTTTACGAATGCTTTAAACGAATTTTGTAAGTATGCTTTTGTGTTCAATAACAGCATGATACTATCTTGATATGTACCTAGGAGTAATCATATTAGCGTCTGTGACGTAAATAGTAAAACAAAGCATCATGTCATTTAAAAACCCATTTACCGGAAGTGAAAAACCTTCTGCTCCAAAAGCACCAGAAGAGAGAAAACGCCCAAAAAGCAAAATAAAAAATCTTGCAAAAACGGTAGGCTTCATAGCCGGCATGACAGCTGCTTCTCAAGGAGCTTATGCGCAGGCTCCCAGTAGGGCTGTTGACGAGGTTACAGAAGACGCCTCGGCTCAGCAAGAAAGAAGAGGTGATTCTAGAGTGCTAAGAGCAAGCTCTTTTGAAGAGTATTCTGATCTTACAACTGCCCTTAGAGCTGAAGCTTCGACCTATCTCGGCGAACATGTAGCTCCAGAGGTAAATATTGAAATGAATGGCCTTGTCCCTGTGGCAGTGAGTAATGGTTTTGATCGATATCGTTCTGTCGCGGAGAATAATTGGAGGCTTACCGCATTAAGTCTGCCTTCTGAAGAGGAAAATAGAGCACCTTTGTTGAATTTTTTGAATACAGGAGCGTTGCCTACTTTTATTGAATCGGGTCAGTCTCATCAAGTTGATGGGTCTGATAGACCAAGTCTAAATTTAGGGGAGATAAATCTTTATATCACGGAAGGTATCAACGAAGAGAGGGAGGTAACACCATCAGGCACGACACTTACGGAACGATATCAGATGACAATTTCAGCAATAGACCCTAATATCGAACTTCTTGCAGAAAACGCAACTAGGTCTTCAATAAGAAACATTTCGGTAGGAGTTGGTTTTAGTGAAGCACAAGCCCTCGATACAGCTATTCGAAATTACATAAAACAGTTTTGCAGACGTATCTATAGTGCGACTCCGCGTACGGTTGGATCCGTACAATACAACGAGGGTGATATGGCTCGGGAGTTAAGTATTTCGCATGAAAGCATCCAAACGGCGATCCTTGATTTACGGGTTGTAGATATTTCACACGATGCTCAATACGGTACATATACAGTGTTTATCTCTGCAATTAATGGCCAGTTAGATCTATCAAATACAGCTATGCAGATCTCAGAAGGTGTAAGCGCTGAAGATTATCAACAAAGGCAACTAAGGTTAGGTAATCTTGTGAGACAACGATCCGCGCAGCCACAAGTGAGTAATATTCTTTTAGATGACCCTTTTCATTCTACAGATATATATAGTCCAGAATATACAAATCGTTTTAATACGGGGATTACAGAAACTAGATCGCTACGTGAAGGTCTACAAGCGCGCAATCCTCGCGCTCCCATAATTGAAGAACCTGTTTTAGCGCAAGAAAGAACGAATATGGGGTTGCGTTTAGCGATACTACCTCAGAATGCTCGAATCGAGACGGATGATAATGAGGGTATCATTAACCTGGAAGGTATGAATGAAGAAGAGCGCACAAGAGCTCTGACGGTAAACTCTGCTAGAGATCTTAGTGCAGAGCGCAGAGAAAGAATTGCAGCAGCGCAAAGATCTCTTTCTGTTCACCGAAGCCGCTCTAGCGCAAACGCTACACCATCACGTGCAGGTTGGGTGCGTCGTTTAGACCAAGTACTACGTGGACAGTTTCGATTCTAATCGAATTTAATAATATACCCCCACATGTGTGGGGGTATATTATTTTTATTGATTGCGGGGTTTAAGCTGTTTTTGTAATCACCTTATCAACGAGTCCGTAGGCAACAGCTTCTTTGGCTTCCATGAAGTTATCGCGTTCGGTGTCTTGTTCGATTTTTTTCATTGGTTGGCCGGTATGTTTTACGAGAATCTTATTAAGTTGATCGCGCGTTTTTAAAATACGTTCTGCATGAATCTTGATATCAGATGCTTGGCCTTGTGCGCCACCGAGTACTTGGTGAATCATGACTTCTGCATTTGGAAGCGCGAAGCGCTTGCCTTTAGCACCTCCTGCAAGAAGGACAGCCCCCATTGATGCAGCCATACCGATACAAATAGTTTGCACGTCTGGTTTTACATGTTGCATGGCGTCGTAAATTGCGAGACCTGCTGTTACTGAGCCACCAGGGGAGTTGATATAGATTTTAATATCTTTCTCACTATCTTGGCTTTCGAGAAAGAGAAGTTGAGCGACTACGGCATTAGCGACATCATCATCGATACCAGTACCTAAGAAAATAATACGATCTTTTAATAGACGTGAGTAGATATCATACGCACGCTCACCGGCATGGGTTTTTTCGATAACTGTTGGAATCAAGAAATTGTTCGGCATATGGGGGATAGGATACCTTGAGCTAGATTAGCAGTCAAATCAGGAGAGTGCTAGTTTAATACGTTCTAAAACATGGGGTTCACCATCTGATGTGAGAGCGAAGGGTTCCTCGATAATAAAGCCCGCCGCCTTTTTATGTCCTCCACCACCAAATTGTTGGCAAATAACGCTTACATCGCGTTCTAGGCTGCGAAATGACCCTTTTACGTGACTATTAGGCAGCTCACGCAAGACTAAAACAGTATCCGCGTCTGAACAGGAGGCATTAAGAAAGTTCGAAATACCATCAAGCGCTTCTTGGCCATTTTTTGTATCTGTTAAATCCGCATTTGTTGCATAGGTGTATACAAGCTTTTGCTCAGGAAGAAAGCGTAGGCGACCGAGAATCGTCCCCCATAAACGAAATGATTCGGGGTCTTTATTCATGGTAATACGACGAATGATTTCGTGGCTACGAGCGCCTTGCTTGCAAAGATCTGCAGCGGCGCGCATACCGGTTTCATTTGTGCCTGAATTATGAAATGTCGATGTATCCGTCATTACACCCAAGAGGAGCGAGGTAGCAATTTGTGAGTCTATTTCTAGCTCATGGTTCGTGAACCATGTATGGATTACTTCGCAGGTTGAGCAGGCTTGTTTATCTACAAGGTTAATCGTGCCAAAATCTGCATTGGTGGCGTGATGATCAATATTGGCAATAATGGCTTTGTTCGGAAGAAGTTTTAGATGTTCTTCGATACCGATATGCTGCAAGTCACCTCCATCAACGGTAATGATGAGATCCCATGGCTCACGAAAGATGTCAGGGTCGGTGATTTGTTCGTCGAGGTGATCGATAAACGAAAAAACCTCGGGCGCTGGTGTTATGCAAAAAAGCTTGGTCTCTTTGCCGAGCTTGCGCATTAGCCTATAGAGAGCGGTAGAAGATCCGATGCTATCACCGTCAGGACGCCCGTCACCAACAATAAGAATGCGCTTGGCAATATCGACAGCGTTCTTAAGGGCATGAGACGTTCTTTCGGCCATAATGAATAGATTAACTTAGGGTTTATTGGCTAAAAGGTCAATGATTGCAAAATATTATAAACTATGATAGGCAAGGTATCGGAGGTGACACATGAGTTCAGTTCGTGACATGTTTCGTAAGCTAGGGGAGACCATGCGTCCCTCGCTCATTCCTACGGTTCCTTTGGCAGTATGTGAGCGTTATGGCGATTTGCCGGTTGTTGTATTGATCTCGGGCTATTATTACGGAAGACCGTTAATGCGTCCGATGGCCAACCGGTTCAAGCGAGCTGGGTATCAGGTGGATTATATGACGGATGCTTTGTACGAAAAATGTTCTTTTGAAGAGCAGCAGCGTCGACTTGTAGATGCGGTTCGTACAAGAATGCCCGTAAAAGAAGACCAGCAGCCCGACCTCATTATCATTGGGCATGCCGTTGGGGGTCTGCACGCATACAGGCTTGCAACAACCCTTCTCAAGCATAACTTTTACCGTAAGCATATTACGGTGATTGCCCTTGGAGCGCCATTTCAGCGTAAGCAACCTAGGTTCTTTCAGGATCAATATCTGAGAGCGGGTATTGCTTTGCGAGGAGCGGCTTCACTACTGCTACCGAGAGAGCCGATTTACTATTCGCCTCATACGCGTTTGAAAAGCTATACGATAGCTGCTAGACACGATGAGGTTGTACCTCGACGTATTACGATGTTACCAGATCGTTGGTCGCACTATGTGCTTGATACCAACCACGCTGGTTTGATCTTTCGCAAAGATGTTTTTAAAAAAGTTCTGGAGTTAACAGAACAGAGACTGCTATAAGAGGCGGCAACCACCTGGTTGCCGCCTCTCTTTCTTTAGAGTTCACCTTTTTGTTTTAACTCGAAAAGTGTTCGTTCAATCCCTTCTGCTACAGCCTCGGTTTCGTCAAAACCATAATGAAGCCTTGGGATGCGACGCAAACGCGCACGTTCTGAAAGACCTTGTTTAATATCGGCTTCTCGCTCTTTTAAGATGGTGAGTACCGCGTCTTTCATCCCTTCAGGAAAAACGGAGAGTATGAATTTTGCATGTCCGGTATTTGCGGTGACCTTGGCGCTTAAAACCGTGATAAATGTGCCAACGGGTAATTCAATATCGCGACTGAGGACTTCAGCCATGGCTTCGCGGATATGTTCAAATCCTGCTTCGACACGTAATGACATAGGATATGGTTTTATCTTTACCTATTTTGATAAAATCGTCCAGTTACTGGATCAAAATGGGATTCAAGGCTAGTATACAGACAATCTATGTCATTAAAGCGCATTGAAATACAGGGGTTTAAAACCTTTGCTCAAAAGACCACGGTGGAGTTTCGTCCGGATGCGGGTGGGCAGCGTACGGTTACGGCCGTGGTTGGGCCTAATGGCTCGGGTAAATCCAATATTGCCGACGCTATTCGTTGGGTGATGGGGGAGCAAAGCATGCGTCTTTTGCGTGGCAAAAAGTCTGAAGATGTGATTTTTAGTGGTACCGAAAAACGTTCACGCTCAGGATTTGCCGAGGTGACCATGGTTCTAGATAATGCTGATCCAGAAAAAACCGGTATTGGCACCGAAGAAATTCAGGTAACGCGCCGCCTTTACCGTGACGGTCAAAGCGAATATGAGGTAAATAAGCAATCGGCACGTTTGTCGGATGTTGCTCTTCTTTTGGCTCAAGCTGGCATTGGTCAGCGTACCTATAGTGTGATCGGCCAAGGTATGATTGATCAGGTTTTGGTCGCGAGCCCAATGGAGCGTCGTGAATTTTTTTTTGATGAGGCTTTTGGTTTAAAGCCTTTTCAGATGAAGCGTACTCAAGCCATGAATAAGATGGATGATTCACGTAAAAATATTGGTCAGATTGAACTCATGATGAATGAGCTTGGACCACGTCTCACCCTTTTAGAAAAACAAGTAAAGCGTTTAGCCGAACGTGAAAAGATCGAAGAAGAGCTACATGCTCTCGAAAAGGCTTATTATGGTCACGAGTGGCGCAATCTTGATGTCAGTATCAAGACCATGATGGCAAAGTTACAGTTTGCAAAACAAGAAGAGACGACGCTCGAAACGCAGGCGCAAGCGCTAGAGGCAAAGCTTGCTGAGATGGGAAAAAACAACACCGCAAGCAGAAGGATTTCGCGAGCGACGTGCTGTGATCGATCAACTTCGTGAACAACGCGCCTTTTTCGTGAACAAGAGTTAAAGTTAGAAACCAAACGAGCGGTTGCAGAGGTGCGCGCAGAAAAGCCTTGGGTGCCATTACCACTCACCAAGATTATTGAACAAGTAGAATCGTTTAAAAGCCGTCACGAAACGCTCAAAGAATTACTATCAAAAGAAACGCCTGATTTAGAAGCATTACGTAAACAGGTCAGCGGTCTATTAACAGACACTCAAGAATTAGTAAGTAAGTTACAGCGTCCAGCGCCTGAGCCAGAAAAAGCTGCAGTTATTGATACGTCGATAGAAGAAGAATGGGAAACGATTCAAACACAAAAACCGCTTTGGATGCGAAGATCAAAGAAGCAGAGCAGCAACTTGAAGCATGGCAAAAAAGAAGAAGACGGTAAGCGCTCGCATATTTTTGATACGCAACGCGCTTTAACAAAACTTCGTCATGATGCGCAAAGTGCAGAGCGACGGGGGGAGTGAAGCGAGTATTGAACTTGCACGTCTTGAGACACGTCGCGAAGGTGTCCTCGTAGATGTTCGTCTACATGCACCTCATCTTGAAGAAGAGCTTTTACGTGATGAATTTTTCAGGGTGATACACCAAGTGATACCCCAACAAAAATGCAGAGATTGCGTTCACAACTCGAATGGATTGGGGGTATTGATCCAGAGACCATCAAAGAATACGAAGAAACAAAAAAACGTTCAGACGAACTCGAGGTTCAATTAACGGATATTCGCGAAGGGTTGCAGGCACTTGAGACTGTTGTGGCTGAATTAGATACAACGATCAACGAACGCGCCAAACATGCCTTTGAACGATTAAATAAAGAATTTGCTCGTTACTTTAAAACGTTATTTGGTGGTGGCGAAGCACAAATTATCGAGCTTCAACCAGAAGTTAAAAAAGCAAACGAAGAAGATGAGGATGAAGATTATGAGGAGGCTCAAGACGATGAGCAAAAGAAAGAAGAGCGAAAAGGTATTGATATTATGGTCACGCCTCCAGGCAAGCGCTTCAAGTCCATTAGCCTTTTATCTGGCGGTGAACGTGCTTTAACATCTATAGCGCTCATCTGTGCCATTATGGCAACGAACCCATCGCCGTTTGTTGTGCTTGATGAAGTAGACGCGGCACTTGATGAAACCAACTCGCGTAAATTTGCTGAGATTGTTGCGTCACTCGCAGACAAGACACAATTTATTGTCGTCACACATAACCGCGCAACCATGGCCAAAGCATCACTTCTCTACGGTGTAACTATGGGTGACGATGGAGTATCGCAATTGCTTTCGGTGAGTTTAGAAGAGGTTGAGAAGATGAGGAATAACTAACAGTAGAAATAAAAACACCCCCACAAGCGTGGGGGTGTTTTAACGTAACCGTACGAAGGGGTTTAAGCCTTCTTTTTCTTATCGAGCTTTTCGCGGCGGCGTTTTGAAACGCTTTGCTTTTTGCGCTTATCGCCATCAACAATTTTTTTGTCGACGAGGATATTCCAAACGGTGTCGGATGTTTGAGCGCCTTTTGAGATCCAGTATTTTACGCGATCTTCGTCGAGAGTAGCGACAGAAGGGGTAACGAGCGTATTGTAGGAGCCAAGAATCTCAAGAGCTTTGCCCCAAGGATCACGTGCTTTTTCTGAAACGATGAAGCGGTAGAGTGGTTGCTTCTTTTTACCGATACGGGTGAGACGAATGGTCAACATGGTAATAGGTTTAGTGGATAGATTGAGCGATGAGACGGGCTACTTGGAGGTCAAAGGATCGCAAGCCTTTGAATCCGTATGAGGATCTTCGCCAGAAGGTGTCCTCAAGAGCATGGCAAGATAATAGTAAAAACCATGGTTTTCGTCAACTATGGCACAGAATCATCCCCGGCCCTTTCTTTGTTTAAAGAAGGGGAGCGACCGACCTTTTGCCGCTTTAGACCTCCCTCTTCTTTAAATAAAGAAGAGGGAATGAGGGAGTTGATTTGGGGTGGTTGCCTTTGTGGTGGTCGCTTGCTAATATTTTGTTAACCCCGGCTAAGGGGACAATATATGAATATGGCAGAAAACCACACAGACCAACAGTTTCTAGAGTTCGTTGTTAAGTCTCTTGTAAATCATCCAGAGGATGTAAAAACAACACGTGAGATCGATGATCGCGGTGTAAAAATCACCCTTCACGTTAATCCAGAGGATATGGGCTATATCATTGGCCGCCAAGGTCAAACAGCTCGTGCATTGCGTATCTTGCTTAAGATCGTAGGCGCTAAGGCAGATGAGCGCGTTAGCATGGTTATCTACGAACCAGACGATATGCGTCGCCAACACCAAGAACGCAAAGGTGATGGCATGGGCATGTCCGATGAGATGCCAAGCAAAGTCCGTGTTCACGGTGACTCCGGTCTCGTCACAGACTCCGATCTCGAAGATCTCGGAATCTAGTAAAAACCGCCTAAGGGCGGTTTTTTAATTGCGACGAACTCGCGTCATGACGAAAGTAGTATTTCGTTATAGAATGTAGATTAACGAACTACTATGAATACACCAAATAAACAACTGATGGGCATCGCTCTAATTATGGCGCCTTTTATCTTGGGTGGGATTGTTGGCGCTTCAGCGGTTGCGTGGTATGCACATCGGCTGCCTGCGAAGATCACCACCATAACGCCCCCACAAAACCCCGTTCAACTTGAGATGAATGTGCCAGAAGCTCAGCCAGCAGGAAATATCCTATTTGGATATGGGCTAGCATCACTTGAAGATCCTTTGCGTGAGTATATTTTCGATGTGATTGCTACTTCTACGGATGTCATACATCGGTCCGTAAAAGCATCTACAGCAGCAGAGCCGCCGAAAGTCTTGCTTGATAATGAAGGGCAGCTCTTACACGTGAGCGTTGGTAAGCCATTCACCTTAGACGGTGGCTGTGGTGGTATGTCTACTAAGAGTCAGTATACGGTCAATGAGGTTTCTCTTGATGAGTATGGTCATTGGTCAATGACATTAACGAATCAGTTGATTATGACGTCGCGTCTGGATGACACGGGTAAAGTAAAAGAAGATAGAGGGCCATTTCCTGTAAATAAACGTGTCTTAGAAGAATCTTCGTTTAACGAACTTCACAATTCTTCTTATGATCCGGTTATCTATGAATCAAACGGGGTCTATGAGCCGATTTACGTCTCACCAAAAGAAATATTCTTTCATTTCACCGGAACGAGCTGTTAGGTTGCCATATTTACTAAAACAGGTACCCTGCCAGCATGAAGAAGCGAAACCAAAAACCGCTCAAGGTTGATATCATTACGATTTTTCCGGAGCTTGTAGACCCTTATCTCAAGGGGTCTATTTTAGGACGTGGTCAAAAGGCGGGTTTGCTTGAATTAAAATCCCACCAGCTTCGCGATTGGACGGAAGACAAGCATAAGACGGTAGATGATAAGCCGTTTGGCGGAGGTCCTGGCATGGTGATGAAGGTTCAGCCTTTCCATAAAGCCTTAATGGAGCTGGGCTTGCGTAGGGCAAATGGCACACCGACAGCCAAGGCAAAAAAAGCACGTGTGATTATCACGAGCGCAAAAGGAAAGCTCTTTACGCAAGAAGATGCCAAGCGTCTTTCGAGTTATGATCAACTTGTTTTTCTCTGTGGACGTTATGAAGGTATTGATCAACGCGTTATCGATCACCTTTGTGATGAAGAATTACGTATCGGAGATTATGTTTTAACAGGAGGTGAGCTTGCAGCCATGACAATGACGGATGCCGCTGCTCGTTTACGTGAAGGTGTGCTCGGTGATTATGCATCGCTTGATGTCGAATCACATACTGTTACGGGTATTGGTGAAGAGCCGCAGTATACAAGACCTGAATCCTATAAAATTAAAGGCATGAAAACAGCGTGGGATGTCCCGGAAGTTCTTTTATCCGGTAATCATGCGCATATCGAGAAATGGAAAAAAGAACAACGAAAACCGCTCAATTAATGAGCGGTTTTGGTTTGATAAGGTCTTTTGTTAGCTCAGCTGGTAGCGACGCAAGTGCAGATAATGATACAAAGATGAAGACACCTAGTGGCGAAAGCGGGGTAGTATCAAGAACGACATTCAAAATCGGGAGATAGATCGCAAGCGTTATAAGAATGAGACCGATGCTGATACCTCCTAAGAAGACACGGTTTCCTTTAAGCCAATAGGCTTGCAAAGGTAGATGAAGACTGCGAAAGGCGATAGCAACAAAGATATGCGAGAGGGCCATCGAGGCAAAGCCAATGGTACGTGCCTCAGCATCGCTAAAGAATTGTCGTGTTATCCAATATCCGGTAAGCAAGATCGCTCCATTTGCCGCGGCGGTAATGATAGTGATCTTTCGTAATCGTGGACCTAAGACATCATCATGTTTTTGTGGTTCGCGAATGGAGAGACCTCGGTCTTTCATTGTTTCAAAGGCATAACCAATGGCAGGAAATGAGTCTGTAAAGAAATTTGCGTAGAGAATTTGTAACGCATTTAACGGTGCTGGGATTCCGAGAGCATATGATCCAAGGATAAGAAGAACGTCATTAAAGGCATTCGAAAAAAGATAGGTGGTCGCTTTTTGAATATTATTAAGCATCTGTCGACCTTCGCTAATCGCCCCTACAATCGTTGGATAGGAGTCATCCAAAATGACGATATCGGCGGCTTCTTTGGCAACATCAGTACCTGAACCCATCGCAACTCCAACATCAGCTATACGAAGGGCTGGAGCGTCATTTACGCCATCACCCGTTACCGCCACTGCCTCACCGAGACTTTGGTAGATTTGAACGAGACGCCATTTTTGCTCAGGTGTAACACGAGCAAAGGCATGGTAGTTTTGAATGGTTTCTTTTAATTCGTCATCCGAAAGCTTTGCGAGATCAACACCAAGCATTACTTGAACGGGGCGTTGAGCAATACCAGCTTGAAGAGCGATAGCAGCAGCTGTTTGTGGATGGTCACCTGTAACCATTACCGTCCGTACGCCAGCTTCGCGAATAGCGGTAACACTTTTTTGGATATCAGGACGAAGCGGATCTTCAAAGGCCAACGTTCCTAAGTATCGACAAGATGTTTTGTCTTTTTCTTGGTCAACAAATGTTTTTGCTGTTGTTTTTTGGGTGGCAACACCAATAAGACGGGCGCCGTTTTTTGCGAGCGTTTGTAGTTCTTGATCGCTTGAACCATTTGGACATAAGGCAGACAAAACATCCGGTGCACCAACCATTACAATCAATAATGTTCCTTGATGTTCTACCAAGGTCGCGGCGTATTTACGTTCGTGGGTAAAGGGGAGTTGGTCAAGTACGGTATACTGATTTTTTACCGCAGAAATATCGATACTATGTAGCCCGGCAGCGCGCAAAATAGCCGTATCAACAGGGCTACCAATAATGCGCCAGCGCTCAGGTGGTTGTTCAGGGTTCTCGATAACGGCAGCAGACGCAAGGCTTGCTAATGTTAAAATTTCTTCATTATCTCCCGATTCGATATGCTCAAGTGAAAGTGTGGCTTTTGTCAGTGTGCCTGTTTTGTCAGTCAGAATAAGGGTTGTTGAGCCAAGCGCTTCTGCGGCAGAGAGTTTGCGTACGACACCTTTTTTATTTGCGAGTCGTTCAACACCAACAGCAAGAATAACTGACATCGCAATCGGTAAACCCTCCGGTACCATCGAAACACCGATAGCGATAGCTAAAAGAACCATCTCATTTAGTGGTGAGCCAGATGCAAGTCCCGATCCAAATACAATTGCTGTGATAATAATGGCCGCTATACCAATTTTAATTGATAGCTTGGTGACGGATTTTTGCAATGGCGTAGCAGATACGTGGCTTTCAGCAGTAAGCTTTGCAATTGAACCAAAAACCGTATGTGCACCTGTTGCAATGACAACGCCTTCGCCTTGTCCATCAGTTACAAGGGTGCCGCTCATAACGATATTTATCCGTTCGTGGATCTCGGCAGTTTCGCTAACAGGGGTAGGTCTCTTTTCTACAGGGATAGACTCACCGGTTAAAATGGCTTCATCGATTTTTAAACCGATTTCGTTCATCAAGCGAATATCTGCTGGTACACGATCGCCTGCGCGCAAAATAATAATATCACCCGGAACAAGGTCTTTTGCGTCACGCTCTTGTTCGGTGTTGCCTCGTCTTACACGGGCACGAACAACAACAAAATCTTTGAGTTTTTCGAGGACGGTTTGCGCTTTCCATTCTTGCCAAAATCCCATGCTAGCATTGGCTAAGATCGCCGCAGCAATCACAATGGTTTCAATCCATTCGCCGAGTACGAGTGTTAATAATCCCGCACAGCACAAAATAATAATGAGCGGATCTTTAAACTGTTTAAGAAAAACACTCAGTGGCCCATGCTTGCCGCTGAGTGGGATGGTATTTGAGCCGAAATCGATTAATCGCTTTTGCGCTTCTTGTTCGCTAATGCCGTCTTCTGATGATTCGAGCGATTGTAGGACCAGATCATTTTCTAAAGACCAAGGAGAAACAGGGATATTCATGGCTGTATCATACTTGTTTTGGGGCATATCGTCACTCAGTAATCGTGGTTTGTGGATTGACGAATGTTGAAAAGTATGTAACATTTTATTAACGAACATTGGAGGCAAGATGGGTGACGAGAGATTGCATTTTAGTCAGAGGATTCGTCCATTTACTCAAGCGTATTTTGAGCTCAATAAGTCACTGACCGAATTCGGAAAGGCTTTTGACGTTTTGCCGAGGACAAGAAAGCGATTGTTTCCAGGTACTGAAGGTGAACGACTATACCGTACTTTGGCCCCAAAGGTTCAGGATATGGAGTCTTCGTCCTCTTTTGCGCAGTCGGCACAAAAGCTCGAAAGAGGGTATGAGTACTATGTACACTGCCTTAGCCAACGTGAGTCGGTCATTCATGACTATAAGCTAAGGATTGCAGAGAATGCAGAGCATGCAACAGTAAACGGTATTATGGCTCTTACGAGCTTTACGGAGTTGGCCGCGACTCTTGCCGAAGGTAGCGATGAGCTTCTACTGTTCGCAAAGAATGCGCCTACCTCGAGCGAAGTTTCGATCGATTGTTTCGCTCAAGCCGCCTTTGATTATGCAGAGGTACGAAGGTCACTGAGAAAAGTAATTCATCATACGAGCTGTATGTTTAAGGCGCGTGAAGAGCATCATCCGTTCCTTTGTCCCAAGTGTTTACGTGAGCAACACTGTAAGAATAAGCAGCTCAACTAGCTGCTCAAGCCCTGTGATAGTAGTGGTTTTTGCCACCTGTCGCAGGGTCTTTTGTAACTTGACCTTTTTCTCATTTTTTAGTATCTTTCCGTCACGCGAATAGCGATTTGTGGCAGTGCCACGTCGCTCGTGAGCGACCGTGGCCTCATCGTCTATCGGCTAGGACAACTCCCTTTCACGGAGTAAAGAGGGGTTCGATTCCCCTTGGGGCTACCATCAAAAACCACTGCAGTAATGCGGTGGTTTTTGTTATAGAAAATCCCACCTAGCAAGAGGTGGGACGTGGCAGGCGAAGTGTCTGAGGAATTTTCAGGAGAAGGGGCTAGGGGTTAAAAAGGAAACTCGATGTGCTCCGGTGAAGGCTTTTCGGCATTGGGGGCGTCGGCCTCCATTGGAGGGCTGGCGGTTTTCTTCGTGAGAGCGGGGCAGTTGCGGTGACCGAGGTCGCCAAAGTATTCTGCACGGCACGAACCGCAATAGCGGGCTTTTCTTACGTCGTCTCTCCAACACATGTGAATGTCTCCTGTTGAGGATTGTGAATTCATAGTAGCCTCACCCAAAGGTTTTTTCAATAGATTCATCATCGCTTACAAATTAATAAACAACCAACCTTGTGTTAGGCGAGCGGCAGAGCTTAGAATGTCTAGTCGCTATCGATTGTGAGTAGTTTTCTCATCGTTGCTCGTTTGGTAGACTGAAATCATTTCATCTATGGAAAAACCAAGTCACCAAGAACCAAGAAACGAAAAACCAAATTTTGGTGCTGATTTAATGAGCTATGCAGAATATGCCAAAGTTAAGCATCCGCAATTATATGAGTATCGTTTAGTGGCTGGTGATGAGATCGTTGATTTTCTAGGTGTAAAACATACGAATGATCCTCAGGATCCATTTTTTCAACATATTAAAGATAAGCTTGATAACCAAAAACCAGATCTTATTATTGTTGAGGGGATGCCGTCTATCAATTCACAATCAAGGAAAGATCTTCAAAAACGTATGCCGACTCTGCCTAATGCTGAGTTGATACAAAGTTATGGCGAAGCATTTTATACGGCAAAGCTCGCCATTGATCGTGGTATTAAAGTTGTTTCGCCAGAGCCGAGTGATGAGCTTGCTGTTCAATATATAGAACAACAGGGTATTCCTCGTGATGTGATTTTTGCTCAGAGAGTTTCTGCTTTACTCGCACAGTATGACCGCACACAATTAAAATCCAATATCGAGGCGTATGTTGCGCCTTATCTATTGGAGATGTCCAAACAATTTAAGTGGGATGACTATGATTTTTCTCTTGAGCGCTTTAAGGTGATTCATCAAGAGATATTTGGTGTCCCATATCAACCAGAAAATCTCTCCTTTTATAAACTAGCTAGTGATCCTGTGCCATGGGAAGGAAAACCTTACGGACTTACAAATAAAGCTTCAGCAGCTTGGGGAGAATATCGAGACCGGTATATGGTAGAGCAATTACAGAAGTATCTCAATGAATTTAAAAAGCTTTTTATCGTCTATGGCTCAGCTCATGCTCTTATTCAAGAATCGGCACTGAGAAAGATGATGTCGGATCGTGTAAAAGAGTAGCTAAATTTGCTTATTAAAACACCCGCGAAGTAGCGGGTGAAACTTGGGGAGTGAATGGTTGGTTCAGGATTTCTGGGCTAGGAGCGTCTCTTCGGCTTCCCAAAAAGGAGTGAAGCGCTTGATGGGCGCCTGCAAAGCAGGGTCTTCGACCAGACGATAGAAGTAATCGTCTTGTCCGAGGATATAGGTTATCTCGTTTTGCTGGTGAATGTATTGGCTTTGGGGAGCCTCTACAATAATGCAGTTATCGGACTCTAGCGAGTAGTGGACTTCGCGATAATGCGTGCGGCATTTTGTGAGAAGAACGCGTGCGATGACAACGTCGATTCTGCATCCGATCCGTTGGGAGATCTTGATGAGAGAGGCTTTCGCTCTTTCTGGCGTCAATGTACGCCCTTCTTCATGAGTGATGTCGAAATACGTTATCAGCTTACCTGAGTCAGTATCCATGACACGAAGACGAAGTGAGCTAGCTTTTGGCTTGAGCGTATGACCGCTCATATTGTGACCAGGCTTTCCGGCTCTCCGTGTTTTGAGCGAGGGTGGCTTTGGGTTTTCAACTCCAAAAAATGACATTAGCACTCCTAACTTTGGTACGAGACGGCTATAGAAGACCTGAAAATCCCCATTTTGTCAATGTATTACAATAGACAAAAGTATTTGATTTGGCTAAGCTCAGGCCATGAAAGATTTGCGTGTATTAGCCATTGAGTCGAGTTGCGACGAAACAGCGATCGCTGTTTTGTCTGTGGATGCAAAGGGGAAAAGTGTCGAACTTGTACACAATTTGGTTTCATCGCAAATTCCTATTCACCAAAAGTATGGTGGTGTGGTGCCAGAGGTAGCAGCGCGTTCGCATGTGCCAGAAACAGTCTCGCTTTTAACGCAGGCTTTGGGTGATAAAGGGATGGATTCGTTTGATGTTATCGCTGTTACACAAGGACCAGGTCTCGCAACAGCTTTGCGTGTTGGTATCGAGGCTGGCCGTGTTTTGGCGATGTTAAGCGGTAAGCCGATTATTGGCGTAAACCATCTCGAGGGTCATTTGGCCTCTGCTTGGCTTGATGAGAAAGCGCGTGAACACTGGGAGTACCCGATGCTGGCTTTGATTGTTTCAGGTGGTCATACCGAACTCGTACTTATGAAAGCGCCAGGCAAGTATAAGATTGTTGGTCAAACGCGTGATGATGCAGCAGGTGAGGCTTTTGATAAATCCGCAAAACTCATGGGATTGCCATATCCGGGAGGTCCACAGATTTCAAAGCTCGCACTTGAAGGTGACGAAAAGGCTTTCGATTTGCCGCGTCCAATGCTTAAGGACGCAACCCTAGATATGAGCTTTAGTGGACTAAAGACTGCAGTACGTTTGGCTTGGCAAACGGTTTCAAGCAAAGAAGGTGAGGCTCGAGAACAAGCCAAAGAAGATCTTTCTGCCTCGGTACAGCGCGCGATTGTTGATGTGCTCGTATACAAAACCATAAAGGCAGCAAAAAAACACCAAGTAAAAGCAATACTTTTGGTTGGAGGTGTATCGGCTAATGCTCTTTTGCGTGAAGCGTTGGGCAATGCTATTGAAACGCAATTATCTGACGTTCGATACTTTCCTTCTGACAAAAGATATATTACGGATAATGCGGCAATGATTGCGGCGGCAGGCTATTGGCGCTATCAACTTGGTGAGTCGCATAATTGGAAGACGATGGACGCAAAACCAGAATGGAATGTATGACGCAAACATTTACGATTACAACACTCAATGACTGGGAAGCGCTCGCAAAAGATATTGCGAAGATTTTAGTACCTGGCCAAATTTTTGCCCTGCAGGGTGATTTAGGAGCTGGTAAAACCACCTTTGTTCAAGCGCTTGCTGCGGCGATGGGTTCTAAGAGCGCGCCAAAGAGTCCAACGTTTTCGTTAATGCGTACGTATTCGGTTAAAACGACATCGGGCATTAAACGTTTGATTCATGTTGATGCATATCGTATCGAAAGCGATGAGGATTTTCGTGTCCTGGATTTAGACGAAGAGCTCGCAGGAGGTGATGCGATTCTTGCATTAGAGTGGCCAGAACGTGTAGAAGGGTGGATCAAAAAACATGAGAAGCAAGTCCTCATGTTTTCGATCGTTCAAGAAGGGGAGACGCGGCACGTAACGCTTGAACAGATTTAGGCTTTTTTGCCCGTACCTGGTTCTAAAAGTTCGGAGTCAACATTTGCTACCGCAAAGATCTCTTCGACGCTTGTAATGCCATCAAGAGCCTTTAATAAGCCATCTTGAGCCATGGTAATCATACCGTGCTTCATGGCGAGTCCTTGGATCTCTGCTTCGGTTGCATCTGCATCTGGGCGAAGGATGGCTTCTTCAACATCATTTGTAACAGTAAAAATTTCGTAGATACCAACACGGCCTTTATAGCCAAAGCCTCCGCAGGTTTGGCAGGTCTTATCATTACCTGGGCCCATAAATTTCCAGGCAGATTCTGGAGGTACGATCTCGCCACTTGCTTCTGGGATCGCGTCTAATAATCTTTTTACTTGTTGTTTTTGGGAGGTGTTGAGTTTTACTTCTACTTTGCAATCAGGACAAAGACGACGTAAGAGACGTTGTCCGATAATGGCATTGAGAGCAGGAGCTAGTAGAAATGGTTTTACCCCCATCGAAAGAAAGCGAGGAATTGCGCCAGCTGCGGAGTTGGTATGAATCGTCGAAACAACAAGGTGGCCAGTAAGAGCTGCTTGAATGGCGATTTCTGCTGTTTCGGTATCACGGATTTCTCCGACCATCACCACGTCTGGATCTTGACGGAGGATAGAGCGTAGACCTTCGGCAAAGCCATAGTGCTTATCATGTTCAATTTGGCTTTGATTGATGCCTTGGAGTTTATACTCGATCGGATCTTCGAGGGTAATGATTTTGTCTTCTGGTTGATTAAGCTGCTGAAGAATCGCGTAAAGCGTTGTTGTTTTACCTGATCCAGTAGGACCCGTTGTAATAATCATGCCATTAGGCTTTTCGATCTCGGCCTTTAGCGCTTCAAAGGCATGTCCACGAATACCAAGTTTATCAAATTCGAGCGCAATCGCTTTAGGACGCAATAAACGCATAACAACAGACTCGCCAAAAGCTGTAGGTAAGAAACTCACACGAATATCTACTTTTTCGTTGGTGAGATAAATGGTGATACGACCATCTTGCGGAACATCTTCAATATTGATTTTTACACCGGCAAGTAATTTAAGACGGGTGATGATTTGTTTCCAGGCTGTTTTTGGAAGAGAGGCGCCTTCGCGCAAGCGTCCATCAATACGAAAACGTATTTTTACGTCTTCTTCCTCTGCTTCTACGTGAATATCTGATGCGCCAACTTTTAACCCAGCACCAAACATCAGGGTAATAATGTCACTCGTATTAACTTGTTTAATCTTGTCTTGCAAGTCTTGAAAATTACCGATTTCTTTTTCGTATTTTGCGAGGTCTTCTTCATTGATTCGATAACCGTAGATGATTTCTTTTGGGGTCGGGAGCTTTTCGTAGAGTTTAAGAGCATTTGTCAGAGAGTGCTCGCTTACAAGATAAATCTTTACATTCGCACGACGATCTTTGGTGATAGATGCAGCCAAGGCTTCAATATCTTTATTGAAAGCGGTGGTTGCAAGTCGTACTTCATCACCAACGAGAAAGAATGGTACGACATGTAGCGTTTCGGCGGTATCGCGCGAAATAAGCATCAATGCCTCAGGCGCAATCGGAAACCCTTCAAGAGAAATATACTGCAACCCTAACTGACTTGCTTTGGCAGCCGTTTGTTTTTCTTGTTCTTGCAGAGCAATCTCTCCAATCTTACTCTGAAGGGCTTGTGGTGCGCTTTGGTTGTCAGTAAGAGGTTGCGCTTTTTTGTCAGAAGGCTTGCTGGTTGGCGGTTTTAAGCCGCCACCTTTTGAGGCAGTTTTTTTACCGGAGGTATCCGAAGTATCGTCTCCTACTTTGCTTGAACCAGAAGGTTTTTTGAGAAGGTCTTCAATAGAACGTATCGTTGTCATAAATATGACTCTATTCTAGCACGAAAAAGGAAGGCTTAAGCCTTCCTCATAAACCAACGGATGATTCTGTGTATTTTTGGGGCTAATCCACCTTCACCCAGCTCTATAAAGAGGTGATGCCATACTCCGTATTGGAACGAAACGGTTACCGCAGCCGCTACAAACATTAAAGCGATGAAAAGTGTACCTCCAAAGAGATAGGCAGCGTAGAGAATTGCGCTATTATTTAACAAGGCAGCAGCAACCATCACCAAGAAAATAGGCACTCCCATTACGGCAAATAAGATAGCAACAGCAGATAAGGCGATTGTATTGATAAACCAAAGCGCAAAACCAAGCTCAACAAGATGAAGCCATTCGCGACGAGCAAGGTCCCAAGCACGTAGAATGCTCTCCGCAAGACGAGAGCCTTGATGAATAATCGCATTTAACGCAAAGATATGGGTAGCGATTACGAGTACTGTAAGCACGAGATAAAATATTGCTCCAACAACCGAAACGAGGGTAAGTAATACGCTCGGCGTGCTTTGTGAAAGAACATACGGTAATAGTAAGGCGAAACGAACAATCCATGCCAAGAAACCAGTAACAAAGGTGAGACCAACAATTTGCCAAAGATGTTTTGAGGCGGATGTATAAGCTAATTGTGAGAGGGGTTTCTTTGCATCAGCACGACCACCATGACCATAAACGATAACACCTTGAGCAAAACAGGTAAGTAGAAAAACGCCGATAGCAACGAGAATCGTAACCGTGATGTTTAAGGCGTTAAACGCGTAACTTGAAGGACTTGAGGTAAAGTCTTGAATCCAACCAAGCACCGTTTGAAAGACAGCTGGTGTAAATAATAGGGATCCCGTACTTCGGACGGATTGAAAGATATTCGCGGCGACATCAAAAATACCCCCACTGATGATCGTGCTTGCGAGGATTGCCCAAGGCCACATCCATTTTTCATGCCAAGCTTTCTGAAATGCGCTTGGGAGAACGTGACGGTAAAAGGAGCGAAATAAGGTGCTCTGTTTTTGCGAATCATACCGTAATATTATACCACAGATAAAAAGTCTCGACATGATGTCGAGACTTTTTTACCCTGTATTAAAGCGACTTGAAAAATGCAGCTATTTTGGTGGGACATTGTTATGGATAATGGGTTGGATTATCTTATGAAGTTTGTCTTGGGTCTTTTTATCGAGCTTGCTTATTTCAGCGCTTAATGAAGTAAAGCTTTTCATAACGTCTTGGTCGCTCATTGGTGAATTGGATGCGTCACGGATCTTTGGCTCGCTTGCTGTATCTATTGTTTGACTTAGCCAAAGCATGGTTTGTGGGTCGTTCAATTGCTCTTCAGTGAGAGACAGGAGTCCAGAAAATCGTATAGCATTCGCGATACTGAGCGCTTCTTGTTTTTCTTCTGGTGAAAACGTAAGCGTAAGTATGGTCTCTTGGTGGCTTATCGTTGGTATCTTATCCACGTCTTCAATCGCGCTAGGTTCTTGAGATTCTTCTTGAGGGTTTTCTAGCGCTTGTTTTGTTTCTAAAAGTGCTTCAGTGAAGGCACTTCTTTGAAGTTGCTCTAATTGCTGTTCTGAGCCTCGGGTACCGGCAACAGGTGTGCCATCGACTTCAAAACGTCCAACAGTACCATCTTGTGTAGGTAAATCAACCAAAGAAACAACGTGTGAATCTGTGTTTTTTATCTCGGTTCCATCAACAAGATATCCAGCGCCAACACTTGTTTTTATACCGTTGGCCATCAGCATCGCTGAAGTGAGAGCTTGAAAATCCGTACATACACCCGCATAGAGTTTACCTGCCGTATCCTCGGTAAGACTGAGCTCGACAAGTCTTTCTTGCATAAAAGCAAACTGACTCTTCATATCTGCGTAACGAGATTTCTCGTCTCTGACTTCTCCGTTATCAAAATCATAAAAACCAAATTTTTTGCTATAAGCTTCAATTTGTTTAACCTGATCAGGTACAGGTAATGAGCGGATACTCTCTATAAATGCCTTTGCATGAACAGGCAAGCTCTTTTTGGTATATTCTTGTAATTCTATCTCAGGCGCAGCCACCTTTTCTGCGTACTGTGCTGTTGTAATTCGTTCTGGTAGGGGCTGAGGGCCTTGAGGGGCAATATCAAAATGCAGCCGAGGTTTCTCTACGGGGTCTTGTGTGTCGTAGCCTCCATGTCGGCTAGTTGTGGTTACCTCAAATTCACCATCTGGTTGATCTGATTCAAAATAAACCAGTTCTTTTGTACCTAGTTGGTTTAATGGTCTAGGTAGTCTTTGCGGGTACTCTTGGTTTGGTAGTGTAACGGTAATAACTTCATCTGATGGAGCATTTGCAGTGTTATGGGGAGGATATTTTTGTGCATCGAGACTACTCAACCAGGCTTCGGGTCTATTTTCCGAAGGAGTCACAAAACGGTCATGGATCTCGGTATAAAGCATTCCCGAATACGGTTTGGACAAGGTGCCAATGATTTTAGGAGTTTCTTTTGGATCTCCAGAGTCAGCGGCGGATTTATAAAAATCCTTTGGTCTAAATGGCCTATCAACGGTAGAAAATGATCCTGTACCTAGGTGCTGTTTCAGCTGTTCTAAGAATTCTGGCTTGTCTGGGTAAGCAATTTTGAGGTAAACAGAGATATTGCCTCTTAAATTTTTTTCTTGAAATGGAGACCGTATGGATTCAGGAGCCGTTTTTTTTATTTCTTGTATAAAGCCTAATGACTTAATGCTTGGCTGATTGAATAGACCTGGCTTTATCCATTTGTCGATTTTAGCGGCCCTTGTTTGGAGGACGTTTATCTTAAGTAGCTCGCTAATTTCTTGACTCCGTTTTTGTAATGCGTCGAGATTAATTTTGCTTACGTCATCTACTTCTGCAAGATCTTCTAAAAAATCATTTATCAATTGAGCACGCTGACTATTTATCGTATCGCCAGTTTTTTCTTCAGCCTTAAGAAAATCTTTGAGTGATGAACGATAAGACCTTAGATAGCTACGAATGACTGACTCAGGGTTGTCCGAAGAGTACCCGGTATTTGCCCTCTCACCACTCTGTAGTTGCCTAATTAGCGCATATAAGCCAAAACCTCCCTCAGATTTAGCTAGTCTATCACCAATCGTTGGTTCTCCGCCTCGCCAGCCTCTTAACCCTTCTATCGCATCATAGGCATGTTTTTGAGCAATCTCTAGCTTTGTTGCTGGTGGAAGGGTAGGAGTCTTCTCGATTTTTTGCTTTGCTATTGCCGCAGATTCTTTTGAGTACGCAGGTTTTGTTGTGGATTCTCCTTCTGCGTCAAGAGGCATTTTATCTAATTGCAGTATTAAATTTGCTCTATTGGCGACATTACTTTGTCGAAAAAGAGACTTGACTGTATCGGGAGCAAGCTTTGCTACCGTACAAATACGCAATGCCATACGCTCGTCATTTTGAAAAAGTAAGGTTTTAACAATACCAGCCGTTTCTTCAGGAGAGAGCTCGCCTGATTTAATTTTTGTTCCAATTTCGTGATAGAGAGCAACTTTTTTTGAGTTACTTTCTGCTTTCGTTGGTTGAATGTTTTCTGTTTTCCGAGCTTGCTCCGAAGCCGATGTCGATTGTTTTTTTTCACCACTCTGTTTAAGCATAGACCTTTATTATAGCAATAAAATTCCCTCCATAATAGGAGGGAATTTTATTAGGCTTCTTTCTTTAATGAGTTTTTTGCATTTGCCGGCGGAAGACCGACGATATCTTCAAATTGCTCACGTTCGATTGTTTCATTCTTTACGAGGTATTCTGTAATACGATCCATGGCTTCGCGATTATCCGTGATGATCTTTTCTGCTGTCTTGAGGCCTTCTGCGATCAAGGCATCGATCTCATCATCGATGGTGATAGCGCGAGATTCGGAGTAGTTACGCGCTTCGTGGATCTCACGCCCTAAGAAGACCATTTCGTCGCTCTGACCATAGGTGCGCGGCCCGAGTTTATCGGACATACCCCATTGCGTGACCATGCTACGAGCCGTTTGTGTGACTTTTTGCATATCACTTGAAGCGCCTGTTGTGAGGTCACCGCAGATGAGTTTTTCGGCAGCATAGCCGCCAAGACTTACGGCAATATCATCAATATAATCCGCACGGCGACGCATGGCGCGATCTTCGATAGGGAGTTTGATCGTGTAACCGGCGGCACGTCCACGGCTGATAATGGATACTTTGTGAACAGGATCTGCATGTTTAGAAAGATGAGCAACAAGGGCGTGACCTGCTTCGTGATAGGCGGTGACACGTCGTTCTTCTTCATTCATGAGATGGTTTTTGCGCTCAGGGCCAAGCATGACTTTTTCGATGGAGTTGATGAGATCCATCATACAGATTTCTGCTTTGTTACCACGTGCAGCAAGAATGGCGCCTTCATTCATAAGACTCATGAGATCTGCACCAGAAAAACCAGGGGTGCGTTCTGCGAGTTGGCGAATATTTACATCTTTTGCCATTGGTTTATTACGTGCATGGATTTGAAGGATTTCTTCACGGTCGCGAATATCAGGAGGATCAAGTGTTACACGACGGTCAAAACGACCAGGGCGAAGAAGAGCAGGATCAAGCACATCAGCGCGGTTGGTTGCGGCAATGACAATCACACCAAGGTTTGTCTCGAAGCCATCCATCTCTACGAGAATTTGGTTAAGCGTTTGTTCGCGCTCGTCATGTGAGCCACCGAGACCCGTACCACGTTGGCGACCTACGGCGTCGATTTCATCGATAAAGATGATACATGGAGCAGACTTTTTTGCTTTTGAGAAAAGATAACGCACGCGCGAGGCGCCAACACCAACGAACATTTCGACAAACTCAGAACCGCTGATATGCAAAAAGGGCACATCGGCTTCGCCGGCTACGGCGCGAGCAAGCAATGTCTTACCCGTACCAGGCGAACCCATAAGAAGAACGCCTTTTGGGATTTTAGCACCAAGCTTAGAAAACTTTTCTGGCTGCTTTAAGAATTCAACGACTTCTTCGAGCTCTTGTTTTGCTTCGCGAACACCAGCAACATCCTTAAAGGTTACTTTTCCTTTTGTAGGATCAAGTTCGCGTGCATTGCTTTGACCAAAACTCGCTGCTTTATTGTTTTGACTTTGTACTTGGCGAAAGAAAAAGAACATCAAGAAGCCGATCAAGAGAACGGGTAAAAGCGTCTGCAATAGAATGCCACCCCAAATACCGGCAGCGGACGGTTCTTTGATCTCGGTTTTGATAGCGCGAGCTTTTTCTGGATCTACACCGTAGTTTTGGAGCAATTCAGAGACAGCAAGACCTGATTCTTTGTTAACAATCACCGTTGAGTCGTCTGTAAGAAGAACGGTCATCTTGGTGCCTTCGACAGAGATTTCTTTTACTTCATTAGCTGCGACCTTTGAGGCAAAGCCTGCAATGTCGAGTTTGGTTTGTTCTTTAATGGATACGGTCGCGAGTCCAATGGCAATAAGCACAATAGAACCGATCACGATCAAGATATTACGTGTTGTGGAGTTCATAGCGATGGAGGGACTTTAGCGGACGAAGCGCATCTAGGCAACTCTTCAATAAGGTATCAAAAAACCCTCCATTGGCAGGGCTTTTTGTAAAAGAAGATTACTCTTCTTTTTTGTCGTCGCGTGGCTTGCGAAGAGAGAGGCCGAGACGATGGCTTTCTGCATCTATAGAGATGATACGGAAGTCGAATTCGTCACCGACACGAGCAATTTCATTCGCGTCTTTTACTGGCTTGTTGGCAAGCTCAGAGATGTGGGCAAGACCGTGGATTTCAGGGTCGAGCTCAACAAAGAGACCGAATGGATTGATTTTAAGAACCGTACCCTTAACATATTGGCCAAGGTTGTATTTTGCTGCAACGGACTTCCAAGGATCGTCGACAAGTTTCTTCATGGACAAGAAGATCTTTGCGTTTTCGATGTTGATAATCTCGGCACGAACATGATCACCGATCTTGAGCACGTCACGAGGGTGATCGATACGTTGCCAAGCAATTTCGGAGATATGTACGAGACCTTCGAGGTTCTCATCAAAGCGGACAAATGCACCGAAGTCAGTAACGGCTGTTACCTTACCTTCTACGTGATCACCAACTTTGTATTTAGAGAGAACGGATTCTTGCTTGGTTTCCCAAACAGCTTTTTCGGAAACAACGATCTTTTCGTCATCTTCGTTGATGTCGAGAATTTTGACATCGAGCGTTTGACCAACGAGTGCTTTGAGCTTCTCTTGAATCTTTGCTTTTTCGCCGCCGCTTACGCGTGGGTAGTTAGCAGGGGAGAGTTGAGAAACAGGGATAAAAGCTGGGATACCTTCGACGCGGGTGATAAGACCACCTTTGTTTGCATCCAAGACCTTTGCTTGAAAAACAGTATCAGCTTTGATGATTTCTTTGATCTTGTCCCATGAGCGTTTGCGACCAGCGCCTTTGAGGGAAAGTTCGAGCTCGCCGAATTCATTATCAAGATGAATAACAGTAGCTTCAACTTCGTCACCGATACGAAGATCCATGTGCTTATCAAGCTCTGGACCACGGATGATACCGATAGCAAGACCACCAATATCAAGACGTACTTCGTTACGACCGACAGAAACGACGGAGCCCTTTACGACACCACCAACTGTTGGGTAGGCGATATTCGCATGAGCTTCAAGTAACTTTGCGATTTCAGACATAATGAGAAAAAAATAACGACAGGTTAACCTGACGCCCGAGCTAACGATAACCTGTCTGTTGTCGTTATGACCCCGACCTTAGGCGATCGAGGTGTATGCCGTGCGTTAAGTTCGCCGGTCCATACAAGAATAAGGGTGTCAGTTGGCGCGAATATTAGCGAAAAATGATTAAAAGGTCAACCCTTCGACTCGCTTCGCTCGCTCAGGGTGACGGCTGGGATCCCTCGGCTTCGCTAGCGCTGCGCTCGGGATGACGGCTGCAGACCCTTCGACTACGCTAGCGCTTCGCTCAGGGTGACGGTGACAGCCTACTGTCAACAATGATGCCCGCCGCCTAGGCGGGCAACCTTTGTGTTTACGATGAGCGACCCGTCACTCCGACCGACGACGAAGGAGGAGTGGAGGGGTCTGTAGCTGGTAAGAGATCCTTCCATTCAGGATTTTGTTTCAGAATAAGGGCTACTTTCTTTTCCCGACGCCACTTCTTCAGTTGCTTTTCTCTCGCGATAGCGTCAATGACAAGGTCATATTCTTCAAGAAATACGAGCGAATGACATTGGTATTTGTCGCTAAATCCCACGTGGGGAGCCCGATGTTCGGCTAAGCGACGCTCAATGTTGTTCGTGATTCCAATATAAAGAACTCGAGATTCACTCGAAAGGATATAGGTATAGCCTCGTTTCATTTAATACCCCGTTCCACAGATCTTTAGCGTCGTCAAAGAGAAAAATTTTATCTAAAATCAGGCAAATTAAAGACCGCCTCTGCAGGAGCTGAGGCGGTCCAGAGGTCAAGCTTTTGCCTATTAAAATAGGCAAATCAGCGGACCTTTCTGAGGGTGTGTGCAAGCGCACTCTCAAACCCCGACACGTTATCTGTCTTGCAACAAACGCAACGGATTAAGGACTTGGTATCATAATTAAGTATTATTGTCAAGCTTCATGGTATACTGGGGTCATGATATTAGATCTTCGTGATCGTCAGGCTCTTTTAGACTCTATGGAGGCTGTTTTGGATTATTTACCCGCCAAAGAGCGTAAGCCTTTTGAAGATGTGTATCTAGCAGAGCGCGAAGAGACGCCGGTTTCACTTGATCAACTCATTGAGCTTTCACTCCAAGCAGGGGCTTTAACTTGGCCAGCAAGACAGGCTTTTAGGCAATTTGTTACTTCGATGGGCCAAGAGCTTGAATGGGATTTAGTAACGAAACATGTTTCGCGACCAGTAGCTTTTTTCTTATTACAACGAAAAACCGATGACGGAGGACTTGATCACGTTTTGCAACAAGAGGGTATCGAGCATGCGTTGTATCCGGAGCATCTTCAGGAGATTGAACTCGTTCGCCAAGAAGCATGGCGTCTTATCTATCAAGATCATAAAGAGATGCTTGAGCCTGTTACCCAAGAAATGTCTTCTGAGCTCGAAGGTATTCGTCAGTTTTTGAAACGTCAAAAAGAAGACGCGCTTACAAAAACGGGCAAAGATCAAGAACGGTTGCTCGATGCTTTACAGCAAATTGAAGTGCGACTTTTTTTGCTTGGGGAGTGGTTACCTATTGAGCTTATCCGCGACGAATTACCGATTGCATAGCCAGAGTCCAGAGTTGTGGTTGATGTGGCGGTACAAACGTAGCTGATAAGGGAGCAATATCTGGCAAAGAGGATGAAGTCGAGGCAATAATTGGGATTTTCGCTTGATCTGCTTCGAGAAGCGGTATACCAAATCCTTCATACCAACTCGGATAGAGGAGTGCTTTTGCATGATAAAAGAGCCACGAGATTTCTTCGTCACCAAGCCAACCAAGTTGAATGACACCAGGTTGTTGGGGGGTATTACCTGTTGTTACCAGAAAGATTGTTTCGTTCTCTTTATAGACTTGTTCAAAGGCACGTAAAACCGTTTCGCTATTTTTACGTATATTGTTTGCACCAAGCAAAAGAAAATACGAGGTATTTTTGAGCTGGGGGATTTCTTGTTGTTTTGTTGATAGTAAAAATGGTGGCAATGTTAGAACTTCTATCTTTTCTTTTTGGATAGATAAAAGCATCTCTAGATCACGCGCCGTCCATGTTGAAACAGCGAGCAATTTTTGGGCGTTTCGAAGTAGACGTTTTGGTCGTAATAAAAAGTGCCAGAGTCGAGATTTTATTGGATACCACGTTGGTTCAATGAGATAAGAGAGATCGTGCACGAGTACTCGATAAGGCGTTTTACTCGGTGCCGTAAAGTCGAGGTTTGGGTAAATAATTTCGTCAAAAACACCTGTAAAATAACGCTCGTACGCCATTCCAACAAAACTAAGTAAGATGACGAGCTTATTTGGTATTCGACGATGCTGATGTGGTAAATGCAAGAGATCTTTAGGGAGCGGTGCATAGCTCGTGAAGCCAACGATGATTTCGGTATCGTCTGCCTTTTGCGATAGAAGGGATTCAATAAACGACAAAACGAGACGTCGAACGCCGCCCGAATGCGTATCTAAAAGACAGCGTCCGTCTATCAGGATTCTTTTCATGATGAAAGCGTATGTGGGTATTGAACCTGCTGGCGTTCTGACCACGCTTGTTCGACGTAATCACGAATACGTTTTTTAAAATGTTCTTTAGAAAAGTATTCGGCGTGAGCTCGGATACGGCGCGGATCATACGAGCTTGGATCAAAGCGAATCGCGGCATTACCGATATCCTCCCATGTTTGTACTTCAAAAAATTGACCAGTAATGCCATTTAAGACGGTTTCGGTAGCGCCTCCTTGTCCAAAGGCAATAACGGGGCGTCCGGCGGCCATGGCTTCTACTGCTGTGATACCAAAGTCTTCAATTTGTGGATGTAAAAAAGCAATCGCCTCACGAAAGAGTTCTTTTTTTGCTGTTTCTGAAATATGCCCTAAGAATTCGGTTTTTGGTCCAGCCATCTTTTTGAGTTTTTTAAGCTCTGGCCCTTCACCAAAAATCTTTAGAGGCATATTAAGTTTGGCAAATGCTTGTACAACAAGATCAAAACGCTTATAGGCAACCAAGCGACCTCCTGTTAACCAATAGGTGCCAGGTCTCGTAGAAAGAGGGATTTGCTCAACGTCTACAGGTGGCGGCAATACCACGGATGAACGAGCGTAATAGCGTTTAATGCGCGCTTGAGAGAGGAGACTATTGGTGAGGATATGATCAGGGCGCGTAGCTGCTTGAAAATCCCATTGGCGCAAACGATGAAGATACGATGGGAGAAAACGTTTTACGATTGAAGGCATGCGTTGCTCATTAACGTAGCCCATGCGTTCTTGCCAGAGGTAGCGCGTTGGCGTGTGTAAGTAACAGATATGTAAAGCGTGTGGTGCGGCAATCAATCCTTTGGCAAAACTAGAACTTGAAGAGATGACCAGATCGTAGCGTTGCAAATCAAACTCCTCAATGGCTTGAGGCATAAACGGCAAATACCACGTATAAAGTTTTTTTGCGAAAGGAAGATTGTTTAAAGAACTTGTACGAATATCTGCCCCCTTGAATCCAGCGTGAGTGCGTTTTGGATTATGAAAAAGGGTGTAGATCGGAGCTCTTGGATACATTTCATGAAGAGCAAGTAGGGTACGTTCAGCGCCCCCGTCCTGCACGAGATAGTCATGGACGAGGGCAATGCGACGCGGTTCAGTGCGTTGTTCGTGTCGAGAAGGCTGCGGCGCTACACTCATAACTCTATGCTACATAGAACGCAACGCCTTGTCAGATCTTCTCGTCAAGGGTGGTTAGTAGGTTCCGCTTCCTTTAAATACGGCCAAGGGAGTTTTGAGCAAAATGTAGATATCTAATGCCGGTGACCAATGCTCGATATACCAAGTATCGAGACTTACTTCGTCGTCAAAGCTTAAATCTGAACGACCGCTGATTTGAGCAAGGCCTGTGATGCCTGGTTTGATGGCGAGCACACGACGATGGTGTGGCTCATAATTTGCCACCTCACGAGGAAGATGTGGACGTGGACCAACGAGTGAAAGATCACCTTTTAGCACGTTAAAAAATTGAGGTAACTCATCAATAGACCAACGACGAATAATACGTCCTACGGTTGTTACACGTGGGTCATTAGCGATCTTTGGAACCGGTCCTTTTTTGATGCTTTGAGACTCGATCAGCTCTTTTTCTAATGCAAGATTAGCTTTGGTTGATTGTTTAAATTGTGAGCCAATTGAGAATTTGCGCCACATCGAACGAAACTTAAAAAATGGAAATATAGATCCGCGTTCACCTACGCGCTCACTTACATAAATCACTGGTAGGCCGTCTTCGATCATCAATGCAAGGACGGTGAGTATCATCACAGGAGATGTGAGGATGATAAGTACCAATGCAACAAA
Source organism: Candidatus Nomurabacteria bacterium (assembly GCA_023898425.1). Lineage (NCBI taxonomy): Bacteria > Candidatus Nomuraibacteriota > Candidatus Nomurabacteria bacterium. The sequence continues at coordinate 59,519 of CP060222.1, forward strand.
GATATCAAAGAGACGCTTAAAGATGCGTCCCCAGCCATCAAGTCGGGTGCGTTTTGTCTCTATAACCGGTATACCGCCAGCAGTATCAATTTCAATACGAGAAAATGAGCTCGCAAAGGGATTAGCAAGATAACGAAAATCTGCATGATAAAGCTCTGCAATTGCGTGGATACGTTGCGATGTTTCCGGATCAAGATTTGGCTCGGCGAGTAAAACCGCGTCGGCTTTTTTTGTTTCGAGAAGTTTTGCGTAATCACTCTCAACGCCAGGTGTCCATTTTTTGAGGTGTTTTACGACCGTAAAGCCATTTACTGGGTGTTGACGATAGAGGGTAATAAGATCAAGTGCAGAACGTGATTGCCCAATCACAATGAGCTTGCGATGACCGATGCCACGTCGCAATAAGCTACGGCGAACAATATGTAATAAGCTTCTGCCGACAATAACGTAGGCGGTTGCGAGTCCCCAAACGGTCAATAGAATAAAACGCGAAGTCGTAAACGCTTGTCCGAAAAAGACTGTCGCAACAACAACCATAATACCTGCCGTAGATGCAAGAATCACCCGACCCATGGTGCTCCAAAAACGACGAGGTTGAATCGTGTAGAGACCAGCAAGCATAAAGAGCGCCATCCATACACCCACAAAAACAACCGACCAACCAATATAGGTCTCGAGGGATATATCGGTAAAGATCGGACGTATATCTGTTACGGCATCAGAGTAACGCAATGCATAAGCAGAGATTGCTGCACCAAATAAGGCGATAGCATCGATAGGCAAAAGAAGGGCGGCAAAAGCAAGGTCCAAGCGGCGCATATAGCCAGTATCATACCATATGAGGCTTTCTCCGGCCTTCGGCAACCTCTTTTACATTCGTGAAAAAGGGGATATCGATTTAATACAGGTTTATTTGAGTAAAGTGATGAGGAGGGAAAAGCCCCACGTGTTTTCTTTTGCGACGCATGTTAAACTAGATATATGTCGACTGTCTCAAAACATCTACGCCCTTTTCTGGAGCATTTAGAAATAGAAAAGGGGCGCTCATTATTAACGGTACGTAATTACGAATTCTATCTTCGTCGTTTTATCGAATGGGCAAATGATCCTGATACCGAGGATATTACCGCGTCGATGATTCATAATTATCGTCTCTATCTTAATAGACTTGAAACAGGTGATGCGCAAAAGACCTTAAAAAAGTCTACACAAAATTATCATCTTATTGCCTTGCGTTCGTATCTTAAGTTTTTAGCAAAGCGTGATATCGCGTCGCTCTCTCCAGAAAAGATTGAGCTCGCAAAACAGGGGAGTCGTGATGTTGCTTTTTTAGAAAGCTCAGATCTACAACGATTATTAGAAGCACCAGAAAAAACAGATAATGGACCTTTGGTAAAAGCACGTGATAAAGCAATTCTTGAGCTATTCTTTTCTACGGGGATGCGTGTTTCAGAACTCGCTTCGCTCAAAATTACTTCTATTAATCTAGAGCGTGATGAATTTACGGTACGTGGTAAGGGTGACAAAACACGCGTTGCTTTTTTGTCGCATCAAGCACGAGCTGCGTTAAAGTATTATCTTGGTTTACGTAAGGATACGGCGCCCTATCTTTTTGTACGACATGATCGCGCGAAAAGTGGTGTAAAAGATATCGGTGCACTAACGCCACGTTCGATAGAGCGCTTGGTACATTACTATGCGGCCGCAGCAGGTATTCCAAAAAAGGTTTCTCCTCATACATTGAGACATTCTTTTGCAACGGATCTTTTGATTAATGGCGCTGATTTGCGTAGCGTTCAGGCGATGCTCGGTCATTCGTCTATCACAACAACACAAATTTATACGCATGTAACAAATCAACAATTGCGAGAAGTGCACAAAGCTTTTCATGGTAAAACGATTGATGAAAAGAATAGCTATGACTTCAACAATCCCTACAGGATGTTTAGAGACAGACTTGCTAATAAAGCAATATCCGCAAGAACGTGATCGTATTTTGCAGCACGCCATTGAAGATCGGCGCCGACGGTTAGCGATGTATACCGAACTTAGATCTCTCATCGGTTTTCATCCAATAGTTTTTGTAAAAACCATAGTATTTACCGGGGTTATCAGCTTTGTGCTTGTCTTTGTTCTCGCGCAGCTCGCTCAAATAGCACTTTGGTATAAGAAATTAACAGAGCTATCTATCACTATTCCGATACCGGCACTTGGCGCAAGAACGGTTGATCTTGGCTCTTATGTGCCCACGTCAACAACATTTGAATTGATAGGGCAGCTACCCGTTTGGACGGTCCGTGATTGCTTGCTCTTTGCTACGGGAGTCATGCTCGTCGTCCTTATTTCGATGGGAATTCGTATTGCTATACGTTGGCGTGACGCGAAGCAACTAAAACAAGGAGAAGTACAATTAAAAGAAGAACTCAACTATCTCATCACTCTATGACACTCAATGACTATCAAAACGCTGCAACAAAAACAGCTCTCTATCCAGAATCGGGAAACAATCTTCTCTATCCGATATTAGGTCTTTGCGGAGAGTCGGGTGAGCTCGCAGAAAAAATGAAAAAAATGATAAGAGATGATCAAGGTGTATTAACAGAAGAGCGTCGTCAGTTGATGGTAAAAGAATTGGGCGATGTTCTTTGGTATGTGTCGCAGGTTGCGAGAGAATTAGGGATTTCGCTAGAAGAGGTCGGACAAATGAATGTTGATAAGCTTGCCTCTCGAATGGATAGGGATGTTTTGCACGGTAACGGTGATTTACGTTAATCTTTCGTGTTTGACGTTCTGGTGTTTCGGCGGTAGTTTTGCTGCCAACACGTCCTTGTAGCTCAGCTGGATAGAGCAACAGCCTTCTAAGCTGTAGGTCGCTGGTTCGAATCCAGCCGGGGACACCACGTAAAAAGCCGCAGTAAGCCTGCGGCTTTTACTGTGCGACTCACGTGGGGGTGCCTAAACCAATGCTTGACGATCTAGGCATTAAGAGTAAAGGTAGAGATATAACTCATTATTGATACAAATCGTTTATGTGGCAGTTTATCTTGTTTGTTCTCTTTATTGTGTACCTCTCTTTCATCCGCCAAATCAACCAATATCAGCGAGGTGTGAAGTTTACCCTTGGTAAATTTTCAGACATCGTACAACCTGGCTGGCGTGTGATTATTCCGGTATTTCAAAGCATGACCAAGGTTGATATTCGTACCAAGGCGGTTGAGGTTCCTTATCAAGATGCCATCACGAAAGATAACGTTTCTTGTAAGATTAACGCTGTTATCTACTATCGTGTTGTTGATGCAGCAAAGTCTGTTATCGAAGTTGAAAATGTATGGAATGCTGTTTCTCAGCTCGCGCAAACAACAATGCGTAATGTTGTTGGTGAGCTTACGCTTGATGAATTACTTTCAGAACGTGACCAAGCCTCTATTCGTATTCGTGAATTGGTGGCAAGTCACTCTGGTAGCTGGGGCATTGAAGTTCAAAGCGTTGAACTTAAAGATATCTCTCTTCCTGAAGATATGCAGCGTACCATTGCCAAGCAGGCTGAAGCTGAACGTGAACGCCGTGCTGTGATCATTAACTCCGAAGGTGAAATCGCTGCTGCAGAAAATCTTCGCAAAGCTTCTGAAATTCTTGCAGCAAATCCAGGCGCCCTTCACTTGCGTACATTGAATTCCATCAATGATATCTCAAGTGATCAAAGCAATACCGTGATCTTTGCTGTGCCGCTTGAGGTGCTACGCGCTTTTGAGTCGTTCACAAAGAAATAAACCAAACAGCATAATAGAAAGAGCCTCCAATAGATATTGGAGGCTTTCTGTCTACCGAGAGTTTCCGGTAGCGATGAGAATCAGTCGACGATCGCGATGTCGAGTGACGTTATTTAGAGTGTTAAGCCAGAAGTAAAATTCCTCTAGACTCATACCCTTGGCAGTGAGCGCTTCTTCGAGACGGGGGTGATGTCCTTGAGCGAGCGCCAGTTGGATGATTTGGTTGATTTCTGTTTTTGTTATCACGTACGATAGGTTTCACTTTCTGCCTCTATACCATGACGGTTAAAAATAACGAGTCGGTTAGTAAGCAGCTAAAAGATACCTCTCTAAAGGCGTATTATTTTTGTCAAAACAGAGCTTGTCTATATCTTAGAGGATTATCCTCTTGATTTTCTTTTTAAAAGGGCTATTCTGCCACCACCACAGCAAAAACAGTCGCCATGGTGGCCATGGTGTAATGGTTAACACACTGGGTTGTGGTTCCAGTAATACGGGTTCAATTCCGTTGGCCACCCCATCAAAAACCCTCCGACACGCGTCGGAGGTTTTTGTTTGGTTGCGTATCAGGTATCTTATGACTCATGAACAATGAACGCCCACAAAAACCAATGTCCAGACTAGAGAGTCTCAAGGACACCCTTAGAAGATCGCCAGAAACATTTGGTGACCTTGAGGTATCAATGCTCTTTTGGATGCTGATTATCTTGATTTTAAAGATGCGATGAAGCAATTAGGTAAACTTGGGCGAACTTTTACCCTGATCTTTGTTATGGATGATATGGGGAGACAATTGATGACAAAAAAGAGGTCTAAGACGACTAAAGGCTATGCGCGAGGATAGGTACTTAAAGAATATCATCACAAAATTATCGTTAAAGGGCGGCCAGGCGAACAATCTGTTGAGCCAAATGTATTTAGTAGCGACGTCAGATTTGTTGAGCTCGATTAAACTCCATTGAATAGGCTTGATGATGTTTTTATTTAGATTCTCATTGATCACTTAGGTGCTTTGATATAGTCTTTATCTATGACTGAAGAAATTTTGGATTTAGTGGATGAAAATGATCAGATTATCGGCCAGCTTTCACGAGATGAAGTCTACAAACAAGGTCTACATAACTATCGGGTTGTTCATGGTTTTGTGGTCAATAAAGAAGGAAAAATCTGGATTCCAAAACGCACGCTCACAAAGAAGATTTATCCAGGCGCATTAGATTATAGTGTGGCTGGACATGTCGAGGCAGGCGAAACCTACGAAGAGTCATTCATTCGTGAAACAGCCGAAGAACTTAATATAGATCTTAAACAAACTCTATGGAAACCACTTGGAAAAATGACGCCAAAAGAAGGTGCTCATTGTTTTCAGATGGTGTATGAAATCCAACTAGAGACAGCGCCTGTGTACAATACTTCAGATTATACTGAGGCTTTTTGGATGTCGCTTCAAGAAATCATTGATCGTATTGAAGGGGAGAGCTAGCCAAGACGGATATCGTGACTACCGTTAAAAGATTCTATTTTTAAATCCAGCGTTATCAGTATCTATGAACAATTGCTTCGTTTGTGGGCGTATTGAGCAAATAAAGGATGGGACGAATCCATTTTTGTCACTGAACTTAATACGGGTTATGTAGTGCTTGGTGACTTTCAATTCTTTAATGGCTATACAGTTTTTTATCTAAAAATCATTGTACTGAATTACATCAGCTCTCGTCTACTGAACGAGCGCTTTTTTACAGGAGATGTCTTTGGTTGCGGAGGCGGTTTTTAATGCTTTTAAGCCCGTAAAAATGAATTACGAACTATTGGGCAATTCGGATAGTCATTTGCACTGGCATCTCTTTCCGCGACACGCGGATGATCCTTTGCCACGTGGACCTGTTTGGTTGATCGATAAAGAATTACGCAACGGAGATTCCGCTCGCCCAACGAAGGAAGAGCTCATTGTATTAAGAGATAAGCTGCAGCACGAACTTAGCCGTTTAGAAATTTTATTTAAGTCACTTTGATAGAGAAAAGCTATGCAATGGCACACTCATGCAGCGATAGGCGCGAACGCTATCTGGTTAACGGCATTGTTTGGAGATGCTTCTCAGGCACCGATTGTTTATTTAACTATTGGTGCTTTTGGCGGGTTATTGCCGGACATTGATGCGGGTGGTGGCAAGAGTTACGGTGCTAAGATTCACTATATCGGTGGTGGTATTTTTAAGCCTTTTCAAAACGTGTTTCGTCATAGGGGATTCTTTCATTCGTTCATGTGTATTGTTTTAGTTTTCTGCTTGTCGACTCCGCTTGCTTGGTTTATTGATCCGTTTGTACCAATGGTATTAACGGCTGGGTATGCAAGCCATATCGTTATTGATAATTGGAATTGTGGTTTAGAGTTTTTCTATCCATTGAAAAAGCGCGTAACCTTTGTTCCGAAATGGATGCAATTTCGCGTTGGTTCAATCGGGGATAATCTTCTCTTTCTTCTTGGTGTTTTTGGTTTAGTGGCGTATATATTGACGCACTTGTTATATATTGCGACATAAAGCATCCCGCTAATGAGCGGGATGCTTTATGTCATTGTTTTTGGTCTTTTGTACGAATAACGATCCAAGAGACAAGCAATACAGTTTGCATCCATAACATCAATATATTTAGTCCGTTTGTACTCGGGCTTGTCCAACCAGCAGCAAAATAAAAATTAAGATTCATAAAGACTCCTCCAGTGAGTGCTGATATAGCAATACATCGCGCAATATTTTTGTTGATGGACTTCTTGCTAAACCAGTATAGCGTGAGAGCGAAGAGGAGTCCGAGGCCGGTTAGAATTTCACCCCATTGTACGAGATTGGCAAAGAGTGCCGGGTACTCTTTTGCGCTTTTTAAGACAGAATCGATATACCAATTATGCGGATTACCGTTTTCAAATCGGACGAATGATGAATGAATACTCCCAACAAATGTGCCGCCGTAGATTTTGCCCCACCCAGAATGAAGCCATTGATAAGCCAGAATAAGCTGCATGCTAATAGAGACAAAAGCAGGATGGGTTAATATACGAGGTAATTTCATATGATGGTGTAAATATTGTTAAGTTCGAACTTCTAAATGTAGCTGAGGTTGTTTTGCGCGGATATTGCGAGCTACGGCATCAAGGTCTATGCGTTCCAATCTAGGAAGGCTTGGGTCTAGTGTTGTGTTATAACGTATCTCTTGTAAAGCATAGTACTCACCGTCTTTTAGCTGAGCAGCAATTTCTTCTAAGTCTGCTTGAGTATGCAATCCAGAATAGACGGTTGTACGAAATTCATGAGGTATAGAGGAATTCTGAATAAGGTGAAAGGTCTCTTGGCAGTTATCGATAACCTTTTTTTGATTGATGCCGATCACTTCACCATAGCGCGCCCATGTATGCTTGAGATCCATCGCGAAAAAATCGACTAATCGTTCGTTGATCAACTGCTCAATCATACGAGGACTAAGTCCATTAGTATCGAGCTTTACTAGCAATCCTAATGATTTGAGCTTCTTGATGAACTCAACAAGATCGGCTTGTACGGTTGGTTCTCCGCCAGTAATACAGACACCCTCCACAATGTGCTTGCGTCGATTGAGGTGCTCGAGTATATCTTGCTCATTAAATGTTTTGCTAATGTCTTTTGGTTGGGTAGGAATTAGCTCGGGATTGTGACAATAGACGCAACGAAATGGGCATCCTTGCGTAAAGATGATTGAGCTGATGATACCAGGATAATCAAGGAGACTGAGGGGTTGAAAACCTGAAATCAACATACTCTTTTACACGCGAGGTCCGGTTGAGGCTGTGGTGTGTTTTGCTTCTCGATAATGTACTCAGACCGTTCTTTGTATTCACTTTTCTTTCCTTTGTTCCATTGATCAACGGGGCGAAAGTATCCCACAACACGCGACCAAACTTCACAGGTAGATGAGCAGCTTGGGCAGGTTTGTACTTCGCCGGTTAAATAGCCATGTTTTGGACAGATACTAAAGGTGGGCGTGATCGTAAAGTAGGGGAGGTGGTACGACTCAGCTACCTTTTTTACAAGGTTTGCACACGTTTTCCAGTCTGCGACGCGCTCACCTAAAAAGAGGTGGAGAACTGTGCCGCCGGTGTATTTTGTTTGTAAGTCATCTTGGTGCTCGAGTGCAGAGAGTGGGTCGTCTGTGTAGCCAACGGGGAGATGTGAAGAATTGGTATAATACGGCGCATCCGGTGTGCCGGCTTGAATGATATCTGGATAGCGAGCTAAGTCTTCTTTTGCAAATCGGTAGGTGACGCCTTCCGCGGGGGTGGCTTCAAGGTTATAGAGGATACCTGTTTCATCTTGGTAGGTTACGAGACGGTCTCGCATAAAATCAAGAACCTCATGAGCGAATTGCTTGCCTGCTTCAGAGCCTAAATTTTCACCCAATAGATTGAGACAGGCTTCATTCATGCCATTAAGTCCAATGGTTGAAAAATGATTACGCAAAGAGGGTAGGTAGCGTTTGGTATAAGGAAGTAGACCGCGATCAATGCTGTTTTGTACGACCTTTCGTTTGATTTCTAGGGAGTCTTTCGCAATATCCATAAGCTCGCCAAGTTTTTCAAAAAAGGATTGTTTTGTTGTTGTGAGGTAGGCGATACGCGGTAGGTTTATGGTTGCAACGCCAACGCTTCCGGTCATTTCTGCTGAGCCAAAGAGACCACCGCCGCGTGCGCGTAAGACGCGTAAATCGAGTTGCAACCGGCAACACATACTTCGCACATCACTTGGCTTAAGAGATGAGTTCACAAAATTTTGAAAGTACGGAATGCCATACTTTGACGTCATCTCAAACAATAATTTTGCGTTTTCACTATCCCAAATAAAATCTTTGGTAATGTTGTACGTTGGAATCGGAAAGGTAAAGACACGTCCGTTTTGATCTCCCTTTGTCATAACCTCGATAAAGGCTTTATTGATGAGATCCATTTGTTCTTGGCAGTCAGCATAGGTAAAGGCCTGTTCTTTACCGTCGATAACTGGATGTGTTTCTCTAAGATCTTCGGGTACGACCCAATCAAGAGTGATATTGGTAAAAGGTGTTTGCATCCCCCAACGCGAAGGTACGTTTAAATTAAAGATGAACTGCTGAATATTTTGATAGATTTGCGCATAGGTGAGCTCGTCATTTCTTACATAGGGTGCAAGCATCGTATCAAACGAAGAAAAAGCTTGTGCGCCTGCCCATTCGTTTTGGAGCGTTCCAAGAAAATTTACCATTTGCCCTAACGCTGTTTCAAAGTGCTTTGGAGGCGAGGATTCGACTTTTCCGGCGACTCCGTTAAAGCCTTCGGTGAGGAGTTGACGCAAACTCCAGCCAGCACAATAGCCAGAAAACATCCCAAGATCATGAAGATGTAGATCGCCTTCGGTATGAGCATTACGTACGGCTTCTGGATAAATAGTATTGAGCCAATAATTAGCTGTGATTTTTCCAGATGTATTTAAGATCATGCCACCAAGCGAATAGCCTTGGTTTGCATTTTCGTTAACCCGCCAATCTGATTGATTGAGATATTCGGTAATCGTTTTTTCGACGTCGATCATTGCTCCGGCTGATTTGATGTCTGTGTTACGTGTGGTCATAGAATGGATTTGAGAAAAATAAAAAAAACTCACTGGCAGTGAGCTTCGAGAGCTTCTATGCGTTGAAACGAGACTTAGCTTGATTCTTTAGCAGAATCCCAACTGATACGATTTGGACATTTTTGATGAGGCATAAAAGCTCATTGAATTGAGAAGCCTGAATGCTATTTATCGTGTGGCAGTTTTACACTTGACTTCGATGGTGCCCTCGACAAGCATTCCTTTGAAGAATAGCTTGTGGCAATGGTTACATCGATAATCGCTGACACAGTTTGGCATAGGCTTGTCTCTAAGATAGACGTTGAACGACCTTGCGTAAAGGGATGATAGGTAAGCGCTTTTTTGGGTTATCCACAATATGTAGTGGTAAAAAACGAAATAGAACACAAGATATAGTAAATGTATGAATATGATGAAAAAATATTCTATAAAGAAAAACCTTGCCGCGTGGCAAGGTTTTTTATTACTCTTCTTCAGGATCAAATGTCTCAATCACTTTTTATACACAAGATATTCTGGATCACTTTCTTCGTATCCTTCGAGGCCGCCGCTAGCAAATTCGTATAAGACTCCGCGTGAATATTCATCGTTGAGATGTTGGGCGATAGGGACGAGTGACTCAAGTAATAGTCCCTCGGCGTCTAAAAAAATCCAGCTAATTCAACGTCATCAAGAGATTCTTCTTCGATGGCGGATTCGATTTGTTTACGGCTTCTTCAAAATCACCATTTACGATGGCTTGAAGCATGGCGACTTTTTGAGGGTAGTCAGCAACGAGACGCGAGTTAATATAGGACGCGACTTCGCTTTCGCTGAGCTTTAGTTCAGGTAATGACATAGAATGGAGTATTTTTGGATCATAACGAGCCTTTCTCTATACGTCCAGTCTATTATGGCCAGCTGATCTCGTAGAGATCGGTGGCGCTCGGTAGCAGTTACGGTAATCGAAGCCTCATCTTTATCAATCTCAAACGCTGTACCTCTTGGCAGGGGAGTGTCTCGTAGGTTTACAGCGCCATTACCTATTAACAAACATGTTGAGAAATCTTTCTGGCTTGTCCATTGTTCATCTTTTTCTAAACGAATATGTCGGATAGTGAGATTTTGATGAATGATCAATGAATTATCACGTTGATCGGGTGAGATCAGTACTGTAGCGGGTGCTAATTGATCAAAGCTTCGTTGTTCATAAGATGGAGTGAGATGATAGCTATCTGGTTCAACCCAAATCTGAAAAAGTCGAGTTGATTTATCGCTGGCATTTATTTCTGAGTGCGTGATACCGGTACCTGCGCTCATTCGTTGAACATCACCGACGCGTATAACGCCGTGACCACCAAAGGTATCCGCGTGGTGGAGCTCGCCTTCGAGAATAATGGTAATAATCTCCATATTGCTATGCGGATGGGGATCAAAGCCTTTGCCGGCGGCAATAATATCGTGATTTACCACGCGTAATGGTCCAAAACCCATACGACTTGGGTTATAGTATTGTCCAAAGCTATAGAGATGTTTTGCCTGTAGCCAATCGATATTCATTTTTCCCCAAAGTTCAGGGGTGATGATGTTGATCATGGTGTGATGCTACCTGTAGAGAAAATTTTTTGCCAATGAAAACCCCCGTATTCTGGGGAGGTCAGGGCTTGTTTAGGCAATAAGCGTGGTTTTTGTTTTTGACGAAGGAAAGGGCGATTCTAGGACGGCGTCAAAGCCGATGTCTTCATATTGATTTGGTTCGTCAGCACCAAAACAAATAGCATCAAATGTCCATCCCCAACGAAGAGCTTGTCGAATAGCGCGGTCACGTCTACGAATCCAGTCTTGGTCTTCGTCCGTATTATTACCGCTACCAATGTAGAGCACGTCAGCAAGTAGGGGCTCACGCTCGATTGAATAACGGCGAAATACCGATTCCAATACCTGAGTAATGGCACGACTAGCGCCACCGTACTTGCCGAAGACGGGCATACTATCGATCATTTTTAGGCGTAGATGATCTTCGTGATAGAGTTCAAGATAGTCACCTTGATAGATGGATAACGCCACTTTTGATTGATATGCCGATTGTCCAGCAGAGCTGTTAACAGAGCGTCATAGGCTTCTTCAGCATAAGGTTCCATATCTTTAGTATAATCGAGAATGATGACACTAAGACGCGCTTCAGATGGTCGTAATTCGTTAACTTGAGAGTTTCTTGAAAGAACTTTACTCACGCAATACTGCTCCTAATTGAAGGGAGCCGTATACTATCAGAAAATGTAAAATAGGGCAAGTAATGCTTATTTTTTGAGAGTTTTCACCATGTAGCTTTCGCGTTCTTCGTAACCGAGCATTTTATAGTATTCGCGAACGCCAATACCAGAGATGACAGAGATATGTTCGTACCCTTCGTCTTTCGAAATCTCTTCGGCTTTTTGCATAAGTAAGCGTCCGTAGCCACGGTGTTGGGAGGCGTCTTTATTGTCTTGTGTAAGATTTAACGCGGTGCCATAGGTATGAAGTTCGCGAACAAAGGCAGTATGTTCGATGATGGGGAAAGCGCTAACAAGCTCATGGGCTTCTTTTGCGAGTCGTTTATCTTCAGAATAATCAGGATGAGACAAAAGTGTTTTTAGTGTAGGAGGTAAGCGGAGACGTAAAAAAGCAAAAACAGCCCGTCTTTCGGTGTCTTCGACGGTTAAAAAGATTTCTGTACCAGCAGCTGAGTCAAAGCGTTGTTCAAAAACTTGGGTTGTAACATTGCTTGGATCAATTCCTGCTACATGTCCAACCTCTCGACAACGCAAGCATTCACAAGAAAGTCCACGTGCTTTCATCTCATCTTCTATAACAGTGCGTAGATTGGTGACTTTATTACCGTAAGAAATATCGTTTTCTGGAAAATCACGAATAAGACGCGAGACACGGCAATAGCGCGGAATCAGCGTCTGCATGGTGATAAGTGTTTCTTTGAGCTCGTCACCTTCGAGTGGAGTAAAGCGACCATCTTTTGCCCATTCGTGGAGCTCAGCCAGAGGCAAAACGACACATGGATAAAGCTTAATCATATCAGGACAATATCTTTGATCGTTAAACAATGTCCGCATGTCTTCGATGTCTTTTGCGGGCGTTGATCCAGGTTGTCCAGGTAAGACATGAAAGTCCGTTTTAAAACCCATCATGCGTAATAATGCATTTGCACGAATAGTGGCATCAATATGATGACCGCGATTGGTGATATCCAAAACGTCATTCTGGAGTGTTTGTACGCCAAGCTCAACACGGGTACAACCTAGTTCGCGTAAACGAATAAGATCTTTTGCTGTAACCCAATCAGGACGAGTTTCAATGGTTAAACCAATGATGCGATATTCGGCTGTCTCATTTGCTTTTTGCGAAGCAGCAAGTGATCCGTAACGCGTTTTCTTTACTTGACCTAGGTGGTTTGCTGCATCGAAACAACGTTTAATAAACCATTTGCGATAATCCCAACGATACGAAGACCATGTGCCTCCTTTGATAATAAGCTCAATCTTTTTTGCTTCGTGGCCATTGTGTTCGAGTGTCGTAACGCGTTGCCATACTTGTTGGTAGGGATCGAACTTTAGCGATAGCGCGCGTGCTGCTGCAGGCTCACTTGAGATATAGCTTTTTGGCATGCGTGTTTCTGTAGGACAGTAAACACATTTACCTGGGCATGGGTAAGGCTTTGTGAGAACGGTGATTGGTGCGACACCTGAGTCCGTGCGAATATCTTTTACACGCAAACTTTTTTCGAAGGATTCAGAAGCTTGAATACGCTCTTCTTTTACGAGCTTGTGATACATTGTCCAGTAATGGTAGAGGGTAGGAAATTGTACGCCAGTACCTTTGAGGAGTTTGCGCGCGGTGGTCGCTAAAAGAGCACGGGTCGGGGAATCGTGCGCCAGAGTTTCGATAATCACCTGCTCAAAAAGCTCGTTTTGCGCTTTTTGACTCAGTTTTACTGGACGAGATGTATTCATGTGATAGTCTGGCCGTAGAATGGCAAACATCGAACAATCCCGCAAGCGCATGCAAGAAGTTTCAACGTTTTACGAAGACTTTGGAGCGCATTTTGCGCGCACGCGTTTTGCCTTGTGGCCGTGGATGAAGGAGGTAGCTTATCACGCAAAACCTGGTATGACGGTCATTGATGTCGGCGCTGGTAATGGTCGCTTTTCAGAAGCCTTTGTTGATGGCGTGCAATATATCGGTATCGAACCATCAAGCGCATTACGTGAAGCAGCGACCGCGAAATTACGCCAAGGATCGGTGATAAAAGAGGGGAGTTTGCCTCATCTGTCTATTCAATATGCACAAGCGGATATTACGGTTTGTATAGCTGTTTTGCATCATTTGCCAAAAACACAGCACGAAGCTGTATTTGCAGAGCTTTTTCGTATTACAAAACCAGGGGGTTCTATCTATATTAGCGTTTGGAATGCACGAGGTAAGGGGTTTTTGCGTTATCCTCGAGCTTGGATTGCGGCATGGCTACGAATACCGTTATGGAAGGGGTTATCTTCGGGCGAGTGTTATGTTCCTTGGAAGTCAGATCAGCAAATAACACAGAGATATGTCTATGCATGGACCAAGCGTGAACTAAAACGTTTAGGTGCTCGCTACGGAAAAGTGCTCCAATGTGAGTATATAAATGATTCAACAACAACGGTACTAGAGGGTAAGAATATCCTCCTTTGTGTAAAAAAGCCTGAAAAAGAGCATATTCTTTGACAATATTGATTATTTCGTCTAGTTTAGAACCCCTATCTATTTGGAGGTGATACGTGATCAGGTGTCCTCGAACATTGGTAAGTACGGCAAATGCTCTATTTGTCAGTGAGCGTGACGGCGAAAGAGAAGATCTCGTCAAAAAGAAGGCTGCGTTCAAAAAACAGCTAAAACCGATCAAAGATCGGCTAGAAGCGAACCCGCTTTCTGTCTATGGCAGAGAGTCTATCGACGCCCTTTATGAGGGGATGAATCTTCATGAGCAGTCTATCTCTTGTGAAGAAGTAATGTTTTTTAGTCGTTTGCGAAACTCACGCTTGCATATTGGTAAGAGATTTCGGTTTGGTCAGTTAAGTGTGCCTCGATCTCTCTTGTACCCTGGTGCGCTTTCTCTTATCTTGCGTGGACTAGACGCGGACCACGCAGACCTCTATGAGGGGATGAAACGATTTAATGAAGCTCCGCATAGATTGGGACACGAAGCACTTTATTTTGGAGGATCAAGCAGATCTCTTCACAGAAACGGTAGCAAGACGACACCTATTTTGTGCAGTGATGCTGGGATAAGACTCCTCTCTACACGACGAGAAGACGTGAATGATCCGCTTCTTGGTGAGCGTTACGCAATCGTTAAGCGCTACATTTAGCAATCTGAATAGCCCTACACAATGGTGTGCAGGGCTATTTTTCTTTACCAAAGAGCGATAATGACACCTGTGCCTATTATGCTAAGAGCATGTGCAATAAGGAGATGACCATGATGTGTTTTACGTTCCATTACGTAGAGCAACATCGAAAGTGTTAAGAGCGCGGTAATAAAGATGATGATAAAAGTGATAGCACCTTCGGTTGTTGATCCGAGTCTCGCAAAGGGGAGTGTTGATCCAAAAAGTTCTTGTGTGCCAGCCGCTTTCACGATCGAACGTCCAGGCAACATATGGAGCATGCCTCGTTCATCATTTGATGACGTAGAACCAAATAACTGAACAACAACAATAGATCTTTTCTCTTCAAACTGGCCTTGTGCGATACCGATACCAATGTCGGTATAGCGTTTGTCTAAGATATTTTCGCGATGTGAAGGAGACATCATCCAATGCTTTTCTAGTTCTTCTGCTTCTTGAAAATGAACAGCGAGGTTTTCTCCAGCAACAGTGTAGGGATAATTTGCTCTATCGATAAAGCTCCAGGGCTGTTGTCCATCAGGTGAGGTATGAGAAAAATACCCACGTAAAAGCATGTCGTTTGCTTTTTGCTGTGCAGCAATCGTAAGTCGAGCGTCTTCTTTTAGGGGACTTATACGCTCAGCTGATCGACTTTCATTTGTAAGCGCAATGATAGCGGGTGCTGTGATTGCTTGTGAGGCTGCATGTTCCTTAGGCCAGATGATCAATGCACCAAAGGCAAGCGTTTTTAAGGCAATAAGTGTTATTCCGGCAAAAGCAAGATGACGATGCGCCATCGCATGCGGTCGATGGTTATTGTCTCGATGTGGAAAAAAGTGCAGCCAAAGAGCGTTCATACCTTATGTTGCAAAGACACCAAGAAACCATTTACTCCAGCGGTGTTCAAAATCAGTTATCGTCATGATGCGGATACCTCTCTCGCTAAGAGGATCCATACAAAAGATTTTTGTCTTACCGATTTGATAGACGATAACGTATTGATGTGGCTCGTTTAACTCCACTAAGCAAGCCATATCTTGCTCAGTGAGCATGCGTAAATCATCTATTTCTCCATCTGGACTTGTAGATAGGTTTGCGCGTTCTTTTTTTGCGGCCTCTACGAGCTGTTCGCGAGTTGGTTCTTTTTCTTCGACGCTAATACCAAGATCAGCGGCAAGGTCTAATTCGATAACGTCTATTTTTGCCTCTTCAAGAACCATCTTTAAGCAAGCGAGACCAGATTTGCCCTCGATGGGCGACAGATAAGGTGTTAGGGGTTTCATAGATGTAGCATAACAAAAACGCCCTCTCTCAAGAAGGGCGTGATGTTGATGGGTGATGCTCAGGGGTATCGGTTTGCGGAAACGAGAAATCTTGCACGGCTTCATCAAGTTGAGATCGTCGATCAAGTTCTGAGAGCTCAGTGACAGATTTTGAGATTCTGATGGGATTTGGAATGTCTTCAAAGGAGATAATGAGCTTTTCACCAGCTGTTTGCACATCGAGTTTTCCATAATTAAACATGGTTGCCCAAAATCCCTTTACTGAAGATGTAACATCTTGAATGCGGTGTAAGCGTACTTCTGATACAACGCGGGCAAAAAGACCAATTTGTTCAATATTGAGAATACGCTTTGTTGTTACGATCCACACATCTAAATAGTAATCGAGAAAGCTCAAAAACAGCATGAGCCATCCAATAAAAAACACCGCACTAACACCAAGAATAATAAGCGGCTGATACAGTGAGCTTAGATAAAGCGTAGGTTCAAAGATATTGAGATACCACGCGACGACAAAAGGAAACGCGATAATCACCGCATAACCAATAAGGGTAGAAAGTATGGTGATTGGATGTCGGCGTAGAATATGAACAACCTTTTCTTTTGGGATCTCATTTGGGAGATGTTTTAAGTGAAGCATATCAGTAGAGGGTGGTAGTTCCGACGCTAAAGAGCGTAATAGTTTGTGACCAGTCTACACCGTAGGCATATTGTATCGTTGCAAGAATCAGGGCGGCCGGGAGTCCTAAAAAGAAGATCGTAATCACAACGGTGCGACTTCCTGCAAGACCAAAGCGCATGATCATATAGGCTGAGATAATTGCGACAACACTCAAGATCGACATGATGCCGATCCAGAGATAAAGAAAGATCCAAAGTGGAATGGTCATAGAAGCGTTGGTTCTATTGTATCGGTACTCGCCGGTATTGGAAAGCCAAGATGTTGATACGCGACTGTACTTGCTACGCGTCCTCGTGGCGTGCGAGTGATAAGTCCTTGTTGTAACAAGAAAGGTTCAATTACGTCTTCGAGGGTATCCATCTCTTCGGATGTGGCAGCGGATAATGTACTTAAGCCAACAGGACCGCCGTTAAACGTTTCGATGATCGACAAAAGAACGCGACGATCTGCTTGGTCAAGCCCTAGTGTATCTATCTCAAGCGCAAGGAGCGCTTTGTCGACGATAGGCTCGGTCATAGTGCCATCGGCCATCACTTGAGCATAATCACGAACGCGTCTTAAGAGACGATTTGCGATACGAGGCGTGCGACGTGATCGTTTTGCGATAAGTCGTAAAGCCGCGTCTTCGTTTGGCACATTAAGTAACTGAGAGCTACGTGCCAAGATCGCATGCATTTCGTCTTCGCCGTAAAAATCTAGGTGAATATGTGAACCAAAACGGTCACGTAAAGGCGCAGAAAGCATCGAGAGACGCGTTGTTGCGCCAATGATCGTAAAGCGTTTGAGATCGAGTCTAAGTGTGCGTGCCGTTGGACCTTTGCCCATCACGATATCAAGCGCATAGTCTTCCATCGCCGGATATAGCACTTCTTCGATCGAGCGATTCATACGATGGATTTCATCAATAAACAAAATGTCGCCGTCTTCGAGATTGGTGAGGATGGCAGCAAGATCACCCACACGTTCTAGCGCAGGACCGCTTGTGACACGAATATTTGCCCCCATCTCATTTGCAATTACATGTGCAAGCGTTGTCTTACCAAGTCCTGGTGGGCCATAGAGTAATACGTGGTCACAAGGTTCTTGGCGCTTTTTTGCTGCTTCGAGAAAAATACGTAGGTTTTCTTTAATGGTTGGTTGACCGATAAACTCCTCTAAGCTTTTAGGACGTAATGCTGTATCAAAACTTACCTCCATTGTTTGAAGTTCTGGTGATACCTCGCGCGGTTCAAGTTCGCCCCATTGTTCCATAGTGTTCGTGATTTGTTCGATAGTAACAAGGCGGCTTTGGCGAATCAAGCGCCATCAAGTAAGATGCGGCGATATGATCTTACTAGAGCACGTTATCGCGATTTGTCAGGCGGTTATCTATTCTATCTTGCACGTGGATAGAATGCTCGGTGGTTTAATCGCTCAGTATCCAACGGGTGTTTATAGTATTTTGTTTTTGATTATTTTTGTTGAGACGGGGCTTGTTATTATGCCCTTTTTACCGGGGGATTCATTGTTATTCGCCACGGGTTCTTTTGCGGCATTAGGTGTTATTGATATTAATCTCGCTTTACCGTTGCTTATACTCGCCGCCATTACAGGGGATACTGTGAATTATTGGATCGGACGTGAGGGTGGCACGAGGCTATTAAAACATAAACATCTTTCTAAACTCATTAATGATGAGCATTTGGCAAAGGCGCAGAGATTTTATGAGAAACATGCTTTTTTGTCGGTTGTTTTGGCAAGATTCATGCCTATTATCCGCACCTTTGCGCCATTTGTTGCTGGTATGACAAAAATGCATTATCGCCAATTTATGGCGTATAACGCGCTTGGCGGGATCGCTTGGGTTTCGTTATTTACCTTGCTTGGGTATTGGTTTGGTAATCTGCCGATTGTGCAAGAATATTTTGGTATTGTTATTATAGCGATTATTATTCTCTCGTTTATGCCTTTGGTTTATGAATTTGCATTGGACCAAAAGGCAAAACGTCTCAATCAAACAAAGAAACGATAGGACCGGCTTTCAAATTTTCACAGAAAAAACACTCTCGTGGTTGAGAGTGTTTTTTCGTGTTTATCCTATAGAGAATATTGTAAGTAGCCGTGCTATAATACCCAGGAATAAAACATATGATAATCATGAAGTATAAGAAGCATATCTCTGCCATGGTATTGGCGTTATTTGTTATCGCGACAATCGGTACATTTGTTACGCAAAGGTTGGCTGAATCTGCGACGTCGTACAGCATTAGCGTGGGAGGGACTACGGCATTTACGACAGAGCAAATCGGGACGACTCTTTACACAGTAAATTTAAGTAGTAATAACGTTTCGGTTATTGATACGGTAACGAAAACGCTTATTACTACGATCCCTGTCGGTTCGGTTCCGAGAGACCCTGTCGTTGTTGGTACGGATATTTACGTTGCGAATTCTGGAGCGAATACCGTTTCAGTAATTGATACAAATACCAATACCGTAACAGATACTATTACCGTTGGAACTGGTCCTAGTCGAACAATCCTCGTTGGGACAGATGTCTATACGATGGATTGGACGTCGAATGCAATCAGCGTTATCGATACAAATACAAAGACCGTATCAAATACTATCGTTATCGGTGTGGGGAGCAAGATACCGCTATTAGTAGGTACAAAACTTTATATCTCAAATACCAATCTGGGTAACGTAACTGTTATCGATACGCTCACAAAGACCGTTATTACGACATTAGCAATCACGCAAGGAGGCTTTAAAATGGGTCTTGCTGGAACCAAGGTTTATGTGTCTGGTCTCAGTGGTGCACTGTCCAATAAGGTTGTTGTTATCGATACGTTAACCGATACTGTCGTTGCCACCATCCCCGTCAACGCACAACCTTGGGATTCTTTTGCTGTTGGTACTGAGTTATTTGTGACGCACTATAACCCGGGCAACGTGTCCGTTGTCGACACATCAACTGACACCGTCACCAGCGTGATTCCAATGAGTCATTCAGTATCTGGAGCCTTTTTAGTAGGAACAAAGCTTTACGCGTTTAGTGGGTCTACCAACCAAGTAAGCGTCATTGATACGGTTACGAAAAGCGTCATTGATACGGTTGCGATTGATGGCTTGCCGCGTAGCGCAAAGCTTTTTGGTAGTCAGCTCTATGTCGCTACCAGTGCTGATAGTCTTAATATTATCAATACGAATACAGATACACTTGTTGAAATCGGCAAACCAGTTTTAACCGCTACAGATATCTCTGGCAGCATCCTCACCCTCACCTATGACGAAGCGCTTGATACAGGCTCTAATCCAAGTCCATCGGATTATAGCGTTACAGTTAATGCGGTTCCTGTAACTATTTCAGCTATTCAGGTCGTCAATGCAAATGTTGTTTTGATTTTAAATTCGACAACTATCTCTAGTGATGTTGTTCAACTGAGCTATACCGTTCCAGTCAGTAACCCTGTACAGGATGTATCAGGAAATGATGCTAGTAGTTTTGTTGGTGTTACTGCGACGCAAGCTGATTGCTCCACCATACAGACAGGGAGCGGTCCATATCATGGCGCACTCGTTGGCACAAAGTACTACGTTTATAACTATGATTATTTTGGAGCTTCAAGTCCAGACACAATATCAGTCATTGATACCGTTACAAATGTGAATATCGGAACAATCACCGTAGGTAATTCACCACGGTTTATTATACCAGTGGGTACAGAGCTATATGTCTTTAATCAGGACTCTAACAGTATTTCAATCATAGATACGACAACAGATAGCGTAGTTAATACCATTGCTCTTGGGCGTTATATATTGTCCGCTACTCTCGTTGGTCAATCGATCTATTTATCTGCAGCAGCAACTCCTGCAGTCCTTGTATTAGATACGGTGACAAATACAATTACCGCGACAATACCTTTTCCTGCATTTAATAATCCAGGAGCAAGTTTCTTGGTAGGTGATGTTCTATATGTTTCAAAAGGATCAGATATCGTAGCGATAGATACGCTAACAAATACCATAACAAATACGATCGCTGTAGCTCAGGGTGGACATGCTTTTTATTTAGTTGGGACACAGCTCTATGCGCTCAACTATAATGGAGGGTCGGTGTCTGTTATTGATACGCTTACGAATACCGTTACCGATACCCTAGCTATTGGCGGGCAACCACTGCATGCGACTCTCGTGGGCAATAATTTGTACATAGCTAATCGTGTAAATGTTTTTGTTGTTGATACGACGACAAATACCGTTATCAATACGCTTGTAGTAGGTTCAATACCTTCTGGTAGCGCGTTGGTGGGCTCACTGCTCTATGTGTTAAATTATTCATCGCAAAATATCTCTATTGTCGACACGACAAATAATACGGTAGTTGATACTGTCCTTGTTGGCACAAATAGTACACAAATTATTCATATCGGTAATCAGTTGTATCTTCTAGCTGATTTAGTAAAAAGTAATTTTAAAACGTTCGATCTAAACACAAACGCCCTCACGGCCTGCCCTCTGTCACACGCGCTCGTGTATTCTTCTGGCCCCAACGGCTCCATCACCGGCACAGCTCTTCAAATCGTCGCCGACGGAGCCGATGGCACCGCTGTCACGGCTGTCCCAAACTCCGGATACAAGTTCGCTAATTGGTCAGATGCCTCAACCGCAAATCCAAGAACGGACATAGCCGTTACAAGCAATATCACCGTCACAGCTAACTTCACCAAGATCCCAAGTCTCGGTGGTGCTGGTGCAGACCCAGGTTGTGTTGGTGTCGGTTGTGGCACAACAACACTCTCTTCAACATCAACAACACCTGCCCCTGTTCTTGTTGGTCCTGATATCACCAATATTCGTGTTACTGAACTCTCCACATCCACTGCCAGAGTCTCTTGGGATACAAGTGTACCCGCTACAACCGCCTTCTACTTTGGCCTCAGTGATCTATACGGAAGCGGTTTCCGAGGGGATGCAACTCTTGTCACTTCTCACTCGGTATTACTCAATACGCTGACAGGCCAAGGCAAGACAACCATTTATAGCGACGCAACATTCAAGACACTTACCTTTCAAGACTTGGCAGCAAACCCTAAAATCTACGAAGTACAGGTCTCGTATCTCACCGATACAACTGCCGTTGTATCTTGGAAGACAAATGTCCCGCTACAAAGTCTCGTGACATATGGTGAGACCAGTGACTATGGCATGACAGCAGAGAGCACCACCCTTACGATGTCGCATCTCGTGAACCTAAGTGGTCTCACACCAAGTACGCTATATCACATGAAGCTCACTTCTAGTGATGCCGACGTCACAACTTCTACAGAAGACATCACCTTCTTTACTCAAGTAGACAGCGCCCCTCCAGCAAACCCACTTAACTTCAGTGCCAAGAGCGGTCTCGAACAAAATACCTTGTCTTGGGTGAATCCAACGAATGACCATTTTGCTCAAGTACGCATTTTAGCAAGAACAGACAGATATCCTCAAAACCCAATTGATGGTGCTTTTGTGTATCAAGGGGATGGGCAGCAAGTTGTTCATACGGGTCTTGTATCAGGCAAAACATATTTCTATACGAACTTTGCCTACAATACCCAAAACAATTATTCATCCGGGGCTCTCGCCCAAGCCGTACCAACAGGTGTATTACCAGAACCAGAAAAAGAACCTGTACCAGAAGTACCACCTGCTCCAGAACCAGAGGTACCACCAGCACAAGAGGTGAATACACCATCCGGCCAAGGTGATACGACCGGCTCTTCCGAATCCTCCGGAAGCACCCCTACAGAACCTCCTTCGGTACCACCAGCTCCCGAACCTACCAATCCAGAGCAACCCTCAGGTATCCCAATGCCTCCAGAAGTTCCAGCTGAAGAGCCATCTATCATTTCTTTGAGTACAGCTCCTGTGCGTACCATGGCGCTTAACCCTGAATACACCATGGGCAATGGCTCGGTGCCATTAACCGCAAATCAAAACAATCAAATCGCTATCACACCTGGACCAAAGGTATCGATGCGTATTAAAGCGGCTCAAGTTGAAGGATCACCAACCATCGCTATCTTAACCTTTGATGACAATCGTCAATTACTTGAATTGCAATCAAATGGAGACTGGACAGCGACCTTTATGCCAACACGCATTGGTCAGCAGAATGCTCAGATTGATTTTGGCTATGAAGATGGTACCGTGGCACGCGTCACCACGATCTTTGATGTACGTGTACCTGGTCGTGTCATCGAAAGAGATATCCCTCTTGTTGGAGAAGTACGTCTTGTCGAAGGTGCTCGCGTCACTCTCGAGACAAAAACAAATGGACAATGGCAGACCTGGTCAGGGCGCTTAACCAATCAACTCAATCCACAGACAACAAAAGAGGATGGCTCATGGGGTTTCTCTGTCCCAAGTGGTACCTATCGTATCCGTGTTGAGAAAGATGGCTATGACACTATCGAACGTATCTATACCGTCACCAATACGATCTTAGGCTCAGATATCGAGCTCCAAAAAACCCTTCCTGTTCAACCTGATGCTATCGGTATTGTCGCTACCGCTGTTACCTTGGCAAATATCGCCACGGTCGCAAGTCTCTTTAACTTCCTTTGGTATCTCTTAACACAACCACTCATGTTCATTGGTGCACGCAAGCGCAACAAGTGGGGTGTGGTCTACAACTCCATCACCAAACAAGGAACAAATCTTGCGGCTGTTCGTTTGATGGATGCACAAACAGGACGCGTGCTTCAAACACGTATCACAGATGAAAACGGTCGTTACTTCTTTCACGTCAAACCAGGTGACTATCGCATCGAAGCCGTGAAAGCAGGACATGTCTTCCCAAGTCTCGTCGCCAAGGATCTCACCGAAGACAACGAATACCTCGATGTCTATCACGGCACTCCGGTACACGTTGAAAATGAGACGGATCTCACCTTAAATATCCCTCTTGATCCAAATCATCCAAAAGAACTCACGCAAAAAGTTCTTCGCAAGCGCTTTACACAAAAAGCAAAAAACGTCATTAGTCTTCTCTCCTTTGCGGTGACCCTCGGTGCTCTTGCTCTACGCCCAAGTATGTTGCTTCTTGGTCTTGCTGCTCTTCAATTAGCTACCTATCTCATCTTCAGAAAACTCATTGCTGTACGCAAACCAAAGAACTGGGGGATTGTGACTGAAGCAGATTCTCACAAACCTATCGGCAGCACGGTGGTTCGTATCTTCGACAAGAAATACAACAAACTTCTTGAGACACAAGTAACCGACGCCAAAGGACGCTATGGATTCTTAGCCAACAAAAACCTCTACTTTGTGACCGCAGACAAAAAGGGCTATGAACGCTTTATCTCCGAAGACATCGACCTTACCCATGCCGAAGCTCAAACCATTGAGCGACCTATTACCTTAAAGAAGGTGGGGGATACACCGACACCGACACCGACACCGACACCGACACCGACACCGACACCGACACCGACACCGACACCGACACCGACACCGACGAATCCATTTACTGATCAATCGGTATAGGTTAAACAATATCGCATAGGCAAAAGCTTATGCGATATTGTTTTACAAGTTTTTTCGGCTAAAAAGCAAAACGTGACAACCATTTGAAAAAATGATTGAATGTCGCACAAGCGTGTAGAGATATGCGCATAGAGCCCGGGTGGCGAAATGGTATACGCAAGGGACTTAAAATCCCTGGTCTGAAAATGGCGTGCGGGTTCGAGTCCCGCCCTGGGCACCACACAAATACCTCCGAAGATATCGGAGGTATTTGTATTCAAGAGAGTATGTTCCAAATATGGTATGCTGTGCCTAATTATCTATGTTTTTTATGAAATACAAGAAGCACCTTTTCGCCATGGCAATTGGATTGGTTGGTTTAGCTATCGCAGGTACCTTTTTTACGCGAAAATCTGCTGAGTCAGCCGTAACCTATAATATCAGCGTTGGTTCATTTCCGCAGTACACGGCTAAAATTGGGCAGAACGTTTATACGGCAAATCGGTTTGGATCAAGCGTTTCAGTTATTGATGCAACGACTAGAACGGCGGGTTCAAATATTTCTGTAGGCACAACTCCTGTACAGCCTATTGAGGTTGGAACAGATCTCTATGTCACGAATTCAGGTGCGGGCACAGTCTCTGTTATTAATTCCTTAACAAATACCGTTTCAAATACGATCACGATTGGTGCGACGTGGCAGCCATGGGGTGGTATTCTTGTTGGGACAGATTTGTACATAGGAAACAATGCTTCTAGCTCGGTTTCTATCATTGATACTGTTACAAAAACGGTATCTGGGCATATCAGCGTTCCTGCAAGTGGCAGTATAAGATCGTTTGGCTTGGTCGGAACGAAGCTCTATGTAACGAATTACAATAGTAATAGTGTTACGGTTATTGATACGATAACAAAAACAGTGATTACAACGATTCCTGTAGGAACAAGACCTTTTACGATCGTTGTGGCTGGAACCTCTGTCTATGTTGCTAACCAAAATAGCGCCAATGTTAGCGTTATCGATTCGACGCTAGACGTGTTGGATACTACGATCCCTGTTGCTTCAGGGGCATATGAGCTTGCTTTAGTCGGAACAGACCTCTATGTGTCAACCTTTGGTAGTACGAATATCGCCGTTATAGACACTCTCACAAATACGGTTGCCGACACGATACCTGTTGCAGGCAATGTTCTTAAAATAATTATCGTTGGCACAAATGCGTACGCTTTGCTTTATACAATGGATTCGGTTGCTGTGATTGATACATTAACAAAAACCGTTACGACAACAGTTGCTGTTGGCGATTTACCTTATGATGCCGAGTTTGTTGGTGATTTGCTATTTATTTCAAATGCGAATTCGAATAATGTGAGTGTGCTCGACATGAATACGAATACCCTTGTCGAAGTTGGTAAGCCATTGAGAGTAAGTGCCTCTATTAGCAATACAGAGCTAACCATTGTTTTTGATGAGCCTCTTGATCCTGCTTCAGTTCCAGATCCTAGTCAGTTTACCGTACGCTATACGGGTATTATTGGGCCCGCGATACCTGTTAATTCAGTTTCCGTTATCGGTTCAAACGTTGTTTTGGAAATGGCGAGCGCACCTAGTGTTTTGAGCGATGTTCGTGTTGGGTATACACATCCTGTAACAAATCCCCTTCAGGACTTATCGCAGAACACGGTTACAACCTTTACGAACTATACGGCCAGCGTTATAAGCTGTGCTGCTGTCGCTGTCGGTTATAGTCCACGGTTCTCTCTTGCTGTTGGTGGTGATTTATATGTATTGAACGATGGTTCAGGTAGTGTTTCTGTTGTTGATATTGGCACAAGTGCTGTCATAGATACGATCGCCGTTGGTTCTCAGCCAAGGTATGCTGTTTTGGCGGGGACGAGTCTCTATATCATCCATAAGGATTCTGACGAGGTCATGGTTATCGATACATTAACGAATCTCGTTACCGATACTATTACTATCGACTATGGCTCATCCTTTGGCGTTCTAGTAGGTTCTGATCTTTATGTGATAACCGGAGAATCGAGCAGCGTTTCAGTTATTGATACGCTCACGAATACCGTTACTGATACGATCGCGGTTGGAGATAGCTCGCGTCGTGCTGCCTTAGTTGGGACTCAGCTTTATATCACCAATCAAGATACGAATGATGTCTCGGTTATTGATACGCTGACGAATACCGTTACGGATACGATTGCTGTCGACGATGGTCCTCATGATATTCATGTCGTTGGCACCGATCTTTTTGTTGTTAATGAGTACCTTGATTCAGTGTCGGTCATTGATACGCTCACCAACACTGTTACTGACACGATCGTTGTCGGAGACAGTCCAACTCGCTCTATATTAGTTGGCACCGATCTCTATATTTACATCGGTGATACCTCGGAGATGGCAATTATCAATACTGGAACAAAAACCGTGACCAAAACGTTTGCTATAGGATCAGCGCCAGCGTCGCTTACTCTCGTTGGGAGCACGCTCTACACAGCTCAATCTCCTGACGTTATCCGTCTCATTGATACCGTTGCTCAAGATATTCTTTCTTGTGCTCCTACCTATACCCTCACCTACTCCGCCGGCCCCAACGGCTCCATCACCGGCACAGCTCTTCAAATCGTCGCCGACGGAGCCGATGGCACCGCTGTCACGGCTGTCCCAAACTCCGGATACAAGTTCGCTAATTGGTCAGATGCCTCAACCGCAAATCCAAGAACGGACATAGCCGTTACAAGCAATATCACCGTCACAGCTAACTTCACCAAGATCCCAAGTCTCGGTGGTGCTGGTGCAGACCCAGGTTGTGTTGGTGTCGGTTGTGGCACAACAACACTCTCTTCAACATCAACAACACCTGCCCCTGTTCTTGTTGGTCCTGATATCACCAATATTCGTGTTACTGAACTCTCCACATCCACTGCCAGAGTCTCTTGGGATACAAGTGTACCCGCTACAACCGCCTTCTACTTTGGCCTCAGTGATCTATACGGAAGCGGTTTCCGAGGGGATGCAACTCTTGTCACTTCTCACTCGGTATTACTCAATACGCTGACAGAAGGAGAAACGTATCACTTCCGTATCCAAGCAGCAGACAGTATGGGCAAGACAAGAGCTCTCGAAGATGACACCTTCAAGACCCTTACGTATGCAGATTTAGCCAAAGACCCTAAAATCTACGAAGTACAGGTCTCGTATCTCACCGATACAACTGCCGTTGTATCTTGGAAGACAAATGTCCCGCTACAAAGTCTCGTGACATATGGTGAGACCAGTGACTATGGCATGACAGCAGAGAGCACCACCCTTACGATGTCGCATCTCGTGAACCTAAGTGGTCTCACACCAAGTACGCTATATCACATGAAGCTCACTTCTAGTGATGCCGACGTCACAACTTCTACAGAAGACATCACCTTCTTTACTCAAGTAGACAGCGCCCCTCCAGCAAACCCACTTAACTTCAGTGCCAAGAGCGGTCTCGAACAAAATACCTTGTCTTGGGTGAATCCAACGAATGACCATTTTGCTCAAGTACGCATTTTAGCAAGAACAGACAGATATCCTCAAAACCCAATTGATGGTGCTTTTGTGTATCAAGGGGATGGGCAGCAAGTTGTTCATACGGGTCTTGTATCAGGCAAAACATATTTCTATACGAACTTTGCCTACAATACCCAAAACAATTATTCATCCGGGGCTCTCGCCCAAGCCGTACCAACAGGTGTATTACCAGAACCAGAAAAAGAACCTGTACCAGAAGTACCACCTGCTCCAGAACCAGAGGTACCACCAGCACAAGAGGTGAATACACCATCCGGCCAAGGTGATACGACCGGCTCTTCCGAATCCTCCGGAAGCACCCCTACAGAACCTCCTTCGGTACCACCAGCTCCCGAACCTACCAATCCAGAGCAACCCTCAGGTATCCCAATGCCTCCAGAAGTTCCAGCTGAAGAGCCATCTATCATTTCTTTGAGTACAGCTCCTGTGCGTACCATGGCGCTTAACCCTGAATACACCATGGGCAATGGCTCGGTGCCATTAACCGCAAATCAAAACAATCAAATCGCTATCACACCTGGACCAAAGGTATCGATGCGTATTAAAGCGGCTCAAGTTGAAGGATCACCAACCATCGCTATCTTAACCTTTGATGACAATCGTCAATTACTTGAATTGCAATCAAATGGAGACTGGACAGCGACCTTTATGCCAACACGCATTGGTCAGCAGAATGCTCAGATTGATTTTGGCTATGAAGATGGTACCGTGGCACGCGTCACCACGATCTTTGATGTACGTGTACCTGGTCGTGTCATCGAAAGAGATATCCCTCTTGTTGGAGAAGTACGTCTTGTCGAAGGTGCTCGCGTCACTCTCGAGACAAAAACAAATGGACAATGGCAGACCTGGTCAGGGCGCTTAACCAATCAACTCAATCCACAGACAACAAAAGAGGATGGCTCATGGGGTTTCTCTGTCCCAAGTGGTACCTATCGTATCCGTGTTGAGAAAGATGGCTATGACACTATCGAACGTATCTATACCGTCACCAATACGATCTTAGGCTCAGATATCGAGCTCCAAAAACCCTTCCTGTTCAACCTGATGCTATCGGTATTGTCGCTACCGCTGTTACCTTGGCAAATATCGCCACGGTCGCAAGTCTCTTTAACTTCCTTTGGTATCTCTTAACACAACCACTCATGTTCATTGGTGCACGCAAGCGCAACAAGTGGGGTGTGGTCTACAACTCCATCACCAAACAAGGAACAAATCTTGCGGCTGTTCGTTTGATGGATGCACAAACAGGACGCGTGCTTCAAACACGTATCACAGATGAAAACGGTCGTTACTTCTTTCACGTCAAACCAGGTGACTATCGCATCGAAGCCGTGAAAGCAGGACATGTCTTCCCAAGTCTCGTCGCCAAGGATCTCACCGAAGACAACGAATACCTCGATGTCTATCACGGCACTCCGGTACACGTTGAAAATGAGACGGATCTCACCTTAAATATCCCTCTTGATCCAAATCATCCAAAAGAACTCACGCAAAAGTTCTTCGCAAGCGCTTTACACAAAAAGCAAAAACGTCATTAGTCTTCTCTCCTTTGCGGTGACCCTCGGTGCTCTTGCTCTACGCCCAAGTATGTTGCTTCTTGGTCTTGCTGCTCTTCAATTAGCTACCTATCTCATCTTCAGAAAACTCATTGCTGTACGCAAACCAAAGAACTGGGGATTGTGACTGAAGCAGATTCTCACAAACCTATCGGCAGCACGGTGGTTCGTATCTTCGACAAGAAATACAACAAACTTCTTGAGACACAAGTAACCGACGCCAAAGGACGCTATGGATTCTTAGCCAACAAAAACCTCTACTTTGTGACCGCAGACAAAAAGGGCTATGAACGCTTTATCTCCGAAGACATCGACCTTACCCATGCCGAAGCTCAAACCATTGAGCGACCTATTACCTTAAAGAAGGTGGGGGATACGCCTACGCCTACGCCTACGCCTACGCCTACGCCTACGCCTACGCCTACGCCTACGCCTACGCCTACGCCTACGCCCAATCCATTTACTGATTAGAACGATAGTAGAATCCCTTAGCAAAGATAAAATAAAATGCACGAGATATACTCGTGCATTTTATTTTGGTTTAAGCTTTTCCTTTACTCCCAAAAATCATTATCTTACGTTTCGCGACTTCCTTAATTAATAGATTCGATGGTTCGAGGAGTTTGCGTGGGTCAATGACCTTTGGTAGGTCATTTACGGCTTCGCGTATACCTGCGGTAAACGCTAGACGTAGGTCGGTATCGATATTAATTTTTGCGATACCATGTTTGATGGCTTGTTTGATGTCTTGATCCATGACACCGCGTGCTTCGCCGAGTTTCGCGCCATAATGTTCGGCCATAGCTTTGACGTCTTCGAGGACACCTGAGGCGCCGTGGAGAACGAGTGGTTTTTTTACGAGGGCGGCAATGTGTTTAAGTCGATCAATATCAAGATGTGTTTTGCCTTTAAACTTGTAGGCGCCGTGTGCGGTACCTATAGCAATCGCGAGTGAGTCGCAACCCGTTTCTTTTGAGAAGGCGAGCGCTTGCTTTGGATCAGTGAGAGCGGCATCACGAGCTTCGACGCTTACAAAATCTTCGATGCCAGCAAGAACGCCAATTTCTGCTTCTACGCTAACGCCTTTCTTTTTTGCCCAGGCTACTACTTGTTTTGTTGATTGTACGTTCTTTCTATAAGGGAGCGATGAGCCATCAAACATCACGCTTGTATAGCCACTGTCTATTGCTAGTTTAATGGTTTTTAAATTTTTACCATGATCTAAGTGCAGTACAACAGGGATTTTGGCCTTTGCTGCTACGCGAACCATAGCAATAAGGTAATCCATGCCAGCGTATTCAATAGCGCCTTCTGATGTTTGTACAATAATAGGGGACTTGAGCTCAGTAGCGGCCTCGATAACAGCTTTGAGGATTTCAAGATTGTTAATGTTAAAAGCAGGAACGGCATATTTACCGGCGCGTGCTTTTTTTAAGATAGGGAGTGCGGCAACGAGCATAGTTAGTCTTTAAGGAGTTCAGCCTTTGTCGAGGCAAATGTTTTAAGGGTTGCTTTCATTTGAGTCTTTGTAAGTAAGCCCTTTTGTGGACCGATATATTTTACAACGCTCCACGAATTGGCTGTACCGTAGCGCAACGCTTCCGGTATTTCATGCCCGGTAGCTAAGGCATATGAAAAGCCTGTACCAAAGGCGTCACCTGCGCCAGTGCGTTCGTAGGCATCGCCTTTAAAAATAGGCTGATGCCAAAAAGTAGTTCCATCTGTTGCATAGGATCCTTTAAGCCCATCGGTGATAACAGCAATCTTTACACCAAGGTCGATAAAAGATTGTAACAATGTACGCATGGTAGCTTCTTTTGTTTGAAGTAAATACTCAGCCTCTTCTTTATTAACAATAAATACCGTTACGAGTTTGATGATAGGGAGTAATGATTTTAAGCCTCGGCGCAATTGGTGCGTGCCAGGATTAAAGCTTACCGGTGTTTGTGGGTGTTGTTTTAAATGAGCGATGAGTTGTTTCTCAAGTTTTTCGTGTCCCGCGCCAATGGACGTGTAGTAAATCCAGCTTGCCGATGGTAGCTTAGAAAGCTCGTATTTACGTGGCTCATGATAGACAAGGATCGTACGCTCTCCCTCTTTAAATAAGATGGTAGAATAGCTTGTTGGACGTTTTTTGTCCGTCACTACAAATGGCATTGCGACATGCTCGTTCTTCCAGTTTTGACGAATTTCTTTTGCGGCTTGATCATTGCCGATAACACTATAGACGGCAGAGCTTAGCCCGAGCCTTGATGATCCAACGGCCACATTTGAAGCATTACCGGCTCCAGGAACACGAGTCACTGCGGTAACGGGGATCTTTTCGCCAAAATCAAAACAGATTTGGCATTCTTCTTTTTTTACTTGGCAAGCCACGGTTGCCTCATCAACCTCTAGAAAAACATCTAAAACCGCCTCTCCTATAGCGATCATGTCGTACTTTGGTTTCTTTTGTGTAGATTTCTTTAACATATGGCTTTTATCATAGCACTGTTGCTAATTATGCGGGAGCGCTATACTTACAGGGTAATTATTAATCATACACTTACTATGGCTCAACAAAAACCATCCTCCCATCTAGGAGCGGGACTTGCTGCCGGTGCTGTTATTGGCCTCGCAACAGGATTTTTTCTTAATTCACGTAAAGGCAAGGTTCTCGTAGCCGATGCGCAAAAGAAGTCTAAGCTCTTGCAAAAGCAGGTCATGAAGATGCTCGCAGATGCAGGCACGCTTTCTGAACAAAAATACGAAGAGATTGTCGACAAGGTTGTCGCATACTATGCCTCTTCAAAAGAGATCGCAGTAAAAGAAATTCCAGAAGTTCGTAAATACCTCATGTCACAATGGAAAGGTATCGAATCACAGCTTGAGAACGTTGGCGAAGATGCTGTAAAGACAGTAAAAACAGTGCAAAAGAAAGCAGCTAAGGCTGTCAAAAAAGTAACGAAAAAATAGTCATGAAAAAGGTCCATCGTTTTTTTGCGGACCTCTCTTGGCAAGGCAAACAGGGAGAGATCCTTGATCACGAGACAGTCCATCAGCTGTCTCGTGTTTTGCGTATCAAACCAGGAGAAGAGCTTGTTATTCTTGATGGTAAAGGCGAAGAGTTTCGTGTTCGCGTATTTGAGGTAAAAAAGCATTCTGTAACGGTAGACTTACTTGGCAAAAAAGCTATTCTTACTGAGCCGATAACTGAAGTTGTTTTGTATGCGTCAGTATTAAAACGCGAATCTTTTGACTGGGCTGTGCAGAAAGCTGTTGAATGTGGCGTTTCTCGAATTGTGCCGATTATTTCTGCTCATACGATTAAGACAGGTATCAAGCAAGATCGTTTGCAAGCGATAGCAAAAGAGGCGGCAGAGCAGTGTGGACGTGCAAAGGTCCCTGAAGTGTCTCACGTGATGGGATTTGAACAGGCTTTAGCAGAATCACGAGCCTGTGATCAGATTCTTTTTGCAGACACGTATCTACCAGAGTCTGAGTCAATGCAACGAGCACGTCGTGTGGCATTATTTATTGGCCCAGAAGGTGGTTGGAGTGACGAAGAACGCGCGCAAGCAAAAAGCGCCGGAGCAACGGCGTCTTCGCTAGGTAAGCTGGTGTTAAGAGGTGAGACGGCTTGTGCAATTGGAGTACACCTTCTTACTTCATCACGATAGCCCCATCTTTTACACCAAATTCTACGGTATCACCTTCTTTTACCGTGCCTTCGACCATTTTGAGAGCGAGCTCATCCAAGACAAGATCTTGGATCGCTCTCTTTAGAGGGCGGGCACCAAAGCTTGGATCGTAGCCTTTTTCAGCAATAAGTTCTTTGGCTTTTTTTGTAAATGTGAGCTGAATCTTTTTCTTACTCAAGCGTTCAACAACATTTTCGAGTTGAAGGTCGATAATTTGATTTAGAGCCTCTTTATCAAGAGCTTCAAAAACAACAATTTCATCAACGCGATTTAAGAACTCAGGTCTAAATTGCTCTTTTAAACGTCCCATCACAAGTTCACGAATATGTTCGTGTGTGCGTTTGACAGCATCTGCTGATTCATCGGTAAATCCAATCTCGCCACGCTTGCCTGCGTCTAAGATAAGATCTGATCCAATATTTGATGTCATGATCACAACGGTATTTTTAAAGTTAACCTTGCGACCTTTACCATCAGTAAGATGACCATCGTCCAAAACTTGAAGAAGGGTGTTAAAGACATCTGGATGAGCCTTTTCAATTTCGTCTAATAAGATCACGGCATATGGACGACGACGGATTTTTTCGGTGAGCTGACCGCCTTCGTCATAACCAACGTATCCTGGTGGTGAGCCGATCAAACGAGAAACAGCATGTTTCTCCATGTACTCACTCATATCGACACGGACCATGGCGTCTTCGTCGTCAAAAAGTGTGGTTGCTAATGCACGAGCGAGCTCGGTTTTACCAACACCTGTTGGTCCCAAAAAGAGGAAGGAGCCAATCGGGCGTTTTTCTTCGCTAATACCAGCACGTGATCGACGTACAGCATTGGCTACGGCTTTTACCGCTTCATCTTGACCAATAACACGCTTATGAAGCTCTTCTTCGAGGTGTGCAAGTCTTGAGGCTTCTGCTTCGAGCATGCGTGAGACAGGGATGCCTGTCCATCGACCTACAACAGCAGCAATTTCTTCATCGGTCACCGCGCCTTTTAGTAGACCTCGCTTTCCTTGAAGTTCTTTGAGTTTTAATTCAGTGTCTTTTTGCTTTTTTTCAGCAACCGGAAGTTGACCATAACGAATCTCCGAAGCTTTTTCGAGATCACCTCGACGCTCGGCAATATCTGCCTCACTCTTTAGCTGCTCATATTCTTTTTTTGCTGACTGAATAGCCTCGATAAGAGATTTCTCTGCCTTCCATGAAAGCTCCATGCCTTCGGCGGCTTCACGTTCTTCGGCAAGGTCTTTTTCGATGCCACTTAAGCGGTCTTTTGAATCTTGATCCTCTTCTTTTTGGAGGGCGCGTTTTTCAATTTCAAGTTTCATGATAGCGCGCTTATGTTTATCGAGCTCTTCTGGCATTGAGTCGATTTGCATGCGTAATGCTGCGGCTGCCTCATCAACAAGATCTACGGCTTTATCTGGTAAAAATCGATCTGTGATATAGCGCGAAGAGAGTTGCACGGCAGCAACGAGTGCACCGTCGGTAATACGAATACCGCTATGCACTTCATACTTGTCTTTAATCCCACGCAAAATAGCGAGTGTATCTTCTTCAGAAGGCTCATCAACAAGCACGGGTTGAAAACGACGCGTGAGGGCTGGATCTTTTTCGATATGCTTTTGATATTCTTGTAACGTTGTTGCACCAACAGCGCGCAATTCTCCGCGAGCGAGGGCTGGCTTAAGCATATTGGCTGCATCTAGCGTCCCACCTTCGCCCGAAGCGCCGGCGCCAACAAGTGTGTGGATCTCGTCAATAAACAAAATGATTTTTCCGCTAGAGTTTTCTACTTCACGCATGACGGCTTTGAGACGTTCTTCAAACTCACCACGAAATTTTGTTCCGGCAACAAGTGAGCCAATATCAAGAGCCATCACTTCTTTTTCTTTGAGTGATTCTGGCACGTCACCCGCAACAATACGCTGAGCAAGACCTTCGATAATAGCGGTTTTTCCTGTACCCGCTTCACCAATCAAGATCGGATTATTTTTTGTCCGACGTAAAAGTATTTGCATGACACGACGGATTTCTCCGTCACGACCAATAACGGGGTCAAGTTTTTCTTGACGAGCAAGCGCCGTAAGATTGCGTGAGTATTTTTCTAGAGCTTGGTACGCTGCTTCTGGCTCCGGGCTATCTACTGTTACAGATCCACGAACGGTCTTTAGTGCTTTTAAGATGGCGTCCTCTGTTACTTGATGAGCACGCAAGATGGCAGCGGCATCATCTTTGCCTTGGGCAATACCGAGTAAGAGGTGCTCGGTTGAGATAAAAGCATCTTTAAACTGCGTAGCAAATTCTGACGCAGCCTGAAAGACATGGTTGATATTTTCAGACAAAAAGAGCTGTCCTACTTGGCCATTTTTGACGCGAGGATAACGTGAAAGCGCTTCTTCTAATTGGGCGCGAAAATGTCCAGGATCAACACCGATAGACTTTAAAAGCGCAGGAACAATGCCTTGTTCTTGCGTAAAAAGACCTGCGAGCAAGTGTGTTGCTTCGAGGGCTGGGTGGCCGTTATTTACCGCGATATGTTGGGCGGTATTTAAGGCTTCTTGGCTTTTACGGGTAAGGTTTTGTGGGATCATAGTTTTAGCACTCTATGTATGAGACTGCTAAAACCATACCATTGAGCGGTAACTCGGTCAATGTGCTTTAAAGCTGGGGGCGCTCAATGGATCCTACGGT
The DNA here is from genome assembly GCA_023898425.1 of Candidatus Nomurabacteria bacterium. Classification (NCBI taxonomy): domain Bacteria; phylum Candidatus Nomuraibacteriota; species Candidatus Nomurabacteria bacterium. Next base: position 95,286 of record CP060222.1, read on the forward strand.
ATTAACGTCTGAATATTCGATACGTATTGGGCGTTCGCTGAGCGTATCAATCTCTACATAGGTTGGGAGATCTTGGTTGGTGATACAGACGCTAAACGGCTGTAGTCGGCCCTCGGTAGTGACCTGTCGAAAGCGATAAATCGTGCAATTTGATCCGGAGGATTTTCCTAGATATTGCTCTGAGCCATTGAGAATAAAGTCTTCTTCTTCATCAAAGCTAAATGAACCTTTGAGGGATGTCGCAAGTTCTTTTGCTTCGTCGGTGCCGCTAATATTTTGCCAGGGGTTTGTACCTTGTTTAAAGAGTACCTCGGCTTCTGTTAGGTAGACTTCGGAGATCGTCGTTCCTTGGTCGGAGGGGATGGCGAGCGTGCCACGCATTCCTTGATTTTTAACAAAGACGAGATCAGCAGTGACATCTTCGTTGATACCCGGGATAACCATACGAGAATGAAAAGAGTTTGCTGTCGCGAGGTTTAAAAGTGCCTGCTTTGCATAGGTTGTTTCTGGATCAACGTATTCATAAGCTTCTGGACTTACGGTTGTTACCTGGTCGATTGTACCTGGTTGCTGTGGGCTTTTTGTCGTTGGCGTCTCTGGTTGCTTGTTAGAATTGCAGCCAGCTCCCATCAAGGCGATAGCAAGAAGTGGGATCAAAGAAATTCGTCTCATATGCTTACAGTATAGCAAATTTTGGAAATTCGCTTTTTTCTACGGTTTTTGCTACAAATGCACCATGTCAGGCTTACTCTACGTAATGGCCACGCCTATCGGAAACCTCGAAGATATTACCCTTCGAGCTCTTCGTGTATTAAAAGAAGCAGATGTGATCGCTTGCGAGGATACACGTGTTTCAAAGGTGCTCTTAAACGCTTATGAACTTAAAAAGGATTGCTTATCATTGCATCAACATTCGTCGATGCAAAAGGTAGGACTGCTTTTAGACCGTGTCGAAAAAGGAGAGCAGGCCGTTTATATCTCAGACGCTGGTACGCCGGGAATGAATGATCCAGGCGGTAAGCTTGTTGAAGCAGCGTTTGAACGTGGTATTACCGTTATTCCTATCCCGGGGCCTTCGGCACTTACTACAGCTATTAGCGCATGTGGATTTGCTATGGACGAGTTTCATTATGTAGGCTTTTTACCACATAAAAAGGGGAGGCAGACATTGATAAAAGCAATCGCAGAACGCAAAGCTCCAACGATCTTTTTAGAATCAACGCACCGTATCGAAAAAGCACTCGTCAGCTTGCAAGAAGTTCTTGATGAAAAACGCCTCATCTTTGTGGGACGCGAACTTACGAAGAAGTTTGAAACGCTTTATCGAGGCACCGTAAGCGAAGTCATCGCTTCGTTAAAAGAAACAAGTTTGAAGGGTGAGTTTACTATCATTGTCAGCTCAGAAAAATAATATGTCTCGCTATTACATCACGACTCCAATCTATTACGTTAATGATAAGCCTCATATCGGGCATGCCTACACGACGGTCGTGGCGGATGTTTTAGCGCGCTTTCATCGCTTGCTTGGTGATGAAACACGCCTCGTAACTGGGACAGACGAGAATAGTCAAAAAAATGTTCAAGCGATGGAGAAGGTAGGAGAGAGTGATCTTCACGGTTACCTCGACCGTATGGCTGGTACATGGCAAAAGACCTGGAAGGATACAGGTATTTCTTTTGATGATTTTATTCGCACAACAGAGCCACGTCACATAGAAGGCGTGAAGCGTTTTTGGGAATCAGTAAAAAAGAGTGGTGATATTTATGAGGGTGAATATATTGGTTTGTACTGCACAGGCTGTGAAGCATTTAAAAATGACTCAGAAGTTGTTGAGAATCGCTGTGTACTTCATCCAAACAAAGACCTCGATCAACTCAAAGAAAAAAATTACTTTTTTAAATTTACAAAATATCGTGATCAGTTATTAGCGCTTTACGATGAATCTTCTGATTTTATTTTGCCAGAAGAGCGACGCAACGAAATTCGTAATTATGTAAAAGATCATCTTACGGATATTTCGATCTCACGAGAGGCAAAAGCGGTTGGTGTAGGTATTCCGGTACCTGGTGATGAAACTCAAGTGATTTATGTGTGGTTTGACGCCTTGTTAAACTATATTACCGCCGTAGGTTATGGGACGGACGAAGCGCTCTTTAAACAATGGTGGCCAGCAGATTTACATTTGGTTGGTAAAGATATCTTAAAGTTTCACTGTGCTTTGTGGCCTGCGATGATTATGTCGGCAGCACAAACCGATCCACTCTTACAGGATGAACAGGGTAAAGCGTTATTACCAAAGCGCGTACACGCACATGGCTTCTTTACGATAAATGGTCAAAAGATTTCTAAGTCACTTGGTAACGCTATAGATCCGCTCGAGTTTCGTGATAGTTATGGATTGGACGCCGTACGATATTACGTTTTGCGTGAAATCGGTTTTGGCTCAGATGGAGATTTCTCACATGCTCGTCTACAAGAGCGTTATGAGAGCGATCTTGGTAATACACTTGGCAATCTATTGCAACGCACTATTGCGATGTCGCGTAAGTATGCGAATAACGCCATTCCAACGACTGATGTTCTCGAGGCCTCATTAGCGCTTTCAAAAGAAAGCGCTTGGGCTGGACGTGAAGGACTAGAAGCGATAGCAAAAACGGTTAAAGAATCATTGCATGTTGATCGTGCCGACCAAGCCCTTGAGGCTATTTGGCTTGGTATTGGTGATACGCAACGCTCAGGTCTCATGCAAGCCAATAAACTTATCGAAGAAACACAACCATTTAAGCTTGTGAAAGAGGATCCAGAAGCGGTCAACAAGATTTTATACGCATTACTCGAGTCATTGCGTTGGTATGCGGTATTGCTTGGTCCACTTATGCCAGAAACATCTCAAAAAATCTTTACGTCACTTGGTCTAGACGCAAAGAACGAATCCGAAAGGCTTTGGTCAGAATCGCTTACATGGGGGCAGCTAGCTATAGGTGGCTCGTTACCTGAACCAACTCCGCTTTTTCCTCGGCTTGAGGTACAATCTTAATATATGATTCTTGCAGAAATCGTTTTCGGTCTCTTTCTCTTGCTCGGTATTGGCCGTGGTTATAAGGCTGGTGCCGTGCAGGGGATCGCGGATATCTTATCATCGATTATCGCGTTTCTTCTTGCGCGTTGGACCTATGGATTTTTTGCAAAACTTATCGCGTTGTTCGCGCCACATGCAAACGGAGGGATCGTCTACTTTGTTTCGTTTGTATTGCTCTTCTTTACGATCTGGAAGATTATCAGCATGCTCTTTGGCATCGTTGTCACCATGCTCAAAATAGTCACAAAATTACCCATTATTTCGTGGTTTAATAAGATTTTTGGCGCAGTACTTGGCTTTGCCCTAAGTGTGATTTTTGTTGGTGCTACGGCATATCTTGTTATGCACACCATGCTTGATCCTCAGCTTATGCAGTGGTTCGGCTCATCCGTTATTGCGGGTTATTGTCAAAAAACATTCATGAACGTCTTGTTCTTTTTAGTATAGGTATGCCGTTTTTGATTGATACGCATTGTCATATCCATTTTCCGGCTTTTGATGCCAATCGTGAAACGGTATTAGCGCATCTTGCAAATCATGATATTTGGGCGATGACGATTGGGACTGGAACAAAAAACTCTGAGGCAGGTATCGCGTTTGCAGAAAAACATGAAACGATATTTGCTACTGCTGGTTTACATCCAGACCATGTCACAAGTGACTATCATGATCATCAAGAAGGCGAAAAACCAGAAGCGACGGTAAAAGCCGAACAATTAATAAAGATCGCAAAAACATCAAAAAAGTGTGTCGCGATCGGGGAGTGTGGTTTAGACTGGTATCGATTATCAGAAGACCCAAACGTGCTCGCAGAACAAAAAGCAAAGCAAGAGGTGATTTTTCGTGAGCACTTAAAGGCAGCGCGCGAGCTCGATTTACCACTTGTTATCCATTGTCGAGAAGCATTACCGCGTTTGGCAGAGTTATTACGAGAATGTCACATGGACGGATGGAAGCCGCGTGGAGTTGTTCATTCTTTTACGGGGACTTGGATCGAAGCGCAACCACTACTCGAGTTAGGTTTTTTTCTTGGGATAAATGGCATTGCGACGTTTCCTCCAAAAAAACTACAAGATCCAGAAACGGTGCTTAATCGTGTTATTGAGCGAATGCCACTTGAGCAATTCGTTTTAGAAACAGACGCGCCTTATCTTGCACCTGTTCCGCATCGTGGCGAACAAAACGAGCCAGCAAATGTATGTTTTGTAGCAGAGCATGTAGCAAAGATGCGTGGGATTCCTCTTGAAGAGGTGGCAAGAATCACAACGGAGAATGCGCGGAGACTTTTTGCCATCTAGCCGCAAGCCTTCACTCAACTCACCCTGCCCACGTAACACTGCTCCGCAGCTGATACGTGGCCGGTCCCTCTCTATTTGGAGAGGGTTTTCTGATCCGGAACGCCCTCTCTCCACAGAGAGGGATATTTGTACCGAAGGTATAAATTGGGTGAGTGGCAGCAATGTAGCGATCAGTCCGGCAGCCTCAGCGTCTTATTTGTTTCAATAAGCAATCCATCTTTAATCAATCGATCAATCATCGCGTCTACCCATAGCTGATCTTTGGGTGAGTCAAAATGTTGATCAATCACATTGCCAATAGCAAGTCTCTTGGCACGTTTTTGTATTCGTATATGCGCAAGGATACGGCCACGATAAATCCGATCTGGGTATTTTTTACCAGGATGAATCGTTTCATTGCTCGCTTTGGTCATGCGTTTAGGAGCTGAAACATCACCCTTTAAAAATGATTTAGCAGAAAGACAGTGTTTTTGTAGCGGACAGATCGCGCATTGTGGTGTTTTTGCACAAATGGCGACAGCTAAATCAAAAGCTGCCTGTGGGATCTCGTGAACATCGCCTTTTTTCGGTAGCTCTATAAGTGCACGTTCGCGTATACGTTCATCGTCTTTTAACTCAGGGTAGAGAATGCCTAGCCATAGCCGTCCACCAACGCGTCTAAGGTTGGTATCGATAGGCCAACGGCGCTCATGTAACGAAAAACAGGCAATAGCGTCTGCTGTATAGGGGCCTATGCCTTTTAGCGTTAACCATTCTTCGCGCGTTTTTGGTAGGCCGTTTGCTGTAATGTGTTTTGCGATATTCTGAAGTGCAAGCGCTCGGCGGTTATAGCCAAGTCCTGCCCAAGCTTTGAGAACATCTGATGTTTTTGCAGTAGCGAGTGCTTTAAAGCTTGGAAATTGTTTTAGCCAAGCTTTGTAAAAATCTACTACGCGTGTCACTTGCGTTTGTTGCAACATGACTTCTGAAAGCAAAATACGATAAGGGTCCCTTGTATGACGCCAAGGGAGATCGCGACCATTACGGCGATACCAAGAGAGTAGTGACGTAGACCACTTCATGAAAGCTATTTTGTTTTAATGGTAGAAAGCGTGTCTAACAATTGTTTTTCTGTCATACCGCTTTGTGTATTTAAGAAAAGAAGATGCGTAGAAGAGGCATTTTTCTGAAGTCTGAGTGCGTATTGGATGGTTCGATCTGGCATTTGGTATCGTTGACCAATAAGAAGCGCGTCGTTAACACTCGCAAGATAATCCTCAGTAGACGAAGCATTTAAGGGCGCATAGCTTCGAGTCTATTCTCTGCAAAGGGCTCAATTTGAAGCCAGTTATCAAAACGATCATTAATTTTCGCTGTAATAATCGAAGTCGTTTGTTCTTCTGTAGCGCTCAATGGAATACGCACGGTAATCCCTAGAGGGAGTGAAAGAATTTCTTTCCAGCTCTGAGTAGATTTGCTCGGAGTGAGGGGTGTTGCTTGCTTAAAAAGTTGCTGCTCTTGTTGTAGCGCGACGACGAGCGCTTGAGCTTTTTTGACTTCGGTATTTGCTTGCTCGATGCGATCTGCGGCGTCATCGGCGAGCGCTTCACTTTGTCGTTCGAGATCTCTCACTTGTTGTTCTGCGGCGGTTATTTTTTGTGCTAAATCAAGACGATCTCGATTCGCTGCAAACAGAAAATATCCTGTACTTAATCCGGTAGCAGCGGCACCAATCGCGATAAGGCCAATAACCTTGAGAGTGCGTGACATAGATGGGCACACCATAGCAGGCGGTGCATGACATGACCATAAGTTTCGGAGCGCTTTACAAAAGTCAAAAAGTCCGTATAATCCGCGATTAATCACATGTCGAATACCCGAGCACCCCGTCCAGAGATCCATGGCTTCGAAACGATACGTATTCGCCTCTCTTTTATGGAGTTAGGCGCTCTTCGTCTTGAGGCTTTTGGAGAATACGGCCCATTATTGATCCCTATCCTTTCTCACGAAGTTGAGGACAATAATAAAGAGATAGAAGGCGTCATGCACGAAGCAGAGCGTGATCTTGAGGTAGAAGCGGAGGCTCGCACATTTTTAGCGCATGCGTATCCGGTGATTCCAACAGAAAAGGTCCATGTTTTCGTGTAGCACCAGAAGACGTTTATACGTTTACAAAAGATATTTTGCCTGAGATCGAATACCAATACACGATCCACGCTGATCCAGGTGTTTTGGATAAGCTTACGATTCGTCGTCTTTCTATTACGCCAGATATTGGTGTTCGTTCATCACGTCAGGGTTGGTTTGATTTTTCTATCGCCTGGCATTGCGAAACCAACGATGTCGAAACAAAAGATATCCTTACCGCTATCAAAAGGGCAGCCATTTGTACGCACAGCCGATGGTTCCTTTATCGAATACGAAAATATTGAAGACGTAGAACGTATCGCGCAATTTTTAGAACGTGCTGAACGACATGAGGATGGTTCGTTCTCATCACATCTTTTTGATGCGCCAGAAATGAAGATGTTGATTGATCGCATGCAAGAAGCGCGCATGGCCTCAACCGATGCAGCATTTGCTGCCTTATTAAATGAAGTTGAAGTTGGTAAACCGGTTGAGCCTGTTAAGTTGCCAGATTCACTTGATGCGATTTTTTGCGCCCATATCAAAAAAGAGGGTGTTGCTTGGATGGCTTTTTTACATAAGTATGGCTTTGGTGGAATTTTGGCCGATGATATGGGTCTTGGTAAGACCTTGCAGGTACTTGCCTATATTGCAGCAACAAGAAAAAAAAGGGATAAGCCGGATCTCGTTATTTGTCCAAAAACGCTTACGCTCACATGGATGGACGAATCAAAAAAATATGTACCTTGGCTCAAGACATTGGTTATCGAAGGTGTAGCAGAATCGCGTTTGCAAGCGCTAGAATCAACTAGTGATTATGATCTTGTTATCACCACGTATCCTGCTGTTCAACGTGATATTCAGGGATATCTTGATCACAAAGGTTTTCGTCTTTGTATTATTGATGAGGCGCAGTTTATTAAAAATGCCTCTACCGCCACAGCCAAGGCAGTAAAAGCAGTTCCAGCAGAGCTGCATCTAGCTCTCACGGGTACGCCATTAGAAAACGGCGTTCATGAGTTATGGTCTATTTATGATTACCTCATGCCTGGCTTTTTGGGCGATAGCAAGTCGTTCCGCACTCGCTACGAGCGACCTATCAAAGAAAAGCGTGACATGCAAACGCTCGAGCGTTTACGTACGCGTATAAAGCCGTTCATGCTTCGCCGTACCAAGGCGGCATTGTTACATGATCTTCCTCCTAAGGTAGAGCAGGTGAGTCACGCAACGCTTACGGCCGAGCAATTGGTTGTGTATGGACGAACACTAGATGATGTCCGCGCTCAGGTCATGAAGACAGTTGCTGAAAAAGGCTTCGAGCAATCTCGAATCGAGATTCTTTCGGCATTAATGAAGTTGCGTCGTATTTGTGATCATCCACATCTTGTTGATCCTCGTTTGCCAGCAACAGAAGAGGTGTCAGGTAAGATGGAGCTTGCACTCGAGCTTATTCGTCAAGCAAAAGAAGGTGGTCATAAGGTACTGCTCTTTAGTCAGTTTACGAGCATGCTTGATCTTATTCGTGATGCGCTTAACTTACACGGTATAGGTCATGCGACCATTGAAGGCAAAACCAAGGATCGTGAAGCACAGGTGCGATCATTTACCGATAATCCAGATACTACCGTGTTCTTATTGTCCTTGCGTGCTGGTGGTACGGGTCTAACACTTATCGAAGCCGATACTGTTATTCTCTTTGACCCATGGTGGAATCCGATGGTTGAGTCACAAGCAATGGATCGTGCTCATCGCATTGGTCAAAAGAAAACAGTGAATGTCTATAAGCTCGTCACACAAGGTACCGTTGAAGAAAAGGTGATGGAATTGCAAGAACGCAAGCGCCAACTTTTGACGCTCTCGTTCAAGAAACAGAAGCTGATCTTCAAGGACTTACATGGGAAGAAGTGAAGGGCTTGTTTGAATAATTGACCGCCCTGAGTTGACAGCGATCATATTATATGATAATAGTGCCGGTCTCAGATCGGCATTATTTTGTTGCGTTGAGCACCCTTTTTAGCACCCCTCCCTCAGCCTTTTCTCTTCCAGAGAGGATACAGGAGTGTTTCTGAAAAGGGTGGAGGGACTGAAGTACGATTGTTGAAAGACTAAAAGATCTCTGTCCCAAAACCCGCAGTTTTGTGAGAAGAAGACTACGCACTCTATGTCAAAAGACTTTGGCGAAACTGTCTTTTTCTCCAAATCCCCTCGGTCTCAAAACCAAGGGGAAACTTTTTTGAGAGTGGCTAACGAACCTCTGTTGAAAGACTTAGTACTTGCTGTCACTCTCTTTCCTCCGATACGTGTAAACGTGTCGGAGGAATTTTTATTTTTCAATCGTTGTCTACACCAGTTATATTGCTCGCGAGCAACGTGACAAGTGTGGGGACCAAGGGGTTTCATGTTGCCCATCAGAAGGTTGACAAAATCAATAATATATGGTTAGTTACAGGTCTCTGACGAGATTTTTGTCGTAAGACTGTAGCCTTGTCAGTGGATACGCCCGTAAAAAGGCGTTTTTACAACCCAAAAGTGGCTCGGAGCTAGCCCAAATAGCTCTAGGTGTTAGATGAATGGTAAGCGAATCGTAGCAGTGGCCTATGCCCCAAAGGGGACGGCCTTTGTCGCCACTCGCGGCGCGAATGGCAATTTGACCACGATCGCTCTCAAGGAGTCGGCCAAGAAGCCGAGTTCTCGCGAGAAAAAGATCGAGTTCATCCAATCACTCGACCCAGATCACGATGTACTCGTGATCGAGAATGGGGGAGTGAGCGACTACTTTGCTCTCTATGCCCGCGCTCGTGGCATCAAGGTGCTGCGGTTTGCGCCCTCCGTACTCGGGGGTGCTGAACACCCGGCCAAGAAGGACGATGCGGCAGATGCTCTCGACCGCTCGCGCGCCATGGCACTACTCAACCAACATGGCATCACGGTCGTGAAGGCTGAGAAGCCCAATGGTACCGAGACCAGTGCTATTCTCACGCTCCGTAAGGCGCGTGCCATGGCGATGTGTGTGGTCGGTATCCATGGACATGAAAGCCTTCGTCCGATGACGGAGGGTGACGTGACCAACCTGCGGCTGAAGCTCGTGTACCGCTCGTACGTGCGTAGCTTCAAGGCGACCATGCGCGCTTATCAGGGCGTGTTGCAGTCGTACCGTGATCAGGCGCTCATCGCGCAAGCCTTCGCCGAGACCGAGAACAATGTCCTCGAGATGTTGTTAGAGGACTTGCTCGGTGGTGAGGCTAACGAGACCGAGCGTGCGGACTTCTTCGCCCTCATCGGTAAGACGTTCGGCAACGAAGGTCTGCCGGCTCAGGCTACCGAAGAAGATATCGCCAAGCTCGTCGGAGCCTTTCTCGAGAGCGATAAGTTTCGCTCGACCATCTTCGATCGTCTCAAGGCGCAGAAGAAGGCTGTCGAGCGTGTGCTCCAGGGCGGCAAGGTTCGTCGTAAGGGAACGAAGGAATTCGACATCATCCCTGCAAGCGACGTCTACAAGACGGTGTTCGAACCGATCGACGGCTGTGGTCCGCTCATTGCGGCTCGCATGATCGCGGCGATCGTCGACATCCGCCGCTTCAAGAGCGCTCCGGCGCTCAAGGCCTATGCGGGCTATCACCACTTCGAAGATGGTACTCGCGCTCGTCGCGTTGCAGGCAAGGTCTCGAATTGGAACACCGATCTCAAGCAGGGAGTCTATCTCTTCTGCGACCAGACGGTGAAGAACAAGAAGAGCCCATGGAACGCAAGGCTCGAGCACCGCAAGGCGTTCGAGCTCTACAAGCTCTTGCTCAACCGGCAGGAGCTGGCGATGGACGCGGATCTCGACATCGAGGTTGTGCCCGTCGCCTACATGGAGCGCACCATCAAGGGTGTGCAGGACATCGTGCCGGGTGACTTCACCGTTCTCGCCGATCATCTCGAAGCTCTGCAGAATCGTTTCGGTGTCGCCTTCAAGAAGGGTGGCGACGAAGAGGTTCTGCAGGACATCGAGACCGACGAGGACGAAGAAGAGCAGACGGTGCTCACCAAGACCGAGAAGGACTTCGCCAAGAAGCTCAAGGGCTTGAAGGGTAGCGCTCATCAAAAGGCGCTGCGCTGGCTCGGTCAGCAGTTTCTCAAGCATGTCTACAACGAGTGGAGCAAGCTCGTCGTCGACGTGAAGGAGGAACCCACCTCGGAGGCCGTGGCCGCCGAGTGACGTACATTTTGGTGAATGGACTATGCGACACGTGTTGAAGGACTTGTGGACTATTGTCTACTCACCATCACCCGACCAAACCCCTCATTCCCCACATTTGTGGGGAGGTCTGAGGAAGTTTGGTCGGGTACCCTTATGAGGTATCAACAAGGTTGATGTTTCATAAGGGTGGAGGGACTACCACTTGAATGTCGAAAGACTAAGGCCGAATTGTCCCAAAACCCGCACCTTATGAGAGTGACTAGCCCGCAGTTGTCGAAAGACTATTGGGAGTTTGTCACTCTCTCGCTCAACGGTACGAATAACTTCGTTTCATTGAGCATCCTAATGATCTATCAATCACATGTTGATGAATCATTAGGGTGGCGGGACTTCGAACGGCGTGTCGAAAGACTAACGGTGCGTTGTCCCAAAACCCGCACTTTATGAGAGTGACTAAGTAGACCGTGTCGAAAGACTGTCGCTCGTTTGTCGCTCTCTTGCCCCCAGCGCGTGCAAACGTGCTGGGGGTTTTTATTTGCTCCTGATTCAGCTTTAGTTATCAGCCGCTATTCCCACAAGCGTGGGGACCAAGGGGTTTTTGTGTTTCTTTGACCGCAAAATCTCTATTTGCTAGGCTTATCCGTATCATTTTTATCTTCTACATCTATGAAAGGCATTAATCTCTATCACGAAGTTTCTTGCGGTACGCCAGACGAATTTAACGTTGTTATCGACCTTCCAAAAGGCTCGGCAAACAAGGTTGAATACGACGAAGAAGGCGGTTACTTTAAGCTCGATCGCGTTTTACATCAACCAACATTTTATCCATTTGATTATGGATTTATCCCACAAACGCATGCAGGTGATGGCGATGCTACGGACGTTTGTTTATTGCTCACGCATCCAACGTTTACTGGATGTGTCGTAAAGGCTCGTGCGATCGGCATGATCAAAACAGCAGACCAAGATGGTGATGATGCAAAGATTATCGCTGTGCCTGTTTCGAAAGTTGATCCTCGTTTTGATGAGCTTACATCGTATGAACAGCTTCCAAAACATGTACAAGAAGAGTTTTTACTTTTCTTCAAAGAGTACAAAAAACTCGAAAAGAAAAAGTATGATCAAATCGTGATTAATGGTTTTGGATCAGTCGACGAAGCAAAGGCTGAAATCACAGCTTCTATTGAGGCCTATAAAGCAAAGCACTAACATGCATCCATCTCTTGTCGAACGCCCTTTCGTGGTGAAAGAACTTAAGTGGGAAACCGCCGATACCTTTACCTTGGTCTTAGCTCCAGAAGATGGGTTACTAAATTATGACTATAAGCCAGGTCAATGGCTTTATCTCCATTTACTAAATGATGACGGTACGATGTGGGCTCGTGCAGCTTACTCGGTAGCTTCTGCTCCAAGTCAATCAAAACAAACGCTGGAGCTCTCTATCAAACTCGCGGGTGACTTTACTAAACGTGCCTCTAAGCTCATGCCAGACGACAAGGTGCGTATGCAAGGGCCATTTGGTGTTTTTTGTCCTGCGATTGAATCTGATAAGCCGGTGGTCTTTTTTGCAGGTGGTATTGGTGTGACGCCATTTCGTTCTTATGTAGAAGAATGCGTCATTCAGGGGAGTAAACACCCGATTGTACTCGTCTACTCTAATCGCACCATCGAAGAGGCGCCGTTTATGGCAGAGATTCAAAAACTCGCTGATCAAGATCTGTTGATTCCGATCTTAATTCTCACGCGTGACGCACCAGATGACTGGCCAGAGCCTGTCGGTCGTTTAAACGAATCACATATCGAGAAATTGGCACCTGTACTCGATACGGCGATGTTTTATGCCTGTGGACCTGATGACTTTATGAAGAGCGTCAAAGAGCTCCTCGCGGCAAAGGGTGTGGATGTAAAGACAAGATACAAACAAGAATCGTTCGGCTAGGTTTTATTACGGCTATTATCATACTATTTCTCCTATGAACAAAAATGCTCTCTTGGTCGCGATGGCTGCGGTAGTCGCTTTAACGGGTTTAGGTTGTCAGAATCCTATTGATGCCATGCAAGACAAGGTGTCTGAAAAGATTGGTGAGAAGGTTGCAGAAACGGTGATTGAAAAATCTACGGGTGGCAAAGTAGACCTTAATAAAAACACGGCGACCTTTAAAGATGAGAAGACGGGGGACTTTCAGTCTTATGGTGAGGACCTCGCTATCCCAAGTGACTTTCCTAGCGACTTAAAAAAGATTGATGGTGCGAGTGTCTCTCATATCTCTGCTAAGGGTGATAAGAGCTCTGCTGCCTTGGTTCAAATGGTAGATAATACAGATATCGCTGCAGTTGCGGAGAGTATTGATACAACGGTAAAAGCGATGGGTTATACGCGCGCATCGGACGCAAACCTTGGAGGCACGATCGTGCGTAGCTATGAAAAAGAATCGTCACAAATGACGGTGATGGTTGTAAGAGATAGCGAAGACGAAACCGCTAAGACCATGGTTACCATGACGCTTACGGCTGAAGTTACTGAATAATGAAATAGGTATTCACGCTGGCCCCGCCACGTGAACCGCATAGTAAAAACCGCAGGTTTTCCTGCGGTTTTTACGTGGTGGGCGTACCTGGATTCGAACCAGGGACCTTTACATTATCAGTGTAACGCTCTAACCAACTGAGCTATACGCCCTTAATTTATCTGTATGTTCGATGCCTGCCCTGAGCGAGCAGAGCGAGTCGAAGGGTGGCGGTAGATTAACGAATTTTTCTAAACAAGGCAAGTGGGCATAGGCAAAATAACAAAAAACACCCCGTTTGGGGTGTTTTTTGTATGGAGCGGGTAGGGGGAATCGAACCCCCGTCTCTACCATGGCAAGGTAGCATAATAGCCATTATACGATACCCGCGTGACCAATTCGCATTACTGCGAGTGGCCACAGATTAGCAAAACCTTACAAGAGTTGCAAGTCCCCAAATTCTCGGGCAATGGGTCCGGAGGGGCTATTGAGGCGTTCTGCGAGTTCTTGGGTTCGATGGAGGAGCATGGCGTGGGTTTGTTGGAGCTCGCGAATTTCTTCGACGAGTTGCTCGCATTGATCCATCCACGATCCAAAGGGATACCATTCATTGTTCATAGCGAAGCTTTTGTGAGTGTTTTTTGATGAAGAGGTTTACGTTTGCGCCAGCGCTTAAAGCCTTCATAGGCAGCAACGGTAATGCCGGCGGCACCAAAAGGTGTCCAATCTGGTATTGGTGATGTTTGTGCTACGGGTTTTATTTCGGACGCGCTTTTTAGGATGGTAATATCTTCGGCAGTGACTGGGTATAAAATGGGTCCATCGCTTGAGAAGTTGAGTACACCAGTGATAGTAACGAGATCATCTTTCTTTAGTCGTTGTACTCGATAACGGGTAGCAGCCTTAATGGTCGCCGTCATATTAATGCCGTCTACGTTAAGCTCGGCTTTGCCGGCAGTAATGGAGATGATGGTTCCTGTTACCGTTATTTTGCTCCACGCATCAGCCGTTTCTTCGGCAAGTATATCAACGATACGCGTTGGAACGGGAGAAGGTTCTGTACGAAGGACACTCCAAGTATCATCCGATTTCATCGTAAGAATAATGCCGTCGTCATCATTTGTAATATCTCCGGTGAGTTCGACGGTGCTACCGAATACCGGTGTTTTTTGTCCGGTCGGTACTTTCACCAAGAGTCCGCGTCCATCTGGTGCTTGAAGGATAAATTGTCGCTTTAAAAGGATTCCCGGCACAGTGCCGACAATACCCTGCACACGTACTCGCCAGGATTGTGGCTGCATAAGGATTTGTTCAATCGTTGAAGGATGAATAATATTTGCTATCGCACTTTTTGAAAGCGTTGCTGTTTTTACTGCTGCTGTTTTTGCTGTTGTTGTTTTGGGTGTAGTTGTCTTGCTGGTAGTTGCTTTGGCTGTAGCTGTTGATTTTGCAGGAGTTGAGCTGGTTTTTGTTGTTGCTTTGGTAGAGGTTGCCGGAGCTTTTGCTGTTTGTGTGCTCATGAGTGTCGTTGATGTTGTTACTGTTTTGGCCGGTGTTGTTATTGTATTTGTTATGACCGCAGTATCTGTTTCGCTGGTAATAGTTTCGGAGTTGAGAATATCTTCTTCTTCGGTTAGGGCGATGAGATCGGCGTTTTGCCAAGTACCATCAAGAATCCAAGTGCTTCCTTTTGGTGTTTCTGGATAGCTCATGGTATCGACCAGCTCTCCGGAAGCATCGTAAAAAGAAAGCGTATCACCAGCATTTAAGAGCACGGCACTTTTTAATGTGACACGCACAAGGTCATCATGCTCAATCAGATTTGTTCTTGTTGAAGTAGAAAAGCGAAAAATTGTATTACTGCGACTATTTTGTAGATACCAGCCATCAAGCGCAGCAAGATTTCTGTTTTCATTTAGCCAAGCGAGATCAATCCACTCATAGGCGTTATCCGGTGCCGGAAAGACAGCTTGTAATCGGAGAGCTGCTGAGGGGAGAATGATCTCTGAAGGAGGTGTTTCTACTGGAGATTCAATTGTTGGAATTATTGCTGACGTAGGTGGTTCTTCTATCGGAATTTCAAGTGTAGAAGTTGTTTCGGTTGATTCGATCGGTTTTGTTTCTTCGATAAAAACTTCTTCTGGATTTTCTTCATTATCCGTATTTGTATTTACATCAGTGTCTATCGTTATTTCTGTTGATATTACTGCTTCTATCGGCTCAACAGGTTCGTTGTCTATAGGCTCTGTTTCAAGCGTTTCGGGGAGAGGGTCTATGTCTAAGATCTCCTCAGAAGACGCTATAGAGTCTTCTTGAAGACAACCGTCACAGAATCCAGGTGTGCCAAAATCTGTAACACCATCTTTCATAAAGAGTGTTGTTGTTGCGGTGATCCAGCTTTCATCAATCAGGGAGCGAATCATTGTTGCTTTTGGCGTGCTAGATCCCGCGGTTGGTGGGTTGCCTTCTACCTCATCCATCAAAATGTCTTCATCATCAAAAAGACGAAGGGATAGTTGGCTATTTGAAAGAGATAAGGATGTTGTAACAAAGTGTGTTGTTGTCGCGAGAATGCTTTTCTCGTCATTCGTGTCATAGTTTGCGATGAGATAACTGCTTTGTGGAGCGATGATAGCTGCTTCATCAAACAGCAAAGGTGACGCCGAAGCTCCCTCAAGACGATAGCCAGCAAGAGAGAGTGGGGCATCGCTCGTATTCCAAAGCTCAATCCACTCATCAGCAATAGAGTAGCTTGATCCTGCCCAAGAAATTTCACCTATACGTACCGCTATTGGTTCGATAGCCTGCACATGAGGAGCAAAGGGACCTAAAAAAGAACCAAGGATGGTAATGAGACTAAGATGGCCCAGAAGGCGTCGGAGCATAGAGCTTAGTGGCGTCCGAATCACGATCCGCTAACCGCGAATACCCATGATAACGTTCCGCTCTCTCTACTCCGTTGCCATAAAATGAGAGGGGGTATGTGGATAACTCCAGAAAAACTGTGAATAACCCAATAAATACGAGGTGAATGTAACTTATTGACGAGAGGCTTCTATTGTTCTATTTTTGTTCTAGTAGCTATGACTCCATCACTTACCCCCAAGCAGAAAGAAGTTCTCGATTATATCGTCAACTTTATTTCAGACCAAGGATACCCTCCTTCTTATCGCGAAATCGCGAGCGGTCTTAAGTTAGCTTCACCTTCGACGGTGCATGCGCATGTTCAAGCTTTGCGAGAGCGTGGGTATTTACGTGGCGCCGAAGCCTCGGGATCAGCTCGTGAGCTTGAGCCAACAGACAAGGCAACAAAGTGGGGGCGTAGCGTTATTTTGCCACTCGTCGGTCTTATTACCGCGGGTCTACCTATCGAGGCGGTAGAAGAGCGCGAAACCCTAGCGGTGCCAGTGGACATTGTTCCTGATGCAGCAAACTCCTATGTGCTACGTGTAAAAGGGGAGTCAATGATTGATGAGGGTATTCATGATGGTGACTATGTCATTATTGAACGCAACCCATCACCTAAAAATGGCGATGTTGTTGTGGCATTGCTTGAAAACTCTCACGCAACACTGAAAAAGTTTTTTCGAGAAAAAGATCGCATTCGTTTACAGCCTGCAAATAAAACGATGCAACCTATCTATTGTTACGATCCTCTGATTCAGGGTGTGGTGAAGGCAGTAATACGTTCATACGGTAATTTTTAGTCAAAAGCTTCGCTTTTAAGAATAAATATCTATATGACATATGAGCAGGTCAAACAACCTGTAGAGGTTGTTGTTGTCTTTAAACAACGTAAACCAGAGCCCTTTATCATTAAATGGGGAAAACGCTATATTCGTATTCAAAAAATTCACCTCGTTCATTCGGAGCGTATCGGTCGCGATAAGGTGTACTACTTTTCTGTATCAGATAATGCCAACGCGTATAGACTCTCTTTTTCGACAGAAACCCTTCATTGGCACATGGATGAGGTGAGGGTGCTTTCTTAACTATAGCCCTATGGAACGTATCATTGCTCATATCGATATGAATTCCTATTTTGCGAGCGTTGAGCAACAGGCGAATCCGTTATTACGTGGCAAAGCACTAGGAGTTTGTGCGTACTTGCACGAGCAAGGCTGTATTATCGCGGCCTCAATCGAGGCAAAGCGTCAGGGGATGAAGGTGGGTATGACGCTCAAAGAAGCACGCGAAGTGGTACCGGGGGCAAAATTTATTCAAAATGATCCTACAAAATATCGCTCTGTTACGAAGCGTATATTTGCTATTTTTCGTCAGGTGACAGACAAGATGGAGCCATATTCTATCGATGAGGCATTTCTTGATATGACGGGTTGGTGTCGTGACGAGGCAGAAGCCGCCTTCCTTTTAACACAAATCAAAGAGCGTATTCGAGAAGAGATTGGGGAGTGGCTCCCATGTTCCATTGGTATTGCTTCAACAAAATTTTTAGCAAAAGTTGCCTCTGAGCGTCAAAAACCAAACGGTCTTACGGTGATCCGGTTTCATGAGCTTGATACTTTTTATGCTACGCTCGATCTTGAGGATTTTCCTGGGATAGGAAAACGTATGCGTCGACAGCTATGGCGTTTAGGTATTTTTACGCCATTACAATTACGTTATGCAGACCCAATGATTTTTTTGCGCTCACTTGGTAAGACCGGTTATACGCTCTGGGCTTCATTAAATGGTATCGAGTGTTCAGCGTTATTTACTTCTCCGGAGACGCCTAAGAGTATTGGGCATTCTTACTGCGTACCAAATCGTGTAAATGTGGATGGGCAGGTTGCTTCAACCTTGGCTCGATTAGTCGCACGCGCAGGTAATCGACTCAGAGAAAAGGAGCTAGTAGCACATGCGTTTTCAATAATTGTCGGTGTTCATAACGAAGAGCTCTATCGCCATCATCAGAAAAAACTTATACCCGAGACAGATGATGTATTGGTATTGCAAGCTCAAGCATCTGAATTGCTCGTTTTACTTTGGCGAGGTGAGCGTGTGACGTTTTTAGCGGTGACACTTACAGACTTAAGGCGTCCTTCGGAGCAGTTCGTTCTCCCAATGTTGCACGAACACCGCTCAGCGAGCTCGCTTATAGATTGGCGAGATGTTTCAACGGGTCTTGATCGTGTGCGTATGCGTTATGGAGAAGAGGTGCTGTTCTTAGGGAGAGAATGGGCAGCCTTGCAAGATAAACAAGCACCCGATCGAATAGGATTTCGCAAGATCGAAGGACCGGGGTATGATATAGCCTAATGAAAACCACTTTTCGACAAGGATACCTTCTTATTGTGTTCTGCTTGTTAGCCGTTTCTTTTTTGTATGTTCGTTTTGCGGTATTACCTAAGCAAAACAATCAAACACAAATAGAGCAACAACGTTATCAGGAGGTAGTCGAACAAGTCGAAAGAGAAACGGGTATAGATAAAAACGATGTACCAGCGCTTTCATTTGTGGATGACTTACCAACGTTAAAAGCAGCGAATCCAGAATTTTATCAAAACGCAAAAGTAGGTGATTGGGTATTACGTTACTCAAATAAGGTTGTTCTCTATCGATTAGAGTCAAAAACAATTATCGCAGAACAGATTTTTCAATCAGCGCCTTAGCGCTGATTTTTTTAAAACAAAAATCCTCCCATCTAAGATGAGAGGATCTCCTCCGTTTTAAGATTAACGCTTTTTCGTCGTTTTCTTAGCAGCTTTTCTTTTAGGAGCAGCTTTTTTAACGGTCTTTTTAACAGCTTTCTTTACTGTCTTCTTAGCAACTTTTTTAGGAGCAGCTTTTTTAACAGCTTTCTTTACTGTCTTCTTAGCAACTTTTTTAGGAGCAGCTTTTTTAACAGCTTTCTTTACTGTCTTCTTTGTTTTCTTCATCATAGTGATTACACCTGCCTTTCTGTTTGGTCGTCGCACTTAGCGTGTGATCGAGCGCGTGATGTTGATTCACGCATGCACCAAATAGTATAACACATCTTTTTCTATTTGTGTGTGAAGTGTAGCCTGTGGATTATTTTTTTTTCGAAAAAAATTTTCTTGCTCTAAACAAAAAAGAAAAATGAAAATCATTTCTCTGTAGAATATGGCACCTCATCTTAAGAAATATTTTTCTTAAGATGAGGTGATGAAAACAACATAAGATGGGTGTATATTTTTTTGATGATGAAAAAAATTGAAGTGTGAACTTCGTAAAAAAAAAGAAGGGGATAGGTAGGGCATCTTGACAATAGCCGTTTATTATGTCACCGTGTAGGCGGATATCACGTGCGAGAAGCCTCAAGGTTTTGTGGGTCAGGCGCAAACGGTTATCCTGACTCATTATTGTTTCTTGGGCTTTCGAGCCCATTGTACACGCACATGTCTGCAAAATTGTTTGTCGGCGGCGTTCCATTCCGTGCTACGGAAGAGGAAATCCGCGACCACTTCGCTCAAGCTGGTGAGGTTGTAGAGGTATTCATCCCTCTCGATCGCGAAACTCGTCGTCCTCGTGGCTTCGTTTTCGTCACTATGGCTGACGAAGCTTCGGCTGAAAAAGCTATTGAAATGTTCAACGAACAGGACTTTGGCGGCCGTCAGATCAAGGTTAACCTCGCGCTTCCACAAGAACGCCGTTAATCTTATCTCAAAAAAACCACTCGCAAGAGTGGTTTTTTGTTTGCTACTTATTATGTGTTTTTTATACGATCCCGAGTTGTTTCTTAAGCTCTTCTTCTGCGAGCTCAGGATTAATGCGTCCTTCTGTTGCTTTCATGACACAACCAACAAACCATTTAACGAGTTTTACTTCACCATTTTTTATCTGTTCTGTTTGTTGTGGGTTTTGTGTGATTAAGCGCTCAACCGTTTCTGTGATCATGGCAGGATCGCTAATTTGTCCAAGCGTATGGTCTTCCATGAGCTGGCTTGGATCGGCGCCACTATCAACCATGAGAGCAAGAAGCTTTTGTGCATTCGTGCTACTTACCGCTCCTTCGTAGACAAGTTTTACAAACTCAGCAAAATTTTCTGGAGTGATGCGTAGATCCTCAAAGGAGATTTCTTTTTGTGTGAGAATGGCAGGTAGCTTGCTTAAGAGCCAGCCACTCATAAGTTTCGAGAGCTTAGAAATATCTGCGTCAATATTTGCCGCATTCATCCAAGCTTTTAATTCACTCATGATTTGATCAGCAAAATCCGTCCAGCCATTACTTACAATGAGTTTTACGTCATCAGCGGTAAATTGATACTCCTCAACAAGACGTGCACGTTTTGCAGCAGGAAGTTCTGGGAGACGTGTCTTTTCTTGTTCGCGAATTGCGCTAAGGACAAGTGGTGGTAAGTCTGGTTCAGGAAAGTAGCGATAGTCGGCGCTATTTTCTTTGCTACGTTGTTCAAAGGTTTTGCCGGTATTTTCATCCCAGCCACGTGTTGCGCCTTGAGGGATTTCGCCTCGGTCATGCATTTCGTTTTGACGTGCAATCTCATACGTTAATGCATGCTCTACTGAACGGAATGAGTTCAGATTTTTGATCTCTACTTTTGGATTGAACTCATCTTGAAGACGGCGACCATTTTCGTCGACTTCTAAAAGCGAGATATTTGCGTCACAACGCATATGGCCTTTTTCCATGTCAGCAGCAGATGAGCCGATCGCGCGTAGAATGTTTTGCATCTCTTGTACGTATGCTTTTGCTTCGGCTGGTGAGCGCAGATCAGGTTCGCTTACAATCTCAATCAAAGGAGAGCCGCCTCGGTTATAATCAACAAGTGTGGCTTGAGAGGCGCCATCATGTGAATTCTTTGCGGCGTCTTCTTCGAGATGGGCGCGTGTAATGCCTACGCGAATACGATCTCTCGGAGCTTCTTGTCCCGGAACATCAATCCAGAGCTCGCCATCAATACAAATTGGGTGATCAAATTGGGAGATCTGGTAGCCTTTTGGTAAGTCGGGATAAAAGTAGTTTTTGCGATCAAAGTGTGCCTCATCAGGGATACGGCATCCAAGGGCAAGACCTAGGCGTACACCGAGGTGAACAGCTTCTTGGTTAACGGCAGGCAATGCTCCTGGCTGACCCGTACATATGGGGCAAATAGCTGTATTTGGTGCGGTGGCATCGTCAACATTAGGGCAAGAGCAAAACATTTTGCTCTTGGTTTTAAGTCGGGCATGGATTTCGAGGCCGATAATGGTAATACGAGGCATAGAATACAGAGTTTTTACCCCGTTTACCGTTTGGGGTCAATTAAGCAAAATCCCCGCAAGAGCGGGGATTTTGATCAAACCAAGAAGGGGATTAAGCCGTTTCTTTGAGGTTCTTATAAAGACGAACCGTAAAAATAAGAAAGAGTGGGATAAAGAAGGATTGGACAACAGCGCTAAGCATTTGACCAAATGAGCTTGTAGAAGCTTCTGAAGCTTGGCCGAGACCACCAACAAGTAAGCCGATAAAGGCACCAAGGATGAGGGTAACAAGAACCATCAAAATACCAAAGACAAGGCCACTTGCGAGACTGCGCCAGAAGGCTGCCCACCAGCGCCCTTTAACAAGTTCAGATGAGCGTTTAAGTGCTTCAACACCTCTTTTGTCTTCATCAAGAAGTACGACATTAGCAAAGGCAAGACGACCTGCAAGCCAAATACCTGGGATAATAAGCAAAATGGTCGCACCTAAAATAGCAAAACCTTGAATAATACCAACCCAGATTGCCGGCCAAAAGTATTTCCAGCCAATAGCATTGTCGAGTGCTGTTACTTTTTGATCGGCTGCTTTTCTTAATAAAGCATGTGTAAAGCTATTTGATGTATGAATCAAGAGAACAGAGCTTGCAATGGTAAAAAGCAAGAAAATAACGGTATTCGTTGGAGTAAAATCTGTAGCCGTTTTTACAATAAAAGCACCAGGAAGTGCCGCGATAATGTTTGCAATCAAAAAGCGTACAGCACCTTCAAGATTAAAGCGCCAATCATTACGAAATTGGTCCCAGCTCGTTCGGATGAGCTCGCCGGCGGAGATGAGGGGTTTATTCATATGATCTAATCTTAGCAAAAATAGGTAAAAATATAAAGAACCCCCAGTGATGGGGGCTCTATCCGAGATAGGGTGCGAGCGCCGTGAAGACTCGCTCAAAATTTTCTTGTTTTGAACCCTGCACGCCAATATCAATGATACGAGTACCTTGATCTGTGAAGATTTTTCGCAGTTCTTGGGAATGATAGTTGGTGCGACAGGCGTCTTGAACAGCCTCTGCATCAAAGATCGAAGGATCTTCTTTTGGTCCGCGTGCCTTACGTCGACGCTCAGCTTCTTTGTTGGAGATGCTGAGGACGAGGAGGGCTTTTGGCGCGTATCTGAGTTCGAGTTGGTTACCCGGCTCGCTCATGATCTCATCGAGGGTGATCGATGGATCAACTGCAGGCTGATAGGCGAGCGAAGACGAGAGTCCTCGCACCTGAATGACTGTGCCACCAGTTTTGAGAAACGGGATCACAAGTTGCTCATAGAGCGCTAAGCGATCTTCACCGTACATCTTCACAAGTGTGCGTTGACTCGTCTGACTACCAGGTACGATGTGGTCACGTAGGCGATAGGATGCGCCTCTATGCGTCACATAGCTTGGTTCGCAGACGAGTAAGAACTCGGCTTTTAGTACATCAGGATGATCGGGCAGCGGTAGCTGTCCGTACTCCTTCTGAAACTCGATCGCATCAAAAACGCGACGTCCGCCTTGGGCGAGTGTGTCGAGAATGGTGCGGGCAAGGGTGTCCTTGCCGGCGCCGTCAATTGCTTCGAAGACAAATATTTTGGAGTTCATGTGGCTACCACTCGATGATACGTCGCGAAGTGATATCCGTCACCTCGGACGACGGTGTCGGTCTCAAGCTTCCAGATCTTGCGGTCGAGGGGCTTGAAGAAGACGTCGCCGTTCATGTCGTTCACGATGCGCGTGAGGTAGACAGTGTCTGCATAGGGCAGGGCGGCATTGTAGATGTCGCCACCGCCGATAATGCAGACCTCCGGTACCAGTAGCACGTCGAGCGCCGTCTCGAGCGAAGGCGCCACGAAAGCGCCCTTGAGCGAGAGGTTACTCTGTCGCGAGATCACCACATTGATCCGTCCCGGCAAGGGCCGAAACTTCTCCGGAAGTGAGTTCCAGGTCTTGCGACCCATGACATTGGGCTTACCCATGGTCAGCTCGCGAAAGCGCTTCATGTCTTCTTTGATGGGACCCCAGGGGATACCACCATCGGCGCCGATGACGTCGCGGTTATTTGCCGCGACGATGAGGGAGATTTTGCTTTTTCCGTACATGTGGTTCTCCTTGCTCCTTCAGATGGCGACTTCCATCTTGATGGCGGGGTCATGCTCGTAGCCGACGAGCTTGGTCATAGTGTGATCCCAATCGAAGATCGATGTCGATTCTCCGGTGGTGACGATGGTCGGCGGTTGATGTCGCTCGGGATCGCGAGAGAGCTGTTCGCGTGCACCTTCGAGATGGTTCTCGTAGATATGCACGTCGTTGAGATGTCCCACGAGTCTGCCGACCGGCATTCCGAGATCGCGCGCGATCAAATGCTGCAAGAGCGCGTAGGAGGCGATGTTGAAGGGGATGCCGAGCATCAGGTCGCAAGACCGCTGACTCCAGAGCAGGTTCAGCTTTCCACCGATGGTGGTGAGCTGAAAGCTCGTGTGGCAAGCGGGTAGCGCCATCATGTCGAGCTGACTTGGATTCCAAGCCATCACGATAACACGGCGATTCGACGGATCCCGGCGCATGGCGTCGATAGCGTTCTTGAGCTGATCGATGCCCATACCGGTATAGTCCGCCAGGTGGCCGTTGTATTCGGCATTCCAATGTCTCCATTGAAAGCCGTAGACAGGGCCGAGGTCACGTTCGTTGAGTTGGAACGCGTCCTTCTCCTTCTTCATCCTGTCCGCCTTGAGTTCGGGAGGAATGATGTCGGCTCGACACCATTGGTTCCAGATATAGCACTTGCGATTTTGATACCATTGCTTGTCGGTGATACCGTTAATGAATCCTTCGAGTTCTACAGCCATCGACTCAAAGAACAGCTTCTTGGTGGTGATGGCGGGAAACCCGAGCGAAGCATCGCAGGTGAAGCTCGCGCCGGCGATTTTGACGGCGCTAACTCCTGTCCGATTGGGCTCCAGGGAGCCGGTATTGAGTACGTCCTCGATGATGCGATGATATTCGGATGTTGGAGTGGTCACTGGTAGCTCCTTGGTTTTCTAATGTCCGTTCCGGCCAGCATGGCTAGATCGCAACGACCTTAGCGATTTGTCGCTCTCGAGGCAAGTCGAGTCTTGACCCAGTCTTTTGTCTATGTGATCCACGCGGTATGATGCTCAAATATATGCCATCTCTTATTATTGGTCTTGTAGGCCCAGCTGGATGCGGCAAAGGTACAGTTGCCGACATTTTACAAAAAGAACACGGTGCTGGTTATGTTCGTTTTAGTGCCATTCTTAGTACTATTTTAGAAGCTTTAGCACTCGATAAGTCGCGTGATGAGTTTGTTCGTCTTTCGGAGGTATTACGAAAAGAATTTGGTGAAGACATCTTGTCTCATGCTGTTGTTCGTCAAACGCTACTGTCTGACAAAGAGATTGTTGTTGTGGATGGTATTCGCCGATTAGAAGATATTATGGCATTTGAGCCTTTACCTCAGTTTGTTTTGATAGGTGTTGATGCCCCAGCAGAAATCCGCTTTGAACGTATGAAAAAACGCGGTGAAAAGGCAACTGAGTCTGATATGACATGGGAGCAGTTTCAACGAGAAGAGCAAGCGCCCACGGAGACTACGATCCCTGCTGTCATGAAACGAGCTACTATCACACTTGATAATTCAGGCACGCAAGAAGAGTTGGTAAAAAAGATCGAAGCATTTCTACAAACGTTAAAATAAGAAAGACCCTGCGCCATATGGTGCAGGGTTTTGTATTTCTCTTGCGAGAAACGTTCAGTTGAAGGTTATTGGCTTGATGCCAACGATGATGTTTTTCTTTGCATACGTGAGGTGCACGCACACATACTTTTTTTCGATCCCCGAAGGGAGCGAAAACTCGAATTCAGAAAGAAGTCGCTTATTGATACGCGTAATGATTTTACGCGTAGGTTTTTGTGCAGGGCAGCCAAAGGCGCCTTTACCAAAAGTGATCGGTTTCTCTACGCTCTTGTCGTAGTAACGAAACGGATGAAACTCCTCTGGAGATTCGAAGAGGTCAGGATCGTGATTGATGCCCATGGTGAAGACACCAATGAACCCCTTGTCAGGGAGTCTCCACGTCTTATCGCCAATCGTCACTTCTTGTGCGCTATCGGGATTGCGAATCACAGAAGAGATTGGATTGATACGAATCGTCTCTGTGAGGCAGTGCTCGAGAAGAGTCTGACGTTCGTTATCGGTTGACGCCGCGAACGCCTGGAGCACCTCGGTATTACCTAAGATGTCCACCATATTCCACATGCCGTAGGCACCGGGATAGGTCATGGCATTCCACACCGTCCACATCACGAACCACGGAAGATCGCGATCGTTGATAGGTGCATCATTGACGATAACCTTGCGCATCTCTTTGTAGAACCATGTCTGTTGGACCTCTGGGTCTTGCATGGCAGTACGAAGAAAAGTTTCGACGCGCTTAGTGGCACGGTATTTGCTATCAAGTCGACCACGAAGGATGGTCCCAGTGGTGTGCGGGATCTCAATACCATCGGCAATCTCGCGCATATCCTTACGGATAGTGCGAATCTTGACCCACAAATCCATACCAAGAATGGCGGCGCACGCAGCCTCGTGATAGAGCTCAACGAGTTCGGTGGTAAAGTTGATAGCCTCTTGATGACGCCATGTCTCGAGATAGGTCTCAAGCACGGCATCAATCGAGCTATCCATCTGCTGGACTCGATCCTTTGAGAAAAGGACATTGGCCATGAACTGACGTCCAGGAATCACGAGCTTCTGCACGTAGTCTGGATCATCTGATGTCTTATCAAACCAGTATCCCACCGTAGGGATTTTGGCGATAACAGCACCGATACGCATTCGGTCGGCTGGCTGCTTCATGAACCAGTCTTAAAAGGCGCGCGGTGAATAGGTCTTGTCTCCGAAGAGATACGTCAGGTCAAAAACACCTGCGTTCCAGATAGACACCGGACCATACTTTGCCGAGGTTTCTTTTGCGAGACCAACCGGATTGAAGATGATGTTGGGAATTCTGGATGCTGACAACACGCGATTGATGACACCTTGTCCTGGTGCAGCATAGTTGGGGGTAAGGACGACAGGAGTCGTTTGCTGATTCACGGGAACCTCTTTGTCTTTTGTTTTGACACATGATGACCTGTTTTTAAGTGCACGAACGTTTATCGTTTGCTTAGAAACATGTCATCGGCGAGGAGTATATCTTGTGAGTATTCGTCCTACAATCAAAATGGCATATTTTTTGTGGATAAATATTTTTCTTCAAAGAAAAAAAAGCAGCAAACATTTTGTTTGCTGCTAGGTCTTATCAAGTCATTTCGCAAATGTACGGAAGATTTTTATCGCTGTGTCGCTTGGCTCGAGATGAGGCTTCGGAAAGCGCTTCGTGGGTCCTTCGATAACAGATTTGTCTCGATAAAACTCACGAGTAGTGAGTCGTTTTGCCATCATTGAGAACCCATGACAGGCGATGTTTGGCAGCAGAGGCGCAGAAGCACGAACGTCTATGCGAATAGTCGTTTCTTTGTCGGCTATTGCCTCAGCTTCATACGATACGCGATAATTGATGCCAAGATCTTTGGTGTCAATTGTTGCTTGCCATCTCGTCTCACTTATTCTTGTTACGGTGTAGTGATAAACGATGGTGCGTTTTAAAAACCTACCATAACACAATGAGTAGACGGCGGTGTATTGATTGTCCTGGTACGAGCAGTGAATGAGCTTCGGGTTAGAGTAGTGACCATGAATTGGTTCAAAATGATCAAAGTCAACGTGATTTTCAAAGAACACCTGAGGTAAGCAGTTGATGACATGAGTTGGCATGATCACATCTCCTTTTCGGACGCGGGTAGCCTAGCACAAAAGAAATAGCCAAGGAATGAGAGTTCCTTGGCTAGATAGCTCAGCTTTCTCGAAAGAATTTTGCGAGCTTAATATCATCTTGAATGCCGTAATTTGAGTTGATGCCCGATCCATACATCGTCTCGGGTTCGCGCAGCATTTTTTCGTAGGCCATAATGCAGATCGGTTGCCCGTCTCGTAGGACGGTAGAGCTGCTATGTACTTCGACTTCAAGTACGGCAACATTGCCCTTGATTGAAGTGTCACCATCCGCACGCCAACCAAAACCAGGATCAAAGAATCCGGCAAAGTGCGTAAAGAGATTACCGATCGTCGCATTGTACTGCACCATTTCCGCTGCGTAGCAGGGTGGGATGCTGATGCGTTCTTTTGTCCCTAGGAGATAGAATTCTCCAGGCTTGAGTACGAGTTCATCGTTGGCTGGCCTGTGAATTGCCTCAAAGTAGTCATTCGGATTCGCACTCTTGAGTTGACTCAGATCCACGGCTCGCCAGTGGTTTTTGGATCGATAGGCGATGATCTCATTTGAGCTCAGATCTACCGTCATCAAAACACCGTCCGGCGTGATGTGATCAGCCCCCGGTAGAGCAGATCCGTCTCGCGCCCGAAGGAGATTGTATTTTGCAAATGCCATCTCATGTTCAATGACGTTAAGTCTTCCGTCGCCATAAAACAGCCGAAGCTGATTGAGACACATCTTTTCAGAAAGAATAATGTCGAAGGATTTCGGTACAACCTCGATCCAGAGATCGCCATGATATCCTTTGGGGATATAATCGTAGCGAGAAACCTTGTCTGCAAGGAGGCGACATCTCGCGTCAACGCGTCCGGTTGAGCTCTTGCTACTAGACGATCCATCAACCGATTCGCGGAGCTTTAGACTAACTGCAAGACGGATCAGATGCACATCATCACGGCGCAACGGTGTGCCTATCGGGATCCGATCTCCGATAGATCCGCGTTTTACGAGGTCACTAATGCTCTCCTGCGGTCGTGGCAAAAAAGATCCACGCATCCGATAGACTTCCTCAATGGAAATAGGTAGATCCATAGAAGACGGTTGCAAATGTTCCTCATTAGCACCGATGATTTCACCGCGCTCAATAAGCTCACGAAGTGTTTGAATGGGGAGGGTGCCATAAGTTGCTCGTGTCACGATACACCTCTTTCAAAGGTTCAAGTCTCATGCATCTAAGCACTTTAGAAAAAACCTCGCAAATCAAAAACCCTCTCACGAATGTAAGAGGGTTTTTATGAATTTACGCGATCTTTGCTGTATCGATTTTGATACCAGGACCCATGGTCGTGGAGATCGTAACAGACTTGAGATAGGTACCTTTTGCAGAAGCTGGCTTAGCCTTTTTAACAGCGTCGAGAAGAGTATTGAAGTTCTCGAGGAGTTCTTTGGTGCCGAGCTCTGTTTTACCAACAGCCTGATGAAGGTTTGCGGTATTGTCGGTTTTGAAAGCGACTTTACCTTTTTTCACATCTTCGATCATTTTCTTGACGTTAGCACCAACGGTATCTGTTTTTGGGTTAGGCATGAGACCGGTTGGACCAAGGATCTTTGCGACCTTAGCAAGCTTAGGCATCATGTCTGGTGTTGCTACTGCAACGTCAAAGTCGATTTTACCGGTACGAGCGAGTTCAGTGATGTATTCTTCGCCAGCGACAATGTCAGCACCTGCTTCTTTTGCGACGGCCTCGTTACCGCCGGAGACAAAAGCGATAACACGTTTTGCTTTACCAATGGAGTGAGGGAAGATGAGGGTTGAGCGAACTTGTTGGTCGCCTTTACGGACATCGATACCGAGATTGATATGAACTTCGACAGAACCAACGAATTTGGTTGTTGAAGATTTTTTAGCGAGTTCAAGGGCTTCTTCTGGTGAGTAGAGCTTGTTCGCATCAATAAGCTTTGCAGCTTCTACGTAGCGTTTGCTTGGCATAGTGGTTCGGACGGCATATAGCCTTCCACGTTAGTTTTTAGTGGCTGGATGGTAGCTTATAATGGTTAATTTGGCAAGGTTAAGAGCTTTTCGTGAGCCTCTAAGGTCTTTTGAAGAGGGAATCGTTCTGTGACGACGCGACGCGCTTGGTGGCCAAAGGCTTCGCGTGAGTCCGGGTCTCTTTCGATGCGTAACATAGCTCTGGCGAGATGTTCTGGGTTATGAGCGTCTACGATGAGTCCGGCGTCAGGCTCTATCATCCAACGCATAGCACCGACATCTGAGACAATGCAGGGGAGTGAAGCTGCCATAGCTTCGAGGAGCGAGATAGGCATCCCTTCTTTGGCGGATGGTAATGCGTAGGCATCAAAAGCTGCGAGATATTGCGAGGCATTTTCTTTGGCGCCGAGCAAGATGAAATACGAATCTGCGCCGGTGGTTTGAATGGCGTTTTCGGTTTCAGTACGCAAAGGTCCATCACCGATAATTGCGACTACTCCGGTGCCGCCGAGTTCACGATAGCGCTTTGTTGCAAGTATGAAATTTGGTACATCTTTGGCAGGATAAAAATTCGCGATTGAACCGAAGATGAAATCTGAGCGACGGAGGCCTAGGGTTTCACGAGCGATTTCACGCGTGAGAAGCTGCGCATCAAAACTCGCGACGTCCACACCATTTGGAATAGAAAGAAGTTGTTGCTTTGGTTGAATGCCTTCACGCTTTGCCGCATCAACATCACCCGGATGCACGCAAACAATAACGTCACGAAACTTTGCGGCGATGCGTTCAGCAAAAATAATCATCGTACGTTTTGTTTTTGACATTGGTTCGAGAAAAGCCCAACCACCAATGCAATACACAATATTTTTTATACCTGAAAAATATCCAGCAAGAGAACCAAGTACACCCATCTTTGAGCTATTAAGATGTATGGCATTAGGTTTGAGTGCTTTGAGTATCTGCGTAAGTTCAATAAGTGCGCGTATATCTTTGTATGGATGGAGCTCGCGTTGCATCCAATGTAATCGATGAAAGGGGATTTGTTCCGCAGTACATTTTTCGACAAGCCACTCACCGTCACCGGCAAGTACATGTACTTCATGACCAGCTCGTTTCAAAAAACGTGCCAAATCAAAAACGAAGACGGTAGCACCGCCCGGAACGGCTCGTGTGATGCAAATGGCAAATTTCATAGATATACAAAGAGCGTGCTTTGAAACACGCTCTTCGTCAAATCTTTTATTCGGAAACGGTGATACCCATGTTGCGTGCTGTGCCCTCGATTTGCTTCATAGCAGATTCGATGGTGGAGCAGTTAAGGTCAGGCATTTTGATTTCGGCAATTTCACGGACTTGTGCTTTGGTGACCTTACCAACTTTGTCGGTGTGAGGCTTACCAGAACCAGAAGTGATATTTGCTGCCTTCATCAAAAGAGCTGATGCAGGTGCCGTTTTGAGAATGAAGTCGTAAGTACGATCTTCATAAAGTGAGATGATTGCTGGTACAACTTCGCCCATACGATCCTGTGTAGCTGCATTAATGCGCTGACAGAACTCGGCGATGTTCATACCGTGCTGACCAAGGGCAGGACCGAGTGGAGGTGCTGGAGTTGCACGGCCACCGATGACCTGGACCTTGATATAGGTCTTTACTTTTTTAGCCATAGTAGTGTTGTTGAAGGGTTATCCAAGTGTCGCCGCAACAAGTGAATAAGGGAGACGGAGCGAGAAGCGTGCCGTGCGGGCGGCCTCTCCGGTCCCAAAAGTGAATTGGTTTATATCTTTTTCATCTGGGAGAAGTCAAGTTCGAGCGGTGTTTCACGTCCAAACATGCTTACCAAGACTTTGGCTTTGCCACGAGTAGCATCAATCTCATTGATCTTGCCTTCGAAGCCTTTAAATGGTCCATCGCCAATTTTGACAGCCATCCCTACCTGAAGATCAATGGTTACTTCTGGTTCAGCAGTGGTTGCCTCAGCACGTTTTAAGAGTGCATCGACTTCAGCTTGTGAAAGTGGTGACGGGGTATTACCCATACCAATAAAGCCAGTGACATTAGGTGTATTACGCACAACGTACCAAGAATCATCGGTGACGTTCATTTCTACGAGTACGTAACCCGGAAAAACTTTTTCTTCGACAACGCGACGTTTGCCGTTTTTAATTTTTACCTTTTTTTCTTTTGGAACAATGATATTAAAGATGAAGTCTTTCATGCCAAGCGCTTCGATGCGCTGCATGAGGCTTTCGGCGACATTCTCTTCATATCCTGAGTAGGTATGGACGGCGTACCATCGTCGTCCATAGGAGGCGGTTTGTTTTGCCATAGTTGTTTAGAAAAAAAAGTGCGTTAGTTGTTAGGTGTGCCTTCTGTAACGGGTTCTGTCGTTACATCTACGTTGTCTACCTTTAGATTTTCAACAGGAATTTCTGTTGTTTGTGTTTGTGGTGCCTGACTTGAGATACCACGTTTCTCAAGAATAAGATCTGTTACCTTAGTAAGACCAAAGTCGATAGAGGCAAAAAAAAGAGCGGTGCCTACAGCGATAAGAATTACTAATACAGAATAACGAATAACCTCTTTTTGTGTTGGCCAGGTGACTTTTGCAAGCTCAGCTCTTGAGGCAGAAAAGTAGTTCAAAATTGGGCGGATAGGGTTTTTCATAAAGCGTGTTTTTTAAAAGCCCGCACAGGGCGGACCGATGGCTACAGGATAGCAAAAAGCGGGGAGTTTGTCCAATATTAGATCTATAAAGACATTGCTAGGTTATTTATTAGGTATTAAGGTAATCCTTGTTACGTTCTTTCCAACAAAAGGGGATAGCTATGGGTGCCAAAGAATATATTCAAATCTTAGAACATCTAGGCGGCCTGATTCGCGAGAGCCATGTTGTCTATGCTTCTGGATTGCATGGTGACGCCTATATCAACAAAGACGCTTTGTACCCACATACGAACTATACAAAATGGTTTTGCGATGGTCTGGCGAAGGGGTTTGCCGACGAGTCGGTTGATGTTGTGGTCGGGCCAGAGCTCGGAGGAATCATTCTTTCACAACACGTAGCGCATCACCTTACTAATATGGCGGGGCGTGATATTTTATCACTCTACGCAGAAAAGCTTCGGGATGGAACCAAAGGATTCCATTTCAATCGCGGATATGACGCTTTTATTCGTGATAGTAATGTCCTCATCGTTGAGGATGTACTTACAACTGGCGGTAGCGTTCGTAAGGTTGTAGAGGCTGTACGCGCTTGTGGGGGAGTAGTGACAGGGGTCGCAGCGCTTTGTAATCGAGGCAACGTAACGTGTGAACAACTTGGTGGTGTGCCAAGACTTCATTCATTATTTGACCTTGAAATGAACAGTTATACCGAAGAAGAGTGTCCGCTCTGTGCAACAGGTATCCCGATCCGTACAGATATTGGAAAGGGTGCGAGCTATCTCAAAAAGTTGAGATTTCACGCAAAGACAGAATAATCACCAGCTATTTCTGAAAAACACCACGAAGGCTATCGTGGTGTTTTCATTTTGTGGACGTGTTTCGTGGAGGTGGTTGACGTATTGCTGAGACTACCCTTGACAATATCCCCAGTTTTCTTGCGTATTCTGAACGTTGCGTTCATAATGTCCTTACAAACCCGACTTTTTCTTAATCATAACCTCGGGTTAACGCATCGCCCTATGGCAAAAATGACAAAATCCCAGATCATGTCCGAGCTTGCTGCTAAGACTGGTCTCAGCAAGAAAGACACGACAATGTTTGTAGAAACACTTGTAGACATGGCTTTGACTCAAGTAAAGAAGAACGGTGAATTTGTTCTTCCAGGCATTGGTAAGCTCGTTAAAGTAAAACGCCCTGCTCGTGTAGGTCGCAACCCAGCAACAGGTGAATCCATCAAGATCCCTGCAAAAACGGTAGTGAAGTTCCGCGTAGCAAAGGCTGCAAAGGACGCTGTTCTCTAAGAGAATTGCATCACAAAAGACCCCTTAAAAAGGGGTCTTTTGCTTGACAAAATATTATAGTCTGCTACAAATCAATTACGAAGGAGGTCACCATGGAAGCGCCGTTAAAGACGCGTGCCGTGAAGCCTCTGTTCGGAGGTCTCACGCGTGCAAAAGTACATGTCATGCGTTATGAGCTTGGCGGAAGGTATGGATCGATTTTTTTCCGGCTACTCTATTGGGCGCAGTTTTCGCACCAAGAAGGGTGGGTGGTAAAGCTATACGATGATAACGGAAGTCTCTTGTTAGAGGCGAATGGGTTCGAGGCAGGGTCGACAGAGTCACAAGCTCTAGAAAATGCCATTCAGCGCTTTATTAAGCTGCGAGATGCTCCCTATCTACTCATCCGTGATTTATTGGGGCAAAAGCAGTTTGCGAGTGACGATAAGCCTCCTTTTGAAGTGTACCGACTTCCTATGGAGTTACATCAAGAAGATGTTACTACAAAACAAAAGTCCAGACACAAAAAGAAGTCTGTCACAAGCAAGAATCACAAGGTGCCGCATAGTCCGCGGATAAAGCTTTCGTCCTTGATAAAGTTACGGCCAGCAGAGCTGGTAGGACTCCTATCAGAATTACGCGTCATTGATCTTTTTGATCGGTCGGTCTGGTCCGTCGGTGAGAGGCCAGCTTGGTTTCATTCTATAACGAGCAGCACTCAATACGAGGACTTTCAAGAAGGTATTGATCTTTGGGTACACTGCAATGACGGAGCCCCGCCAATACCGATACAAGTGAAGAGCTCAGGAACGGGCGCAATGTACGCGAACACCAAGGTACCTATTATCGTGGCTGGGCAAAACTACACAGATCAGTTTATCTATAAGCAACTGATACATGAATGTGATTTGCATAGATCGCATTATCTAGAATGCGTTTCATGAGGCCGATGTCATACGTCGGCTTTTTTCTATGGTATAATCCTATTTATCATTATGCCAAAGTCATTAAAAAATCCGTTTGCACTTTCAAAGAAAGCAACAAAAAAAACAACAAACAATAAAGCTACCGCAAAGCGTGTAAGTAAGTCTTCTCGCAGAACAAAAGCACAAAAAGAGCTTAGTGTATCAAAAAAGAGTGATCATATTTTGCAACAGGCGGCACTTTCTCCTCAATGGCAACCAAGTTGGACGGGACAATCCTTTGCAGCAGAACGTTTTAAACACTGGGTTGTTGGTAACAATAATACTTGTGTACCTGCTGCAAATGATGATTTTACCGGTGATGTACAATGGAAGATTTTTAAAATTATGGCAGAGTTTGTCGAAGGATTTGAATTTCTTTCACGACTCCATCAAGAAGTTTCTGTTTTTGGTAGTGCGCGTTGCAGTCATAAAGATCCTTACTATGCCGTCGCAAGAAAGATCGGATCATTATGTGCAAAACACGGTTATACGATGGTTACAGGTGGCGGTCCTGGTATGATGGAGGCGGCAAATCGAGGGGCTTTTGAAGCAAAGGGTGAGTCGATCGGACTAACCATCCAATTACCGATGGAGCAACGAACAAATAAGTACGTTAAGCGCTCGGTGGATTTTCATTACTTCTTTACACGTAAAGTTATGTTGAGCGCTTCTGCTCAAGCATATGTCTTTATGCCTGGTGGGTTTGGTACATTAGATGAGCTCTTTGAGATTGTTACCTTGATTCAAACCGGTAAAATGTCTGATGGTGTTCCTGTGATTCTTGTTGGTAAAGAGTTTTGGAAGCCTTTATTGGGTTGGATTAAGAAGCGAGTATTGGATGCACATGGTTATATTGCTAAGGGTGATCTAGATATTTTTCATCTCGTTGAAACGGCAGAAGAAGCTTTTGAGATTATTAAAACCACGCGCGAACGTTCGCTTTAAACAAAAAACCCTCCAGTATACTGGAGGGTTTTTTGTTTATTTGGCTTACACCTTTGCAGCAAGAGCAGCTTTCTTTGCGGCCTTCTTTTGGCGTTTGGTTGGGATTTCTCCGTGAGCCTTTGCAACGATGCGTTTAATTGTACGCAAGGTGCTTGTAGCAATGCGAACACGCTGACCGTTGATGCGAACGGTTTGGAGATTTACCTTTTGTGTACGGCGAGTAGCAACGTTGGAGTGACTGCGGGAGTTCACTGCTTGTGGGCCTTTGCCGGTAATAGCGCAAATACGTGACATATGGGCCGGATCTTAGCCAAAACGTTTCAGTTTGGCAAGAGGGCGAACGCATGAGAGAATACCTTCATGAGTTTTTTAACAATCGCCTTTGAGCAACCACTGCTTTTTATTGTGCTTTTAGCGGGTTTTTTGCTTGCCCTCTCCTTTCATGAGATGTCTCATGCTTGGGTGGGGAGCTTGCTTGGGGATAAAACCGCCGAAGAACAGGGGAGACTTACGATCAATCCATTATCACATATTGACCCTGTTGGGCTCCTATTGCTTATTGTTGCAGGTTTTGGTTATGCAAAACCCGTACCCTACAATCCCTACAGACTAAGAGATCCTAAATGGGGGCCAGTACTTATAGCATTAGCAGGACCTATAAGTAATTTATTATTGGGAATTATCGCTATTATTAGCTACGCACTCCTTTATACAAAGCTTGGGCCGAATAACTTACTTATTGTCGCCTTGTGGTTTTTGGCCAAGGTCAATATCGTTCTTGCATTGTTTAATCTCGTGCCACTCCCGCCTTTAGATGGGTCTAAGGTCTTGATGCATGCTCTCGATCGTCCACAGACGAGGGGAGCTCACACATGGCTGGCGCAAAACGGCTCCTATCTATTGTTGATTGCAATCATTTTGAGTATTTCCGGTATTTTACCAGTTTTTGACTGGATAACGGTACTTTCTGACGTTATTTTTACTGCGATCTTGAGCTTGTTCTGATATATCCCGACAAAAACCTTGACGACTGCCAAGAAAGGCGCTAGATTACGCGCACATTTTCGTCTTTTTATACGGACGAACCAATATCCGACATGCCTACAGTAAACCAGCTGATCCGCCGCCCTCGAAAGGCTGTGAAGATCAAGTCCAAGAGTCCAGCGCTTCAGTACGCTATGGACACGCTTCACCGTAAGCGCACCGAACTCCGCAAGGGTTCTGGTTTTAAGCGCGGTGTTTGCACTAAGGTCACCACCATGACACCAAAAAAGCCTAACTCAGCTATTCGTAAGATTGCGCGTATTCGCCTTTCTAATGGTACTGAAGTTACTGCTTATATCCCTGGTGAAGGCCACAACCTTCAAGAGCACTCTATCGTGATGATTCGCGGTGGCCGTGTAAAAGATCTTCCTGGTGTTCGTTATCATATCGTTCGCGGTGTATACGATACTCAAGGTGTCGCTAATCGTCGTCGCAGCCGTTCACTTTACGGTGCACGTCGCCCTAAAGAAACAGCTAAGTAATTATTACTTGAACTATGCGAGGTAAAAAAGCTCCAAAGCGCGAAGTCGCTGCAGACCCGAAGTTCTCCAACCAAACGGTTGCGAAGCTCATCAACTACGTGATGTACTCGGGTAAAAAATCTATCGCTCAAGGTATCGTCTACGACGCCTTCGAAGAGATCGAAGAAAAAACAAAAAAACCAGCTATGGAAGTCTTCGAAGAAGCAATGAAAAATGTTTCTCCGCTCCTCGAGGTTAAATCCAAGCGTGTTGGTGGTGCAAACTACCAAGTACCACTCCAGGTACGTGCAGAACGTCGTGTTCAGCTCGCGTTCCGCTGGATCCTTGCTGCCGCTCGCGGTCGTAAAGGTAAGGCAATGTCCGAAAAGCTCGCCTTCGAAATCATGGAAGCCGCTCAAAATCAGGGCGACGCCGTTAAGAAGAAGCTTGACGTACAGCGCATGGCCGAAGCAAACCGCGCCTTCGCTCATTTCGCGAAATAGCACATCACCCGTGGATCGCGGAGGGCTGAATAGGCTCCCTGTGGTCCACGGTTTTGTATAAAAACAATCTCTCGTTTACTTACACACTCAAATTTATTTCACTTATCTAACGAATATGCCTCGCGAATTCTCACTCAAAGATACCCGTAACTTTGGTATCATCGCTCACATTGATGCTGGTAAAACAACCGTTTCAGAACGTGTGCTTTTTTATACTGGTCGCAAACACAAAATCGGTGAAGTTCACGAAGGTGAAGCAACCATGGACTGGATGGAACAAGAACAGGAGCGTGGTATTACAATTACGGCTGCTGCTACCACTTGTTTTTGGAAGGGTACTCGCATGAACCTTATTGATACTCCAGGACACGTTGACTTTACTATTGAGGTTCAGCGCTCTCTTCGCGTACTCGATGGTGCTGTTACGGTTTTTGATGGTGTTGCAGGTGTAGAGCCTCAGTCTGAAACGGTTTGGCGTCAGGCAGATAAGCACAATGTTCCTCGTATTTGTTTTGTTAACAAGCTTGATCGTACGGGTGCTGATTTTTACGCAGATGTAAAATCCATTCACGACAAGCTCACAAAGCGTGCTTACCCGATTCAATTACCAATTGGTACAGAAGGTAACTTCAATGCGATCATCGATCTTATCGACATGAAGGCAGAATTCTACCTCGATGAAATGGGTCAAAAAATTGAACAACGCGAAATCCCTGCTGAATATCTTGAAAAGGCAAAAGAATATCGCGCATCTCTCGTAGAAGCAATTGCAGAAACAGACGAAGCGCTCATGAATAAGTATCTCGCTGGTGAAGAGCTTACGGTTGATGAGCTTAAGTCAGGTCTTCGCAAAGCAACGATCACAAACCAAATCTACCCTGTGCTTTGTGGTTCAGCGCTTAAAAACAAAGGCGTGCAATTCTTGCTTGATGCTATTATTGCTTACCTCCCATCTCCACTTGATGTTCCTCCTACAAAGGCAAGTAATATCGACGATGAATCAATCGCGATTGATATCCACCCATCTGACGATGAGCCATTTGCTGCGCTTGCGTTTAAGGTGATGACGGATCCATTTGTTGGTAAATTGATTTTCTTCCGTGTGTACTCAGGTAAGCTTTCATCTGGTTCATATGTTATTAACGCAAAGACAGGTGAGCGCGAACGTATTTCACGTATTGTTCGTATGCACTCCAATGAGCGCGAAGAAGTCAGCGAGGTGTATGCAGGTGATATTGCTGCGGCCGTAGGTCTTCGATCAACATTTACGGGTGACACTCTTTACGAAGAAAGTCGTCCTCTTGTTCTCGAATCCATCGTGATTCCTGAGCCTGTTATCTCGATTGCTATTGAGCCAAAAACAAAAGGTGATCAAGAAAAAATGGGTGTTGCGCTTTCAAAACTTGCTGAAGAAGATCCTTCTTTCCGCGTACGTACAGACGAAGAAACACTTCAAACCATTATCATGGGTATGGGTGAGCTTCATCTTGAAATCATTGTTGATCGTATGAAGCGTGAGTTTAAGGTTGATGCAACCGTTGGTGCTCCACAGGTTTCATATCGTGAAGCAATCCGTACAGCTGTTAAAAACATCGAAGGTAAATACGTTCGTCAATCGGGTGGTCGTGGTCAATATGGTCACTGTGTGATCAACCTTGAACCAAATGAACCAGGTAAGGGCTACGAATTTATCGAAGAAATCAAAGGTGGTGCTATCCCACGTGAATTTATTCAGCCAATCAACAAAGGTATTTCAGAAGCTGTGCAACGTGGTGTTATCGCAGGATATCCTGTACTTGATGTAAAAGTCACCCTCGTTGATGGTTCATACCATGATGTGGATTCATCTGAAGCAGCCTTTAAAGTTGCGGGTTCACTCGCGTTTCAAGAAGCGGCAAAACAAGCAGGTGCTTACTTGCTTGAGCCGGTGATGAAGGTTGAGGTAACAACACCAGAACAATACATGGGTGATGTTATCGGTGACTTGAACGCAAAGCGTGGTCAAATCCAAGACATGGAAGAACGCGCAGGTGTTCGTATCGTCAACGCGCTTGTACCGCTTTCAGAAATGTTTAGCTATACAACAAATCTTCGTTCGATGTCACAAGGTCGTGCAAGTTTCTCGATGGAATTTAGCCACTATGGCGAAGTTCCAAGTAACGTTGCAAAAACGATCGTTGAAGGTCGTTCAAAGAAGTAAAAACAAATTGAAACACCCTCTCATCAGAACGATGAGAGGGTGTTTTGTAATGTATTGTGTCGAGTTGCGTTAGAAGGGTATATGATACAAAAAAATTGGAGAATCATTGCACTCGTCTTGTTGGTCGCTGCTATTATTGGCATATTTAGAATTTCGGATTCGTTGATATATCTACCGATAGGATTATTAACGCTCGCGATACTTGGCTTAAAAGAGTATAAACAAGCTCACTTTGGTTATCTTCTAGGGTCTATATTGATTGCGCCTATAAGCTTGTTACTGCCAGTTCTATTAGCGTCTGTCCCAGTGGTTATTAATTCAAGGATAGATATTGTCTTATACTGGTGGGTTATTTGGTTTATTTATGCTATTGGGATGAGAAGGTATTTTATTGACTGGATTCGACCAGAGCTAAGAATATGGAGCGTATGTTTATCTGGTGGAATACTTGCATTGATTTGGATCAAGGGTGTGCCCCTGCCTCTCATGCAACGTGAAGCTTTTCTTGACCTTCTATTTATTCCTGGGTGTATTTTAGTTGGTGTGCCGTTTTTAACATGGGCGTACAAAGCAGTATTAACACGTATTAAATAATTAGTTATACCAAGCCATGGGAGGGTCGTTGAGCTTCTCTTGGTGGGTTCGCATCAGCAATCATCTCTGCTAGGATCTCTACTATGGAATGGAAACGCATCGAGAATGTCATCCGTCGCACAAAATTGCCGATGATTGTGACGGAGGGAGTAGAAGAGCCGTTGATTATCATGCCCCTCACCGCCTACGAAAAACTAATAATAAAAGATGAAATTAATACAGAGGTAGAGGGCGCTAAGCCTGAAGCGGTCGAAGCGATAGGGGATGAGACATTCTTATTGCCCGATATGAACGAACAAAAAGAATCTGTTATACTCGAAGAGGTGGCATCACCAGCCATGCCTTTTACCGGCTTTTTGCGAGAGGATCAGGGTCAAAATTTTGCTCAAATTAGCGATTTTTCAGCCTCTGAACGCCTGATGTTTTAAATTTAGGGCTAACTCTTGCGTCTTTTTGGCCTTTTTGGTACTATCTGGCCACTCGCTTTTCTATAGCGAACTTTAATCATCTTTGGCGATTATTTTTCCATAACACTATGGCGGACAAGTTCAACCGTTCTAAACCGCACGTCAACATTGGTACTATTGGCCACGTTGACCACGGTAAGACAACAACAACCGCAGCTATCCTCACCGTTCTCGGTGCGCATGGCATGACGGCTCAAACAAAAGGGATCGATGATCTCGATAAAGCACCTGAATCTAAATCACGTGGTATTACGATTGCAACGGCTCATACTGAGTATGAATCCGACAAGCGTCACTATGCTCACGTTGACTGTCCAGGACACGCTGATTATATCAAGAACATGATTACGGGTGCCGCTCAAATGGACGGTGCTATCTTGGTTGTGTCCGCAACTGATGGTCCTATGCCTCAGACTCGCGAGCACATTCTTCTTGCACGTCAGGTTGGTGTTCCTTCCATGGTTGTATTCCTTAACAAGGTAGACATGGTTGAAGACGCTGAACTTGTTGATCTCGTTGAAGAAGAAGTTCGTGAACTTCTTACAAAATACGAATTTGACGGTGCGAATACGCCTGTTATTCGTGGTTCAGCTCTTAAAGCTCTTCAGAATCCAAAAGACGAAGCAGCTGCAAAGCCAATCCTCGATCTTATCAAGGCTTGTGATGAATGGATCCCAGAACCTGTTCGTGAAACAGACAAACCATTCTTGATGCCTGTTGAAGACGTCTTCACTATCGAAGGTCGCGGTACTGTTGTTACTGGTCGTATCGAACGCGGTATGGTCAAAATCAACGAAGCTGTAGAAATTGTCGGTCTTGGTGAAACTCGTCCAACGACGGTTACCGGTATCGAAATGTTCAACAAGCAACTCGACGAAGGTTTGGCTGGTGATAATGCTGGTCTCCTTCTCCGCGGTGTAAAGAAAGAAGATATTGAACGTGGTATGGTTCTTGCTAAACCAGGTTCAATCACTCCACACTCTGAATTTGAAGCCGAAGTTTACGCGCTTACAAAAGAAGAAGGTGGTCGCCACAAGCCATTCGTTACTGGTTACAAACCACAGTTCTACATTCGTACAACTGATGTAACGGGTGAAGTTACTCTCAATGCTGATGTAGCCATGGTTCAACCTGGTGACACAGTAAAGATGACGGTTAAGTTGATCATCCCAGTTGCTATCGAAGACAAGATGCGTTTCTCCATCCGCGAAGGTGGTCGCACGGTCGGTGCTGGTGTTGTTCTCAAGATCATCAAATAATCCAATAGCGAGAGGAGGTTTCCTCCTCTCCGTTTGGTTTCTGAGTTCTCTCAGTAATCAAACGGAGATGAGGAATGCCATGGCCTCCCTCAAAACCACATGACTGAAGCAAAAGCAAAAGCTCCTACAGCAGGAAATCGCGTGCGTATCAAAATTCGCGCCTACGACCATAAAATTATCGACCAAGCAACTCGCACGATCATTGAGACGGCGGAGCGCTCTGGCGCTAAAGTTATCGGTCCGATTCCTTTGCCTACAGAGAAAAAGAAGTGGACGGTTAACCGTTCTACCTTCGTCCATAAGAATGCTCGTGAGCAATTCGAGATGCGTATTCATAAGCGCGTCGTGGACATCGTTGACCCAAGTGCGAAGACAATCGATGCTCTAACATCGTTAACTCTTCCAGCTGGTGTCGACGTTGAGATCAAGATGTAAATCTTGTCTCATTCTACAAACGTTTCCCAAGGAGAAAGCTCCCCCGAATCAGCAAGCTACTTGTAGCTTTGCCGGGTGGATAACCTCCCTGCAGCGAATCGCACATCCGTGAACCGGTTCCGTACGCAATTTTGCGCCCGGGGTTTGGGGACGATGTCGAAAATCGCCCGCAGACCCCGGGATTTTTTTCATTCATATTTAGCGACCAATCCGAACTATGAAAAAGTTCATTATCGGCGAAAAGATCGAGATGTCGCAGGTCTACCGCGAAGACGGAACGGTAGTTCCGGTGACGCTCATCAAGGCCGGCCCATGTGTCGTGACGCAAGTCAAGACAGCAGAAAAAGATCATGTTTCGTCAGTGCAACTCGGTTTTAAAGAGGCTAAGCGTCTTAATAAGCCAGAAGCAGGACATCTTAAGGACCTTCCATCCCTCTCAGTGCTACGCGACTTCCGTGTCGATGGCGAATCAACATTAAAGCGTGGTGACACGCTCGATGCTTCAACCTTTGCTATCGGTGACGTTGTACACGTTGTCGGTACGTCAAAAGGTCGTGGTTTTGCCGGTGTTGTAAAGCGTCATGGCTTTAGCGGTTCCCCAGCTTCTCACGGTCATAAGGATCAACTCCGTATGCCTGGTTCAAGTGGTGCTGGTGGTCCACAACACGTTTTTAAAGGACACCGTATGGGTGGTCACATGGGCGATGCACGCGTAACGGTACAGAACTTAGTCGTTGTTGAGATCCGCGAAGGCGGTATCATCGCGGTGAAAGGCGCTGTCCCTGGTGCACGTCACTCAATCGTTGAAATCATTGCTGCGTAATCGTATGGCTACAATCTCTATCTACAACCAAGAAGGTAAAGTTGTCGGCGATCTCGCACTCAATGACAAAATCTTCGGTGTAAAATCAAACCCAGCGCTTGTACACGAAGCCGTTATCGCACAACGCGCTAACGCACGTCGTTCAATCGCAAACACAAAAAATCGCGGAGAAGTCCGTGGTGGTGGTAAAAAGCCTTGGAAGCAAAAAGGTACCGGTCGCGCTCGTCAGGGTTCGATCCGCTCTCCTCAGTGGATTGGCGGTGGTATCGTATTTGGTCCACGCTCAGAACGTAATTTTGAACTTAAAATCAATCGTAAAGCAAAGCAGAAAGCGCTTTTCATGGCACTCTCTGACAAGCTTACAAACAAGCAACTTCTTGTTATCGAATCAGTGAATACTGAAGCAGCAAAAACAAAAATTCTTGCTGAGATGATTAAGAAGCTCCCAGTAGGTCGTACGGTCCTCTTGGTAACTCCTAAGGCAGATGAATCGCTCATGCGTATGGTTCGCAATCTTCCTTCGGTAAAGCTTGTCTCTTCTAACTCTGTTAACTTGGTCGATGTTCTCGGTTACAAGTCGGTAGCTTTCTTAAAGGACGCTGTCACTTCGTTCGAGAAACTCTACGCCTAAATTCTATGGCTATCCTCGATAAAATCCGTAAGCCTAAGGCTGCGGTTACAACCGAAGACACCAAAGCAAAGCGTGCTCCGGCCAAGAAAGCAAAGTCTGCTGACGAAGGTGCTGTGGCATCAAAGGCTACACAGGGCAATGCGCTCTCAAGTCGTTTGTTGCGCGCTCCACGCGTGAGCGAAAAGGCTGCGCGTCTCGCAGAAAAGGGGACCTACGTATTCGAAGTCGCGCAAGATGCAGAGAAAATCTCTATCAAGCGCGCTGTTGAATCCCTCTATGGTATCAAAGTCGCATCGGTACGCATTATCAATGTTGGTGGTAAGCCTGTTAAAAAAGGCCGCCGTGTAAGCTATCGATCCGATCTCAAAAAAGCTCTTGTGACTGTAAAGCCTGGTCAGAAGATTGATCTCTACGAAGGCGTCTAATCCTCCCTATGCCGATCAAAAAAATTCGCCCAGTAACAATTGGGCAGCGCAATATCTCGGTGCAGGATTTCTCAGATATTACTGCAAGTAAGCCTGAAAAATCTCTCATCATCTCGCGCAAAAACAAGGCCGGTCGTAATGGCGGTAAAATCGCTGTTCGCCATCAAGGCGGAGGTCACAAAAAATTCATTCGTGAAGTTGACTTTACTCGCAGCCGTTACGATATTCCTGCCACAGTAAAAACTATTGAGTACGATCCTAATCGCGGCGCACGTATTTCGCTCGTTGCGTATAAGGACGGTGTAAAATCCTACGTACTCACACCAGACGGGTTACAAGTGGGTATGACAATTGTCTCCTCACTTACAGAAGCAGAAATTCTTCCTGGTAACCGTCTTCCGTTAAGCAAGATCCCTGTTGGTACTACGGTTCATTCAGTAGAGCTAGCACCGGGTAAAGGCGGACAGCTTGGCCATGGTGCCGGCTCCCGTATCGAATTCATGGCTGTCGAAGACGACTGGGCTGTCATCAAACTTCCATCCGGTGAAACCCGCCGTATTCCGAAGGGTTGTATGGCAACCATCGGCTCCGTTTCAAACCAAGATTGGCACCTCGTTCGTTGGGGTAAAGCTGGTCGCATGCGCCATCGCGGTATCCGTCCTACGGTTCGCGGTAAAGT
Source organism: Candidatus Nomurabacteria bacterium (assembly GCA_023898425.1). Lineage (NCBI taxonomy): Bacteria > Candidatus Nomuraibacteriota > Candidatus Nomurabacteria bacterium. Next base: position 139,852 of record CP060222.1, read on the forward strand.
CATGAACCCAGTAGATCACCCTCACGGTGGTGGTGAAGGTAAACATCCAATTGGTATGAAATACGCTAAGACCAAGTGGGGCAAACATGCTCTCGGTGTCAAAACGCGTCGCCGTCATCTTGCTAGCGACAAATTCATTATTCGCCGCCGCAAGGGCAACACTCTCTAATCTATGTCTCGAAGTCTCAAAAAAGGACCTTTCACCGAGCCAAAGCTTCTTGAAAAAGTGAAGAAAGCTGGCCCTGGTTCAAAGGCTATCATCAAGACGTGGTACCGTTCTTCGACAATTACGCCGGAGATGGTTGGTTTTACCTTCGGTGTTCACAATGGCAAGCAACATGTAAATGTGCTCGTTGTTGAAAACATGGTGGGTCATAAACTTGGTGAATTCTCGCCAACACGTAAGTTCACACGTCATGGCGGTAAGTTAACTAAGTCCATTGACGCTGCTAAGAAATAATCGCTATGGAAGTAAAAGCATCACTCCGCTTTCTCCGTATGTCTCCACGTAAGGTTCGCCTTGTTGTGGATACTGTCCGAGGAATGTCGGTCGCAGCCGCCGAAACAAAGCTAAAGTTTGTGCCCAAGCTCGCATCTGAGCCGGTACTCAAACTCTTGCTCTCAGCGGTTGCCAACGCAACACATAACTTTCATCTTCAAAAAGAAGACTTATACGTAAAGACTATCGTTGCTGACGGCGGTCCAACGCTTAAACGTTTTCGTGCACGTGCCTTTGGTCGTGCAGCACCGATTCGTAAGCGCACCACTCACATCACGATTGTACTTGCTGAAAAGAAGGACGCTCCTACTGAAAAAGTAGAAGCTGCTCCGAAGAAAGTCGTTCGTGCTAAGAAAGCTGCTACGCAAGTAACCGCCTAACCTATGGGTCACAAAGTCAATCCAAAAGTCTTCCGTCTCGGAATGACCACCACCTGGCCATCACGCTGGTTCGCCCGCAATGATGTCTATCGTCAATCACTTCAACAGGATCTTGGTATTCGTGAATACCTTGAGAAAGAATTGAAAGACGCAGGTGTAAACCGCATCGAAATCGAACGCTCACGTGGCGTTGTTACCATTACGGTTCATGCGGCACGTCCTGGCATTGCCATTGGTCGTGGAGGTGAAGGTTCAGATGCGCTCAAAAAGAAAATCGAAAAGAAATTCTTTCCAGGGCAAATCAAAACACTTCGCGTAAACCTTAATATTCAAGAGGTAGCAAACCCTGGTATTGAAGCCGCTCTCGTTGTTCAATCCGTTATTTCAGATCTTGAACGTCGCATGGCTTTTCGCCGCGTCCTCAAGATGACGATTGAACGCGTCAAAAAATCTGGTGCACTCGGTGTAAAAATCGCTGTATCAGGTCGTTTGAACGGTGCTGAAATTGCTCGTCGCGAATGGTTAGCTTGGGGAAAAATCCCACTCACAAACCTTCGTGCTGATATCGACTACTCCGCAAATTTTGCCATGACAAAGGCCGGTGCTATCGGCGTAAAAGTCTGGATCTACCGCGGAGATATCTTTAACGGCGAACGTCCAGCGATCTACCAGCCAACAACTCCACGTCGTCGCGATGATCGCGGTCCACGTCGTGACGGTATGGGTGGTGGTCGTCCTCCACGTCGCGATAGTCGCGGTGGTGGTACGGGTCGCCCTGTCTCATTCGGTTCAGGTGCTAGTAAGTCAGCGGCTCCATCCGCTCCAGCTGCTCCTGCCGATTCTCAATCAGAAAAAGCATCTTAATGCCCTATGTTGATTCCAAAGAAAGTCAAACATCGCAAGTGGCAAAAAGGTCGCGCTCGCAACATTCGCACGGCATCCACAAAGATTGAGCTCGCTTTTGGTTCATACGGCTTGAAAGCAATGACTCCAGCATGGATTACTTCTCAAGAAATCGAAGCTGGTCGTCGTGTTCTCACTCGCTATGTAAAAAAAGGCGGTAAAGTCTGGATTCGCGTGTTCCCTGATAAGCCTGTAACGAAAAAAGGTAACGAAGTACCGATGGGTTCCGGTAAAGGTGCCCCGGATCACTACGTTGCGGTTATTCGTCCAGGTACAATCCTTTATGAAATGGACGGCATTCCGGCTGATATGGCTAAGCAAGCTCTACAGAGCGCTGCTTATAAGCTATCGCCGATTTGTAAGTTTATAAGCAAATAAGCTATGTCGAACTTCAAAGAGCTCTCACTGAAGACGCCTGTCGAACTTCGTCGCCAAGCTGAAGAGCTTCGTGCCGAATTGCGCGACCTCCGCTTCAAAGTGAAGACACGTCAATATCTCAAAGTACGTACAGTGCGCGTTAAACGTCGCGAACTTGCCCGTACAGTTCACGCACTCGCTAAAGCGACTGCTACCAAGTAATTATGTCAACGACTCAATCATCCAAAACACAACCACATCGCTTGCAAGGCGTTGTTGTATCAACAGCGATGGCAAAAACCGCTGTGGTTCGTGTAGACCGCCGTGTTATGCACGAGAAGTACGGTAAGTACTTCACGATCTCGAAGAAATTCAAGGTCCACGACGAAATTGGTGCTGCCCATATGGGTGACATCATCGAAATCGAAGAGTGCCGCCCGGTGAGCCGCGACAAGAATTGGCGTTATTTGTCCACCATTAAAGCTGCATAATCTCTATGGTACAACATCGCTCAATGCTCTCTGTTGCTGATAACTCAGGAGCTAAAATTCTCCAGGTGATCCGTGTGAATGGTGGTTACCAAAAGCGCTACGGCCGCATCGCGGACGTTGTGACTTGCGCCGTCAAATCCGCAGATCCTCGTGGCGTTGTAAAGAAATCCGATGTCGTCCACGCTGTACTTGTGCGTTCTCGTAAAGAGACACGTCGTGCAGACGGTACGTACATTCGCTTCGACGAAAACGCTGGCGTTATCATCGATCCTAAAACAAAAGAACCAAAAGGTACTCGTATCTTCGGACCAGTTGCTCGCGAACTTCGCGCAAAAGGTTTTACGAAGATTGTATCTCTTGCGCCTGAAGTCCTCTAATATCCTATGACACAACTCCGTATTAAAACCGGCGATGAAGTCATCGTGATTGCCGGGGCCGACAAAGGCAAAAAAGGCAAAGTCATCCAGACTTTTCCAAAACTCAATCGTGTCGTGGTTGAAGGTGTGAATATTCGCAAACGCCATATGCGCGCTGCGAGTGCTCAAGCCCAAGGTCAGACCGTTGAGTTCTCAATGCCGATGAACTCATCCAATGTGATGCTTGTTATCGGTGGTAAACCTGCTCGTCATAATAAACGAGCTGCCTAATCCTATGACTCTAAAAGAACAGTACCAATCAGCTGTCGTGCCAGCCTTGAAAAAGGACTTCGGTATCGAAAGCATCATGGCCGTTCCAAAAGTGAAGAGCGTGACGATTTCCGTCGGTCTTTCGCAGGGTCTTAAGGATCCGAAGGTCCTTGAAACGGTTGAACGAACGCTTGAGCGTATTACTGGTCAAAAGCCAGCAAAAACAAAAGCGAAGAAATCAATCTCAAGCTTTAAAATCCGTGAAGGTATGGTTGTGGGTATGATGGTAACGCTTCGTGGTCAACGCATGTGGGATTTTCTCACTCGCCTCACGAACTTTACTTTCCCACGTATCCGTGACTTCCGCGGTATTTCGTCCAAATCGATGGATGCCCATGGCAATCTATCCCTCGGCTTTCGTGAGAACATTGCGTTCCCTGAAATCCGTCCGGATGAAATTGAACGTATCCACGGTTTGCAAATCACCATCACGACAACGGCTGGTGAACGCGCCGTAGGTACCGCTTTGCTCAAAGGCCTCGGCTTTCCATTCACGAACTAACTTATGGCAACACAAGCTCAAATCGCAAAATCCAACCGCAAGCCGAAATACTCGACTCGCGAAGTGCGCCGTTGCTGGCGCTGTGGTCGTAAGCATGGCTACATGCGCGACTTCGGATTGTGCCGTATTTGCTTCCGTGAGCTCGCTAACCGCGCTGAGCTTCCAGGTGTGACCAAATCAAGCTGGTAAACTATGCAAAACGATCCAATCAGCGACTTCCTGACACGCATTCGTAATGCGCAGGCCGCACGTCATGAGACGGTTTCTTTGCCGGGCTCCCGTTTGAAATTGGCTGTCGCCAAGGTGCTCGTCGAAGAAGGCTTTCTTGCAGACGCAAAACAAACGTCAGAAGGTCCAAAAAAGACCCTCGTCGTAACTCTTAAATACATGGGCAAGACTCCATTGATTCGTTCTATCAAGAGCATTTCAACTCCTGGACGCCGTGTCTATCGTAAAACCACTGAACTCCCTCATGTGTTATCTGGTCAGGGTATCCGCGTGATTTCAACATCCGCTGGTGTCATGTCTGATCACGAAGCACGTAAGCGTAAGCTCGGCGGAGAAATTATTTGCGAAGTATCGTAAGATCTTCGTTTCATTCTTCACTATTATTGTATGTCTCGTATCGGTAAGAAACCGGTTATCCTGCCCTCGGGTTTTGACGTGACTGTCGAAGCTGGGAAGGTAACTGTGAAAGGCCCTAAAGAGTCTCTCACGGTTCCTCTCCACTCGGATGTCTCGATCGAGATCCAGGCAGAGCCAAGTGCTGTTATTGTAAACGTCAAAGACGAAAACAATGTGAAACAGCGTGCTCTCTGGGGTCTCACTCGCCAGCTCATCGCGAACGCGGTAGAAGGCCTTGTGAAACCTTACGAGAAATCCCTCGAATTCGTTGGTGTTGGTTACAAAGTCGCACTACAAGGCAATGTTATTGTCATGGACGTCGGTTTTTCGCATCAGGTGAAATACCCTGTGCCTCCAATGCTCGAAGCGAGTGTTGATAAACAAATCCTAAAGCTTGTTTCTTCTGACAAACACTTGTTAGGAGAAGTAGCGGCACAAATTCGCCGTGTACGTCCACCAGAGCCTTATAAGGGCAAAGGTATTCGATACACTGATGAGGTTGTTCGTCGCAAAGCTGGTAAGGCAGCCAAATCCTAACGCCTAAACGTATGTCGAATCTCAACACTTCCACGGCGAAAGCTCGCCGCATTGCTCGCGTTCGCGCTCGCATCTCCGGAACGGCAACACGTCCGCGTTTGGCCGTCTTCCGTAGTATCTCTCATATTTATGTGCAAGCCATTGATGATGTCGCACAAAAGACGCTCGCGTCTGTCCGTGATACTGATATCGCTGAAGCACAACGAAAAGGTAAAAAGAAAACTGAAATCTCAACGGAGGTAGGCAAGATGATTGCCGAACGCCTTGTGAAACAGGGTATTAACCAGGCGGTATTCGATCGCCGCGATAAGCGCTATCATGGTCGCGTTAAGGCATTAGCCGAAGGCGCTCGTGAAGCGGGTCTCACGTTCTAATCTATGTCTGAAGAAATCAAACAAGCAGCAGAGAGCACAGCTCCTGCCGCGGCTCCAGCTCCTGCTGAAGCCCCTGTCGCAGCTCCAGCACCAACGGATAAGCCTGCACCTCGTGGTGCTCGTCCAGCTTTTGGTGCAGGTGGACGCGGTGGTCGTGGTGGTGCCGGTGGCGCTCGTGGCGGCCGACGTGACAATCGTCGCGGACGCGGTGACGTTCCTGCTGAGGCAGACTATGAAGAAAAGAACGTTGAGGTTGCTCGTGTTACACGTGTAACCAAGGGTGGTAAGCGTATGCGCTTTCGTGTTCTTTCGGTTATTGGTAACCGTAAGGGCCGCACAGGTTTTGGTCTCGCGAAAGGCGTGGATGTTGCAGGTGCAAGCAATAAAGCAAGCACTCAAGCAAGAAAATCGCTTATTACCGTCCCACTTGTAAACGAAACGATCCCTCATGCTGTAACAGCAAAATACGGTGCAGCTATGGTGCTTCTTAAGCCAGCTCCAAAAGGTTCTGGTGTAAAAGCAGGTGGCGCTGTTCGTATCGTGCTTGAACTTGCTGGTATCCCGAACGTTGTTTCGAAGATCCTCGGTTCAAACAATAAGACCAACAACGTCAAAGCAACGTTTGAGGCGCTTCGTATGCTTCGCCTTCCGGTGAAGACAGAGAAGTCTGAAGAATCTGCTGTAGCGAAGAAATAATTATGTCGCTTACATTACATTCTCTAAAACCAAAGCATGGCTCACGAAAGAAATCCTTTCGTATCGGTCGTGGTGAAGGTACTGGTATCGGTAAAACATCCGGTCGTGGTGCAAATGGTCAGAAATCCCGCTCCGGTGGTAAACATGGCTTAAAGCGTCTCGGTATGAAATCGATGCTCCTCTCCTTTCCAAAGGTGAGAGGTTTCCGTAGTCGTTATGACAAAGCAACCACGATCACGTTAAAGCGTCTTGAGGCGTTTGAAACGGGTTCTATGGTAACAATGCAAGAACTTCGTAAGCGTGGCCTCGTAACGCGTACAGCGAAAGCTGTAAAAATCGTGGGTAACGAAGCTATCTCGAAGAAACTTAATGTTTCTGGTGTAGCCATTAGCGCAAGCGCTAAGGCAGCTATTGAGGCTGCCGGCGGTTCCGTTAAAGACCGCACCTAATCCCAACTTCTTATGTGGAATACATTGACACAAGCGTGGCGTGTGAAGGAGGTGCGTAACGGGCTTTTGTTCGTTATTGCAATGATGGTCATTTTTCGTGTAGCGGCAAATATTCCGCTTCCGGGTATTGACCTTATTGCTTTGCGACGCTTTTTTGAAGCGAATCAATTGCTTGGCCTTCTCAATGTCTTCTCGGGTGGCACAATGTCTAACTTTAGCATTGTTGCTCTCGGTGTCGGTCCTTACATCACGTCTTCGATTGTTTTTCAGTTGTTGACGATGATTGTTCCACGCTTAGAAGAAATCCAAAAAGAAGGGGAGGCAGGACAAAAGCGTATTAGCCAGTGGACACGTCTTTTGACGGTGCCACTTGCGATCGTTCAGTCATTTGCGCTTCTTTCGATCATGCGTAATTCGTCGTTTCCTATCCTTACAACGCAAGAGCCTCTCTATATTGTGATGCTTATTGCCTGTGTAACGGCAGGTACGATGTTCTTAACATGGTTAGGTGAGCTCATTACGGAGCGTAAAGTTGGTAACGGTATCTCGTTGCTGATCTTTGCTGGTATCGTTTCGGGTTTGCCATCGACGGTCTCTCGTTTCTTTGCGACCTATGACTCATCCCAATGGTTGACGGTTGTGCTTTACGCCGCGTCAGCCATTGCAATGGTTGCAGGTATCGTCTTTGTAAACGAAGGTCAACGTAATGTGCCGGTACAATACGCTCGCCAATCACGTTCTCTATCAGGAACGGGTAGCGGCGGAATTACGTCATCATTGCCATTACGAGTAAACATGACGGGTGTTATTCCGATCATCTTTGCTGTGTCGATGCTCTTGTTCCCGTCCGTGCTCGCACAGTTCTTTGCGCAAGCAAGAACACCAGCTGTTGCAAATGCAGCAAACTGGCTTCTTGTTACGTTGCAGAACCAAACGATTTACGGCGTGCTGTATTTCTTGTTCGTTGTAGGATTTACCTACTTCTACGCGACCATCGTCTTTCAGCCAGAACGTGTATCGGAGAACTTGCAAAAACAAGGTGGTTTTATCCCGGGCATTCGTCCAGGAGCGCAAACAGCAGCCTATCTTTTACAGGTTGTTGAGCGTATCACCCTAGGTGGTGCATTGTTCTTGGGCTTTATCGCCGTTACTCCACTCATCGCTCAGGCCCTTACTGGCTCGACGACGGTGAATATCGGTGGTACATCCTTGCTTATCGTCGTATCTGTAGTCATTGAGTCTATCAAGCAAATTGAAGCTCAGATTACAATGCGTTCGTACGACGTGTACTAAGTAACAAAACCCCTCCTGTCCCAAAGATCAGGAGGGGTTTTGTGTTTGGGCTTTTCGTTTTTATCGTTGAGTGCTAGTCTGCAGATATTATGGCGAAAAAACGCCGCTTACGAGCCGTCTTATTTGGGCCACAAGGCGCCGGTAAAACCACCCAAGGGAGGGCGCTTTCTGATCGCTATGGGGTGCCTTATATTTCTTCTGGGGAGTTATTGCGTGATGAGATATCGGAGGGGACGGCGCTCGGAAAGCTCGCAAAAGAATATGTGACGTCTCAAGTGATTGCACCAGATGAAGTTGTGGAGGCGATTATCATCAAAAGAATGAAACCCTATCTTTCTACGGGTTTTGTCTTGGATGGATTTCCGAGAAATGTAGAACAAGCAATAACACTTGATCGTCATACCGCGCTTGATATTGCGATTCAACTAAAGATGTCTGATAAAGAATCTGTAAAGCGTTTAAGTGAGTGTGGACGCTGTGCGACCTGTCGATCAGCTGTTCCATTTTCTGTTTTAAAAGTTATAAAAAAGTGTCCTGTCTGTGGAGGAGAAGTGAAAAAACGTGTCGCAGATGAAGCGGATTTTGTGATGCGCCGTTTGGCTGAGTATCATTTTATGACGGAACCATTATCAGGTTATTATCGTCAACGCGGAATTTTGTTAGCGATAAAAGCTGAACAGACATTACCTCAACTTTCCGAAGAGCTTTTTCGTAAATTAACCAAGCTTGGGTTTTAGTTTATTAACGCAAGTTCTTTACGTAAGATTGAATTTCTTTTTTTAGTAGGTTCAAGTTTTTGTTTTCAGTTGTTGTTAGCGCTTGATCAATCCATGTCGCGATTTGTTTCATGTCTTTTTCTTTGTAGCCTTGTGATGTAACGGCGGCAGTACCGAGTCGAATGCCTGAGGTGACTGTTGAAGATTGCTCGTCAAAAGGAAGAAGATTTTTGTTTACGGTGATGCCAATAGATTCAAGTTTTTCTTGCGCTTCAAGACCGGTAATCTTTTTTGGTGTGAGATCAACAAGAAAGCAATGATTGTCTGTGCCGCCCGATACAATTCGGTAGCCTTTTTTTGAAAGCTCGTTTGCAAGGCATTGGGCATTTTTTATCACTTGTTTTGCATAGCTTTTGTAAGCTGGCGTTGCGGCTTCTGCAAAGCAAATTGCTTTGGCGGCAATCACGTGTTCAAGCGGACCGCCTTGTGTACCAGGAAAGACAGCGGAGTCTAATAGCTCACTTAGTTTTTTCTTTGCTTTTAATTTGCTGTACGGATGATTGATGTCGTGGCGTAACATGATAATTCCACCGCGTGGACCGCGAAGCGTTTTGTGTGTTGTAGATGTAACAACATGCGCGTAATCAAACGGATCATTGAGAAGTTTAGCTGCGATTAATCCTGCTGGATGCGCGATGTCTGCGAGCAGAAGAGCTTTTACTTCGTCAGCGATTTTTCGGAGTGTTTTATAGTCCCAGTCACGGCTATATGCGGATGCGCCACAGATAATGAGTTTAGGCTTTTCTTTTTTTGCGATACGACGAATCGCAGCATAGTCGAGCTGTTCTGTTTTTGGGTCAAGTTGGTAGCTCACGCCACGATAATTTTTACCGCTCGCATTTGCTATGAATCCGTGCGAAAGATGTCCACCGTGTTTGAGGTCTAATCCAAGAATCGTGTCACCCGGCGAGAGGAGAGCTTGATAGACGGCAAGATTTGCCTGTGTGCCAGAATGCGGTTGGACATTAACCCAGCTCGCGCCAAAGAGCTTTTTTGCTCGCTCGATAGCAATCTGTTCAATCGTATCTACCGTTTCGCATCCCGCATAATAACGCTTAAAGGGCTTACCTTCAGCATATTTATTCGTAAGTACGGAACCTGTCGCCTCTAATATATCTTGACTAACGGTGTTTTCTGAGGCGATGAGATTGATGGTGTGCTTTTGGCGAACCTCTTCTTTTGTAATTAAATACTGGATTTTCTTGTCTTTCATAGGAGGGGTGTCTTGTATAAAGTACCAGTTTTTGCTATGTTTCGCCACATGTCATTGCTCAAAACACCAGAAGAGATCGCTATCATGAAAGAGGGGGGTATTATCCTTTCTCGAGCACTTCGTGCCGCAGCAGACGCCTGCGTCGAAGGTGCGCATACAAAAGACCTTGATGCTATTGCACGCAAGGTCATTGAAGACGCTGGAGCAACACCGTCATTTTTGGGGTACCGTATACATGGTGAGGGGATTCCATATCCTGATACCCTCTGCGTATCGATTAACGAAGAGGTGGTACATGGTTTAGCAACACCTGATCGCGTCATTAAAAAAGGCGATGTCGTAAGCTTAGATATTGGCTGTTGGTATAAAGAACTCTGTACCGATATGGCGATGACGGTCATTGTTGGCGAAGTAGATGAAAAAGTAAAAGAGCTCGTAAAGGTTACAAGAGAGGCACTGGTAAAGGGGCTCTCTGTCGTAAAAGCGGGTCGTTATATTCATGACATTGGTGCCGCGATCGAAGATTTTGTTAAACCTTATGGCTTTGGCATAGTTAAAGATCTTGTCGGCCATGGTGTTGGTCATGCTGTTCACGAAGATCCGCTTGTGCCTAATTATCGCGATCGACATATGCCTAAGGTAAAAATGCTCGAAGGGATGGTTATCGCGATTGAACCAATGATCACTCTTAAAAAACCTGGCGTCCATATGAAAGATGATCAATGGACGATCGCAACAAATGACAAAAGTATTTGCGCGCACTCAGAGGTTACCGTTGCTATTACAAAAACAGGTTATGAATTAATCACCCCTTGGCCAGATGCCTAGGGTTGATTTTATTATTGGTTTCTGCTAGCGTCCTTGTACCGTAAAACGGCAAGGAGGCACCTTTGACACAAATAAACCAAAAGTCATCCAATGCAAAAAACGAGCCTAATGTGGGGCTGCTAGCGAAGGATGTCCGTCCATGGGTCATGAAAAAAGAGCTATAAAGCTCAGCTCAAGGAAGGTCCTATTCTAGGAGAGGGTATATATCTCCCAGGTAGAGCTTTTTCATCGCTAACACCACTTTCTGAGTCTGTACGTCATGGTCGTAGAAGATTTGCTGAAAAGCGATGGAGTTACCCGGGGTTTGTTATTGCGCCAAATAGGAGTCGTCAGAACTCCACTCAAAAGAGTGTTACTCACTATGTTGTCGCGGATATCTACGGATATATGAGGCAACAGTGGTATATCGTCTCTGGTCTTAAAGACGAGAGAGCTCGGATGAAGCGATCCGTTGAGGAGGCGCGCGCCACGGCGAATCTACTACTCAATAAGGGGCATTGCACCAAAGGAGAGCACGACCACATCATGTCGGCTATACTGCGACTTGAGGCTCAGTACACGGATCCAGACTTTCGTGATGAGTTCAAGATTCGCGCAGGAGATCTGTTTATGCAGGTAGGTGTAGACGGTGACCCGCGACCAATGCGCAATGCTGTACATGCGATGACGACCTATCGAGGTGCAGCACATCTCGAAAGACGTCAACGTAATACGCATATCATGCTGCATTACTTTCAGCCAAGATTCTTGCAGGTGAGGGGAGTTGTCAGACAGCTCGAAGATCGACTGCATAGACTTGCACAAGCCTTGGCAAAAAACGGTCGTCTTACTCGTGCCTATCGCGCATTTCAATCACGTATCAATAGGCAGACGCGCAATGATCTGATTACTGAGCTAGGGGATTTTTCTGACGGCATTCTGATGCTGACATGGATTCAGCCCTTTGCTCCGCAGGCATTGCGTGCAAAACAATTGAGTGATGAATTGTGCGAGACTGTAAGTCTTGGCGAACATCACGAAGTGGACATGGAGGCGCTTTTTCAAGAAGTGTGCTTTCGTGTGATGCTGCTGCGGTTAATTGTTCGTGTTGAGCGAGACGGTGTATTGCCGCTTACCTTGCTCGAGCCACAGTTGGCCGAAACGTCAGAAAGAGAGCATCGCTCACGTATCTTTGACGTTGTGCAAAGAGATATTGCTACACTTCATCAAAAGATTCTCGACGAGCAAAACGCGTCGCTATCTCTGCTTACGGGGCTAGACCCTTGGCTAGAAAAACTGCGGCTTTGCTCTAGAAATAACTTTTCTCATCATGGCATCATGCGTAATGACATGAAGTGCTTTTCGAGCTTTTTGGTCACGGCCGAGCTTTGAGAGTCCGAATCTGTCACCTCGCGCCACCTCTTTTAGAGGGTACTGGCGCGAGGTGATTTTGTTTGTTAATAACCTGTTGTATGCCCGAATTACCAGAGGTCGAAACGATTAAAAGACAGTTAAATGAGCGCTTGGTCAATAAGCGTATTATTGGCGTTGAAGTTATCCACTCTGGCCGTGAATTTCCAAGAGAGGCTCTATTTGTTGATCAACTCAAAGATCGCAAGATTATCGCCGTTAAACGTCGTGCAAAGCTTCTCATTTTTTATTTTATGGATGGCGGTGTTATGACAGCTCATCTTAAAATGACAGGTAAATTTCTTTTTGCAGAGAAGGGGTATAAACCAAAAAAGCATGATCATATCCTCTTTTATTTAGATGACGGCAGCACAATGATTTGGTCAGATGTGCGTAAATTTGGTTTTGTGAATCTCCTTACCGATGAACAACTTGAAGATGAGATTGCGGATTATGGACCAGAGCCTTTAGAGCATGAGATTCAGATTCTTGCGGATGCATTAAAACGATTTTCGACGCGTGCGATCAAATCGGTTTTGTTGGATCAGAAAGTCATTGCAGGTATCGGCAATATTTATGCTGACGAATCGCTTTTTCGTGCGCGCATACATCCGTCTACACGTGCACATCTACTTACCGACGAGCAACGCTTTTTCTTAGCAAAAGAGATTCAGCTGGTTTTGACAGAATCTATCAAGCAAAAGGGGACGAGCGCAAATGATTATGTTGATACTCAGGGTGAACGCGGCGGTTTTTTGTCATTGCTACGTGTTTATGGTCGGGCAGGGGAGAAGTGTGTGAGCTGCAAGAAAACGACTATTCAAAAAATCACTCAAGCCGGACGAGGGACACATTTTTGTCCAAAGTGCCAAATAGCGTAAACTATCTTTATGAAATCACTTCTTGCAAAGAACCTTGAGCAGACCCTGATAAAACGTCGAGATATTGAGCGCGGTGTTTTTTTGCAGAGATTTTTTAAGACGGGTCCCGGTGAATACGGAGAGGGAGATCTTTTTTTGGGATTGTCCGTGCCTTCTATTCGTAAGGATTGTATCCCATACAAGGCACTTGAACTGAACGAAATAGAAAAGCTTTTGCAATCTCCTTGGCATGAGGTGCGTTTGGCGGCGGTTATTCTTTTAGCTGAACAAGCAAAAAAAGCGAAAGATGAAAAAACACAAAAGACATTAGCAGCCTTTTATCTTCGTCATGCTGATCGCATTAATAACTGGGATCTTGTTGATACGTCTGCTGTCGCTGTTCTTGGCCCGATGGTCGAAAAATTTGGTTATGAGTATCTTCGTCCACTTATTCGTTCAAAGCTTCTTTGGAAACGTCGCATGGCGATGATTTCGACACTTTATCTCATTAAAAAAGGAGAGGCTGATCTTGCACTGACTGTTGCGGAGGCGCTTATTGATGATCGACATGATTTGATGCAAAAAGCTGTTGGTTGGATGTTACGCGAGGTTGGTAAACACGCCAGTATGGCAAAGCTTAATGGCTTCTTAGAAAAACATGCAGCGACTATGCCGCGCACGGCTTTGCGTTACGCGCTTGAACGTCATCCAGCTTTTGCAAAAAAGCGTTTTATGAAGTTGAAGGATGGTATTGATTTGAATATCTATGAACAGCGCTAATGTGACTATCGAAGCAAGTTGGAAAAAGGCACTTGATGCCGAATTTGGCCAAGGATATTTCTCAACGCTCGCTGAATTTGTAAAGAACGAATATAAAACGACAAAGGTTTATCCGGCGCCAGCACAAATTTTTCGCGCATTCGATGAATGTCCATTTGATCAAGTAAAGGTCGTTATTATTGGGCAGGATCCTTATCATGGACCAGGGCAAGCGCATGGGCTCTGTTTTTCTGTAGGTAAGAGTATTGCGATACCTCCATCACTCAAAAACATTTTTAAAGAGATTGCTGATGATATAGGTACGCCACTTACGCAAGATGGTGACTTGTCTCGATGGGCAAAACAAGGTGTTTTTCTTTTAAATGCAACGTTAACGGTGCGTGAGGGACAGGCGGGTTCACACCAGGGTAAGGGTTGGGAGAAATTTACCGACGCTGCAATTAAGGTTATTTCGGATCAACGCGAAGGCATTGTCTTTTTGCTATGGGGACGATATGCGCAACAAAAAGAATCACTAATAGATACGTCCAAGCATTTTGTATTAAAAACGGTACATCCATCACCGCTTAGCGCTTATGCTGGATGGTTTGGTTGCAAGCACTTTAGTAAGGCAAATGAGTATCTGATAGCAAAAGGTAAGCAACCAATTCAGTGGTAGTCATGAGGTTTACTTGACGAAAGATGTTGAGGTTGGTTCTCTAATGAAGTCATCGCCCTTTAACAACACAAGGAGATTGTCGTGAAAAAAATTTCAGCGGATGCGCTCGAGAAGCAGACAAACTCTTTGATCGAAGCTGCTCATCGAGGTACTCTCACCGAAGCTATTCTAGCGATTAAAGCTAGGGAATATTACTACGTTCATGACTTGGGGCTGACTACGTCAGTAGGCATCTCCTGGATGCAGGAACAGGCAAATCTGTTTCATCGTATTGTTCGTGACCCTCTGGATTTTCATCGTAAGTTTATTCTCGATGGCCCATACGCAGTGCTTATTTTGTGTCAGAAAGAATATCTTACGGCTATAAGAGATGAGTCGCAGCGATACACGTTTGTAGAATCCGTCATTCGTCAGCACTCAATAGGAAATATCCTTTGGGTGCAGAATCTTCTCGAGATTGGGATGGAGGCTCACCGTGTTCGTGCGCTTGTTGTGAGCCGACTTCGTCTTGATCAAGAGCTTGGTGTTTGTACGCGCGCAACAAGCTTTACACAAGCGTTTTTAAACGAAGGTCATAAGTTCTTTCGACCAAAGACGGTCTATCATGGAGTGTGGCATCTCTTGGGCAAGGAAGTCTTCTTTGAAGAGGTTCATCTCATCGCAGATTTACTTCCTCAAAAGGTTCTTGCGCGCATTGAGGCGATCCGAGAAGAATTTTATGCGCCAACCGACACACTTGTCATTCGGTGTGTTAAGGCGCTTACTTCGCTGTCAGGAATTAACGCTCGTTATCTAGTATTGGTAAAAATACACGAGCTCTATCAGCTATTGATGCGAGTAAAAATAAATACACACTCGAGAGAAGAAGTTGAATTATTGTTTTTGCTATTAAGCGAGATGATTATTCGACTTGACCCTGAAAAATTAGATGCGGCAATATTTCGTGTACGCGGACTGACCCAAAGTGTCGAAAGCGCACTAGTATATCAGGTTATGACCCAGCTGTTACCACCAAAGAACGTTTGTGATGTCGTAGCGCTTCAGCACTGGTCGGATGAAATACATCACACCATGGTCCAAGGTGGTTGGATTTTTTCTCGTGCCGAACTCATCTTGATCCCGAGTCCGCTCGATAGTCCAAAATATAGAATCGGCTGCAGGTTGAATGAACAGATCTACCTTCATGACCGATACGCTGGATGGGAAATCAATGTTGGTGACGACATCATGTTTTTGCCATCACAAGCTGAGCAACTTAAGCATGTCTCTATCACGCGACTGCATTCTCTCAAAAGAGGCTGATATAACTCACCCCTGTCTATAGAAAGAATGTAGGTAGGGGTGTTTTTTGTCCTTTCCTTTTTTACCACAATCCTTTACTCTCCCAGCATGATCCAAGAGCTGCGTGAGCAATTACTAGCGCTAAAAACCAAGGTGGATGAAGCTTGGGGTATTTTGGCTTTGGATACGACAAAAAAAGAAATAGCCGCTCTTGAGGCCGAAACGATGTCGGCGGATTTTTGGCAGGATCAAGAGCGTGCCACACGTGAGTCCCAAAAGCTTGCAGAGCTTAGACGTGAAATCGAAGAATGGGAGGTTATTCGTCTAGCAATCGCAGACTCGTTAGAGTTGCTCGACATGGCAGAATCCGAGAAAGATCAAGACACAGTCAAAGAAATTGAAAAAAAGCTTGCTGAATTAGAAACAGAGTTCACCAAGTTAGAATTTAGCCTAATGTTTTCGGGTGACCATGATCAGGCGAATGCGATTATTGGCATCCATGCTGGCGCTGGCGGGACAGATGCGCAGGATTGGGCAGAGATGATAATGCGAATGCTTTTTCGTTTTGCTGAACGTAAAGGTTGGAAGGTGCAATTATTGGATGAGTCGAGAGGTGGAGAAGCGGGTATCAAGTCGGCTGTTTTTCGCGTTGAAGGTCGTTTTGCTTATGGTCATTTAAAGAGCGAGCACGGTGTACATCGTTTAGTTCGTCAATCGCCATTTAATGCCGATGCGTTACGTCAAACGTCTTTTGCCCTTGTAGAAGTTATTCCTGAAATCGAGCATGATTCTGATATTGAGATTAAAAACGAAGATTTGCGTATCGATACCTTTACCGCCGGTGGAAAAGGTGGACAGTCGGTGAATACAACATACTCAGCCGTGCGTATCGTGCATCTACCAACGGGTATTATGGTTTCGTGTCAAAATGAGCGATCACAAACGCAAAACAAAGAATTTGCGATGCGTGTACTCAAATCAAAATTAGCAAAATTACGCGAAGAAGAATTACAAAAAGAAAAACAGCAACTTCGTGGCGAATACCAAAGCGCAGAATGGGGCAATCAAATTCGTTCATATGTTTTGCATCCATATAAGATGGTCAAAGATCATCGTACCGATGTTGAAACCGCCGATCCTGAAAAAGTTCTTGATGGTGATATTGATGCGTTTATTGAGGGCTACCTTAGAATGGAAGCGGGTAAACACGATGTACCAGCGGAGCTCAATAAGGATTAAGATGCTCAATGGATTGACTTTGTTCGTTGGATGTTTATAGTGCGCAAACGGAGGCAGCATGTCGAGCAATAAAGACTGTCCGCACTTGAAAGAGTGCCCCATGTTTTCCCTATTAAGTCGTACCGCTAAAATCTGGCAAGACAACTATTGCAATGATGATTTTGCGCGCTGTGCACGCTATAAACTTTCTTGCGAAGGCAGGCAAGTCGCCTCAGTTGCTAATGCCAAATGGCAAATTACTCAAAGTCGTAAAATGACGAACTCTGTAAAGACCATGCAGGCGCGCGTGGTTTTTTATTTGCTTTTAATAGCCAAAGAAACGAGTAGAGTACCGTTATGAATCCCTCAGAAATCAAAGTTTTATTAGAACAGTTAGGCGGAGCGCCAAATAAGCGCTTGGGTCAGCATTTTTTGATTGATGGAGCGACGCTAGAAACCATTGTAGAAGCAGGGGAGATTCAAGAGGGTGACACGGTGCTTGAGATTGGTCCGGGACTAGGGGTATTAACAAATGAGCTTTTAGATCGCGGCGCTAACGTTATTGCCATCGAAAAAGACAAGCGTTATGCGGCCTACCATGAATCTCGCAAACTCAAGAACTTGAAGATTGTGCTAGGTGATGCGATTCAGCTCGATTGGCTAAAACTTGTTGGTAAAAAGCCATGGAAGTTTATCGCGAATTTGCCATACGCTATTACGTCTTATGCGTTGCGTCTTGGCTTGTGGTCAAAGCATCCTCCAGAATGCATGGTGGTGCTTGTGCAAAAAGAGGTGGCAGAGCGTGCTATTTCGCGTGATGGTAAGCAATCATTGCTTTCGCTCATGGTAGCGCTCGTATCGAGTGAAATGCGCATTTTGCGTAAAGTTCCACCAGGGTGTTTTTATCCGCCGCCAAGAGTTGATTCAGCGGTGCTTTATGTAAAGCCAATGCCAGTAAAAGATCGTGCAAATCATTGGGGGATAGAGCCAGAGCAAATTATGCTTCTCGCAAAGAAAGGTTTCGCGAAACCACGAAAGCTCTTGCGATCAAATATAGACGTTTCTGAGGATCAGTCCCAAGCATGGGAATCGCTCGGTATAAATCCAAAAGCGAGAGCAGAGGATTTATCCCCAAGGCAGTGGGCAGAGCTTGCAAAGACAGTAAAATAGGCAAAAAACCCACCAGTAAAAGGTGGGTTTTTCTTAGGGTTTTTTCACATTTAAGAACGTAGTAGGCAAAAAGCCTTGAATACTTGACATCATTGATGTTTTTCATTAAACTTCCCGCACTACTTGAGAGATCCGCAAGGGCCTCGCAAGCGAAACTTTGACAGCAGAAGAGTGATTGGAACCTAAGTTCAAGTCTATTTACTTTGATCCCAACTTTCCGCCAGGGAAGTTGTGGGTTTTATATGAGAGTTTGATCCTGGCTCAGGATGAACGCTGGCGGCGTGTCTAAGGCATGCAAGTCGAACGGACTGTTATTTGTAGCAATACTTAGAACAGTTAGTGGCAAACGGGTGCGTAACACATTGGTAACCTGCCTCAAAGTCGGGCATAATCCCGCGAAAGTGGGACTAATTCCACGATAGTCATCGAAGGTGAGATTCCTTCGATGTAAAGTCGCAAGACGCTTTGAGAGGGGCCTATGGCCTATCAGCTTGTTGGTGAGGTAACGGCTCACCAAGGCTATGACGGGTAGGGGGTGTGAGAGCACGACCCCCCTCACTGGGACTGAGACACTGCCCAGACACCTACGGGTGGCTGCAGTCGAGAATATTCCCCAATGGCCGAAAGGCTGAGGGAGCGACGCCGCGTGCAGGAATAAGGCCTTCGGGTCGTAAACTGCTTTTGCCGAGGAAGAATCATGACGGTACTCGGAGAATAAGAGGTTGCTAACTCTGTGCCAGCAGCAGCGGTAATACAGAGACCTCAAGCGTTATCCGGATTTATTGGGCGTAAAGGGTCCGCAGGTGGCTTTTCACGTCGATGGTTAAATGTTGGAGCTCAACTTCAACACCGCTGTCGATACGGTTAAGCTAGAGCATGGAAGAGGTAAGCGGAATTACTGGTGTAGTAGTAAAATGCGTTAATATCAGTAGGAACACCAAATGCGAAGGCAGCTTACTGGGACATTGCTGACACTCAGGGACGAAAGCGTGGGGAGCGAAAAGGATTAGATACCCTTGTAGTCCACGCCCTAAACGATGAATGCTAGATATTGGGAGTATCGACCCTCTCAGTGTCGTTTAAAATAGTTAACACATTAAGCATTCCGCCTGGGGAGTACGGTCGCAAGACTAAAACTCAAAGGAATAGACGGGGACCCGCACAAGCAGAGGAGCATGTGGTTTAATTCGACGGTAAGCGAGAAACCTCACCTAGGTTTGAAATGTAGCTGCAAGCCGAAAGAAACTTTGGCCGCCTTCGAGGGTGCTACACAGGTGCTGCATGGTTGCCGTCAGCTCGTGTCGTGAGATGTACCGTTAAGTCGGGTAACGAGCGCAACCCCCGTCCCATGTTGTTTTTTCATGGGAGACCGCCTCGGATAACGGGGAGGAAGGTGGGGATGACGTCAAATCAGCATGGCTCTTACACCTAGGGCTACACACGTGCTACAATGGCTATGACAATGGGCTGCCAAGTCGTAAGACGGAGCTAATCCCACCAAACATAGCCCCAGTTCGGATTGAGGGCTGAAATTCGCCCTCATGAAGCCGGATTTGCTAGTAAACGCGTATCAGCATCGGCGCGTTGAATACGTTCTCGGGTCTTGTACTCACCGCCCGTCACATCAAGAGAGTTGTATATGCCCGAAGGCCCCGATGAGGGGACGAAGGTAGAGACAGCGATAGGGATGAAGTCGTAACAAGGCATCCGTAGCGGAAGCTGTGGATGGATCACCTCCTTTCTAGGGAGAAATTTCCAAATATGGAATTATTGACCGATGGTCGATTTTTCTGACATTTATGTCAGAAAATTTAGTGCGAAACGACCTACATATTTTTGTAGGAACGTCGTACGCTAGATTGAACGAAGGTTTCCAATCACTCTTTTGAGAGTCAAAGTTAAAAGCCTCGCGTAAGCGGGGTTTTATCGTTGCGTGAATAGTGAGAGTGATAGTGACAATGAGCTTGTATGTGCTAGGATACCCCCAACTCTATGGTATTTCTCTTTATTATCTTGGCCTTTGCCATGATCATGTTAGGTGGATTAGTGGGTTTAAAATTTCGTGATCGTTCACATTTATTACTAGGCGCTTCGGCCGGTATTATTTTGGGGATGGTGTCATTTGAATTGATCCCTGAGTCACTTGAGTTGGCGGAGTCGGCAGGTATCGAACACTGGATCCCGATGATGGGTTTTGTTATTGGTTTTTTTCTTATCCATGTACTCGAACGCACGATCTTAATGCATCATGCGCACGAGGATGAATATGCATCGCATACTCATCCGCATATGGGTAAGGCTCAGTCTGCGGCAATTATTGGTCATGCCTTTTTTGATGGTTTGGCTATTGGTTTAAGTTTTTTGGTCTCAGACGCGGTTGGTATCAGTGTTGCTTTGGCCGTACTTGCTCATGATTTTTGCGATGGTTTAAATACCGTTTCTTTTATGGTGCGTCATGGGAATTCTAAAAAACAAACCGTTTTGTTTTTGGTAGCTACAGCCGTCGCACCTCTTTTGGGAGGTGTTCTTAGCATGGTTGTTCATGTGCCAGATGTTATTTTGCCTGTTGTCTTGGGTTGGTTTGCAGGTGTTCTTTTGTATATTGCTGCAGCAGATGTATTGCCCGAAGCACATGCGAAGCACTCAGGTTGGAAGACAATTGCTATGACGGCAGTAGGTGTTATCGTGTCATTTTTGATCATTATGACCATCGGGCACTAGGCTAGCAGCCATTAAAAAAAACCAGCCGTTTGGCTGGTTTTTTTGTGGTGCGCGTATCAAGATTCGAACTTGAGACCTTTACAATGTCAATGTAACGCTCTAACCAACTGAGCTATACGCGCGCAATTTGTGACCAAATAGTAGGGGATTTAGAGAGTATCGTCAACCATCCACAAACAGGTTTTGTATAATGTGGTATACTCTATACATAACTAACTCCTTGAGGATTTAAGCACTTTGGCTATGAGCGAACCTATCAAAAAAACAACGACGCGTAAGCGCACAACAAGAACCAAGAAACCAGCTGGAAACAGCCCTGCTCCAAGCATGGGCAACGCTGTTTGCGGGCATGACGGACACTGCACAAGCAATGCTTGCAATGTTCGATACGTTGGCCCAACCTCGCAAATCGCTGACCATCACGCAACGCATTTTGCTCAAGCATCAACGCATATCTGGTCGGCGGCTGTTGTTACGGGCCTTGCTCTCGTTGTTACGGGTACGATCGCTTTTCAGGCAGCAAATGCTGAATCAACACAGGCTGCACGCGCACTACAAAAGCAGAACGCAAATCGTGCTGATATCGCACAGGTTATTGAACAGCTCAATCGTATTGAACGTGTTTCAACCGAGACGCGTGACCTTTTAAAGGGTAATACCGAGCCAGAAACGGATGTAAAGAAGCTCGAAAAGACGCTTCCAAAGCCAACTCAACCAAAAATTACCACTCCAACAGACGAGTAGTCTAAGAAGAAAAATCCGCTTTTACGCGGATTTTTTTTCTCTTTATACTTGATTGACGATCTTGTCTTTTTTCAGTATTATCTGGCCACATTCGGAGATCGTCTAATGGTAGGACTACAGCCTCTGGAGCTGTGTATCTTGGTTCGAGTCCAAGTCTCCGAGCCACGTAAAAGCCTTAGCTAAAAAGCGGGGCTTTTTGCTTTTGGCTCACGTGGCTAGCCGGGTTTCGCCTGTGGCAGTGTTGTGCACTCGTTGCACGAGTATTAGTATTTTGCTATGAACTATCGTAATAAAAAAGCAGTGATGACCGTACGTGTCTTGCTCGGTCTTATGTTCGTCTTCAGTGGCGTCTCAGGTATGGCTGCAGGCCTTACAGGCATGGAAGGCAAGATCCCAGCTCCGATGCTCACCACCCAAATGCAATTGTGGGATATGGGGATTTTTCAAATGATCAAAATCACCGAAATCGTCGCCGGCCTCATGTTGATCTTTGGTTTCTTGCCAGCGCTTGCCTTGCTCTTCGTGGCTCCGATTTGCGTTGGTGTTATCGTCTATGATCTTTTTACTGTGCCGGCATATCTGATATCAGGTATCGTGGTTTCGCTGATGACCGCTTATCTTGGGTATGCGTATTGGGATAAGTTTAAGGGGTTATTTGAGCGGAAGTAGGTAGTCAATATGAACGACAAGCCACAATTTGAAATCGAATATGAAGGGGCTGATCAGTATGATTTTGAGGATGAACAGTGGTCAAAATCGAAGAATCTTGATAGCTACTCAAAATGCATAGGATTGTTTTTCTTGTACTTCAGTTCATTTGAACATGTATTTGATACTGGACTTGCAGACATTATTTTTGATGACTCGCATTCATATTCCTATCTCTTTATAAAGAGCATGGAAATGTCTAAAAAAATCGATTTATACTACGGGCTTGCTCTCACGCTGATCATTAATTCAAATAAACCGGCTAATAAAATTATCAAACTTGATTTAATTAAGAAGAAAATCACAGATCTTATTGAAGTAAGAAATAAGATAGCCCATGCAAGATGGACTACATTGGACACGAAAGGCTTTGTTCGTGTTGATGTAAAATTGGATACGGTGAAAGGTTTAGTGAAATTTCGCAAATATAAAATAACTCCATCGGTGATGCGTAAGCATGTTACTACAATCAAGAAGCTTTCTAAGGAGTTTGAGACGTTTAATGAATCCTTACTAATTGCATGCGTTAGTTTTTAAGTATACGTTTGGTGCTATGCAGGATAATCTTTTCAAAATCACCGATATCGTACCAGTCTCCGGTACGTATCTCTGCGTACCTTGCGGGCATACGCAGTATTTTGAGCAAGGTGATAAATTTGAAACGTGCGAAGTGTGTCTTGCGGGTACACCGGATGGCTGGACAGGCTATGAGACGGAAGAGGCGGAGTTTTGGCAGTATGTTGGATAAAGCAATCTAGTTGTTGTTCGGTGATTGCATACAGAGTATTATCTCTTCATGGAGAAATATATCGTAAATACGCCCGAAGCAGCGCTCACCAAAGGGGAGCGTATTGAAAAAGGTATTTGGCGACCGGGAATCATGGATCGCTTTACCGATAAGTTAGGCGTAGGTTCTACGACCAAACTTACCGAAGTAAGAGCGCCAGGAGCCGGGCATTTACCTCAGCTTCGTATCACGAGCGATCCTAGTCGCGTTATCGAAGACCGTGATGAGTTAGAAGCAAGTTTAAAAGCGAAGAATACCGGTGAAAGCGTTGATGATTTTCGTGGCAGAAAAGTAGCTGCAGGTATGCAATTAACTCGCATGCTCCGAAACTTAGATCTTGAGGCAAATCCTCGTGACATGCTAAAGACGCGTTTAACGCATGGTACAAATATTGTTCTTGTTGATAAAGAATATCTCGCCCTTCCTAAAGCAGAGCAAGCTATGATGGCTGCCGATGGATTGATCACCCGGATGAAGCATATTCCGATCATGGTAGCTGCCGCAGACTGCGCGCCGATTATCATTTATGATCCAAAAACAGAAACGGTAGGTGTTTTTCACGCGGGGTATCGAGGTACTGTGGCTGGCATTGCCAGAAAGGGTATAGAAACAATGGCCAGAGAATACCAATGCAAGCCAGAAGACTTGATCGTTTCTGTTGGTCCATATGCAGACGGAGATAGTTATGAGATTGATACGGGCTTATTAGAGCAGTTTCGTAATCAGAAAAATGATGATGGTGAACCGGCTTATACTGAAGATGATTTAAAAAAGATGTTTAAACCACACCCCACAGATGTGGCTAAGGTCATGTATGATAACGGGGAAGCAATACGCTTGCAGGCAGAAAAAGCCGGTGTAAATAGAGAGAATATCGAAGTGAGTCAGTTGTCCACGATGAAAGATAATGAATTGCTATCATCAGACAGAAAAGAGGGTTTTAATAATAGAGACACATTAATGGCAATGGCTGTTTTAAAGTAATATATGAAGACACAGTATTTAGTTCCTTTATTAGCGGTAAGTTTGTTTATCGCTCCTCAAGCACAAGCAGCAACACTAGGGTCACAGTTGTCTGGTCGGATTTTGTTGCAGACGGAGCGTCATGGTGAAGCTTGGTATGTAAATCCAAAAACACAGACACGGCATTTTTCTTTTTCGTGCGGAGCAGGCGTATCAGATTATGCGCGAAGAAGGCGTTGGAATCTCGAATGCAAACTTAGAAAAAATCCCGGTTGGGTTTTATGCGTTAGCTGGTACTGATACCGATGGCGATGGTTTAGTAGATGATATGGAAAAATCTATCGGGACCGATCTCAACAAAAAAGATACAGATGGGGACGGAGTTTCTGATGCGGATGAATTAATAAAGGAACAAATCCAAAAAGCCGTGACGCAACCAAGTATGATACCGGTTTAGCAAGAGCAAACTCAGGAAAGATCTTTTTACAGGTAGAAGCGCATGGTGAGGCCTGGTGGATAAATCCGGTTGATCTTAAGCGGTATTATCTTGGTCGCTCAAGTGATGCGTATGCTCTTATGCGTGCTTTTGGTCTTGGTATTACAAATGCGAATCTCGCAAAGATCCCTGTTACCACAAAGCTTATGAATTGTTTTGAGGATACACATTGCGTGACTTCAGCATTGGAGCTCGATCAGTTATCAGAAGTTAATTGGAAGGTGAAAGAAGAGCTTTCGGGTATTTTGGTAGAGGCGACAACAGGTATGAAGCTCTCAAGAGCGGGGCAAGATTATGCTCTTGATGTGATTGTTAAAGGTGGATCTGTAACGATCACCGAAGCTGGACGACAAGAGCTATTGAGAAATGGTACAACTGAAGAAGAGCTTACACAGCTTGGTGATTTTTATAATCTTGGGGCAACGGAGTTTGTTGGCGTAAAATCACGTTGCACATTTGAAACGAGAGCAAAGGTATTAAGCTACCTCCGTCTATTGAGAGATAATAAAGTGAAGGGCACAGAGAATGCAGCTCAGTCGCTCACGGACGTATCCAGTATGGAGACAGGGGAGCATCTTGGTCAGTGTGTTATCACTTCATACTAAATAAAACATCCCGCTTTCGCGGGATGTTTTATTATCCGTGGATTTTTACACGGCCACCAGTAATGATTACTGGAGGGATGTCTGATGAACCAGTTGAACGATTGCTGTATTTACTGCGATCGTTCTTTTTTGCGTAGGCAGGTTTTGCGCCATAGGCAGGCTTGCGATCACTGTAAGAAGGTTTGCTTCCAAAGGATTTTGGGCCACCGAATGAATCCGTGCGAGATGCACCATAGGATGATGTGCGAGGTTTGCCGTAGCTTGAGCTAGAACCTGAGCTTTTTCCATAGGAGCGAGCTTGTTCGCGTGCGCGTCCATAGGTTGCGCGACCGCCAAGATCACGTCCGTAGACGGATCGAGAATCACCGAGTTCTTCGTTGGTTACCGCAGTGCGGTGCGCAGGAAGATCTACTGGCAATCTTGAACGAGGGATTTCTTTGCGGATGATGCGTTCGATCGACTTAATGTCACGAATTTGATCAGGAGTTGCAAAGGAGATAGCGCGACCTTCGTGGCTTGCACGACCGGTACGACCAATACGGTGAACGTAATCATCTGGATTGTCCGGAAGATCAAAGTTAACCACGAGACCGATCTCTTTCACATCGATACCACGTGCAGCGATATCAGTTGCAACGAGAATACGGTACTTGCCGCTCTTAAAGCCTGCGAGGGCTTCTTTACGTTGGTTGAGCGAACGGTCTGAGTGAATCTCAGCAGCCGTGTGGCCCATGCGTTGAATTTGAAAAGCGATTTTATGCGCACCGTGTTTTGTACGTGAAAAAACAAGAACGGTTTCTTTTGTATCCGTGAGGAGTTTTTCAAGAAGACGAATTTTATCTTGACGAGGGACCAAGATCATTTCTTGGGTAACACGTGCGTTTGCAGTACCAGCGGTGGCAACTTCTACGCGTGTTGGTTGCTCCATGTATTTATTGGCGATATGCACAATTTCTGGAGGCATGGTTGCTGAAAACAACATGGTCTGACGTTCGTCAGGTACGGTTTGAAGCACGCGTTTGATTTGTGGTTCAAAACCCATATCTAACATGCGATCAGCTTCATCAAGAACGAGTACATGGACATCGTCGAGTTTAACCGTTTTTTGATCAAGGTGATCAATAAGGCGACCCGGGGTTGCTACGATCACATGTGGTTTGCGACGTAATGAGTCCAATTGAGGACGCATAGACTGGCCACCAATCAAAACCGTTGTACGTAAGCCGATGTGCTTAGCAATTTTTTGGAGTTCTTCTTCAACCTGCAAAGCAAGTTCGCGTGTTGGAAGAATAATAAGACCACGTCCTTTGGATTTTGAGATGCGTTGAATCATCGGAATCGCAAAAGCGAGGGTTTTACCAGTACCGGTTTGAGCGATACCGATCATGTCTTTACCTTCAAGGGCGACAGGGATTGCCTGTGCTTGAATAGGTGTTGGCGTGACTAAGCCACGAGCCGTAAGGGCTTCGAGGAGCTTAGGGGCAATACCGAGCTCACTAAAAGCTGGTACGGCCTTGGTTTCTGGCGTATTCATAAAGAAAACGAGTTGAGTTCTGCCTTAATAAGAATTCTCAAACACAGGCAGGTGACTCGATTTCCTTAGAGGACAAGCGGTATACGCAAAGGTTCGAGCCAATGATTTGAGAGAGCGAAAGTATACCTTATTATAATAAAAAAGTCAACCAGAGGCTTTCTCCGCCGACGCTCGTCGCGCGGCACCTCTTTCACTTCGTGAAAAAGGGGATATCGATTTTTAGAGCCCCAAATACTTCTTATAGGCTTCATTATTTGGTTTTCTGCCTAAAAAGCGCTCAACAAGAGCATATCCGTCGGCGCTGTCTCCTTGTGAGAGGATGGCTTCGCGGTAGGCGGCGCCTGTGGCGGGGTTCATGAGGCCTTCAGAGAAGAAGCGACTCGCAACATCATGAGCGATCGCTAAGGCCCACTGGTAGCCATAATAGGCGGCGTCATAGCCGTTTAGGTGGCCGAAGCTTGCCTCTGGGTGGGTGTTCTCAGGGCGTTTGAAATGTGAGAACTGTGGATAAAGCCCATCATAGACTTTTGTGGTGTCTTCAATCGCTGGAGCGGTGTGATAGGTAAAGTCCAGTGTTGCGAGAAAGAGTTGCCGTTCTGTAAACGTTGCTTCGCCAAAGTTACGCGAGGCTGTCAAAGCATCAAAGAGGTCTTGAGGAATAGTCTCTCCAGTAAGATGATGTTTTGCAAAACGATCAAGAACGACACGATCCCAAGCCCAGTTTTCGAAAAGTTGAGAAGGGACTTCGACAAAGTCCCAAGCGACACTGGTGCCACTCTGACTCGCGAGCTCCGTTTGACCAAAGATTCGATGCATCGCATGACCCATTTCATGAAAGAATGTTTCGACATCGCTATGAGTGAGGAGTGCCGGCGTACCATCTTTTGATTGAGCAAAATTACAAACAAGCGAACATATTGGAAGAATGACTTTTCCGTTCTTTTTGCTGCTGGCACGCATCCCAAAAACAGCCATGTGTTTATACTTGTCTGGGCGTGGGTAAAGATCAAGATGCAATGTACCGATAACTTCGCCTTTATCAATGACGTGGTAGGTCTCAATATCAGGGTGAACACCTTGCTTTGGCTGCTCTTCAAATCGCACATTGTAGAGATCCTCAATAACACGAAGAATGCCATGTTTGACGGCGTTTACTTCGAAATATTGGCTAAGTATTTGTCCGTCCAATTGAAAGCGTTCTTGAGTTGCTTTTTCGTTTAGATAGGAGGAGTCACTTGCTCGCAATTGATTGCCATGAGGAAGCTCTAATCGTTGAGCGAGTTCGTCAAAGATAGCAAATTCTTTTTCGCGTGGTGTAATAAGTCCTTGATGAAGATCGTGTAAAAAAGTTTCGACCGTTTTTGCGTCTTTTGCCATACGCGGTTCTAGCACATAATCCGCCCAAGTGTTGTGACCTAGGAGCGCGGCTTTTTGACGACGCAAAGCAATCATCTCCTTAAGTAATGGAAGATTGGCTAAGCAACGATTTGCATTAAGCGTGTAAAGTTCTAATGCGGCATCACGATCCTTTGCATCACGCATAAAAGGCACCAAGTCTGGATAGTCGGTCGTAATATGTATGACTCCCTCAGTATCTGGCTGGTGTTGAGCGATGTATTGCTCAGAAAGTCCCACGAGTTGTTCGGGCTTTATTTTTATCGAAAGCGTTTCGGCAAGATTTTGATCAAATACCTGTCCAAGATCGGTCAGTTTTTTATTAAGATCTTTTAATTCTTGCTGTTTGTCTTTTGGGAGTCCGAGACCATTGCGACGATATTCGTTTAACGATTCACGCATAAAGCGCAAACGCGAAGGTTCGGTTTCGCTTTGTTGTTTTTCAAATCGTTCAAGTACATGAAATACATCCTCATCTAAAAGGAGTTCGGTGATAAAAGCGCTGATTTTTGGTTCTCCTTCGCGTGCGGCATCACGCACCTCTTTGTCAGGATGTGTGGCTGCCATAAGGTGCGGGATGGAGCTCGCTTCACCAATCATAAAGTGTAAATCATCGAGAGCGTCAAAGGTTTCTTCCCAGGTAAGAGGAGATTTTTCTTTTAAGGCAGCGATGTTTTTTTGGAGGGTTTTGGCCTTCTCTAGGTGTTGATTTGCGTGCATGCGTACGCCTTCGGCGGTAAGGCAGGCTTCAAGCGGATGTGTTTCGATGTTCATAGGAATTTCTTTTTATGCATGTGGGCCGCTAATTGAATCGTGAGAGCAATGAGGGCGACATTTTTAATGATATATTGTCCTTCTAGTTGGTACAAACGGTGCGCTCCAGGCGATTTGTGGAAGGATGAACAGTGGCAAGAGGGTAAGTGACATATGAAGCCACATAATCGCGATTGTTACTCGGCTAATCCATTCATTTTTAAATAAGAAGAGAATACCGATGAGCGCTTCTAATACACCAAAGAAAAAGATAAATGTTTCAGGCGCGATCATTGGTAGTGTCACCTCAAGTAATTCGCGCACAAGGGGATTGGCGGGGAGAGCCCAAAGACCTTTAAAGAACCAAACCAAAAATAGATAATAAACAATGCGATACGCGCCATAGCTTCACCGTTTTTTTGTGCAAAATGAATGGTGGCGGCATCAAAACGTGAGATATTATTCATAAAACAAAGTTCTGACACACAATAGCAGAACTGTTTCAAAAGGGGTACGATTAAGAGCGCGGCATATTCTCTATTAGAATATTTATCTAGATGTCGCGTATTAGTAGATAGTCATGTCCATGCTTTTAGATACCATGACGGATGAACAGCTCGTTTCTCAAACCTTAGAGCATAAGGAGGCTTTTGGTGTGCTCGTAAGGCGATATAGCGATAAACTTACGAGATATATTCAACGTCTTGGTGTTTTTCGACGTGAGGATGCGGAGGATGTTCTACAGAATGTTTTTATCAAAGCCTATCGTAATCTCAATGGATTTGATTCTTCTTTGAAATTTTCTTCATGGATTTATCGTATTACTCATAACGAAGCTATGAGTTTTTTTCGTTCACGTAAAGCTCGTCCTGAAGGTTCACTTATCGGGGATAGCGAAATCGTGCTCGATGTTTTGCCTTCGTTATTAGATATAGAGTCCGAAGCAAGCAAATCTTTAGATAGCGACATCCTTCGTAAAGCGCTCTATAAGCTGGATGCCAAGTATCGTGATGTTCTCGTGCTGCGTTATTTTGAAG
This sequence comes from Candidatus Nomurabacteria bacterium, assembly GCA_023898425.1. Classification (NCBI taxonomy): domain Bacteria; phylum Candidatus Nomuraibacteriota; species Candidatus Nomurabacteria bacterium. Next base: position 169,559 of record CP060222.1, read on the forward strand.
AGCGTGAATATAACGAAATATCGGATATTTTACAGGTACCTGTGAGTACTGTTGGTACGCTTATTTCTCGAGCAAAGAAAAAACTCAAAGAGTATTTTGCAAAAGACCCACGTTAATTATGAATACACCTCAACACACAACGCCAGAGCGAGATCCGATTGCCGACAAGGTTATTGGACTCATCGAACAAGAGCATGTGACTCCACGTCCGCGCTGGCAATTTGTATTGAAAGAACAACTGTTATGGTTTTTTGCTGTACTTGCCCTTGTATTAGCCGCGGCAGCTTCTGGTGTAGCTGTTTTTGCCTTTGTAAATTCTGGCTTTGAGTTTTATCGTGTAACGCACTCAGGGGTTTGGTCATTTCTTTTTGATATTTTGCCGTTGTTTTGGATAGTGATCTTTGGGGTGGCGCTTTTTATCGCTTACGAAAATATTCGTCATACTGGACGAGGGTATCGTTATTCCTTCTTTCTTCTATTGGCGAGCGGCGTATGTATTGCTGCTGTTGGCGGAACATTGGTCTATATAACGGGCTTAGGTTCGCAAGTGGAGAAGCGTATTGGTTCGCATATCCCACTACATAGGCCTACGATTGAGCAACAAATGCAACTCTGGAATCAGCCAGAACAGGGTTTATTGGCAGGAGAGATTATTGATTTTAGTAAAGATTTTTCAATTGTAACGATTCGGTCGTTTGATGGTTCGACATGGAAGGTAAATGGTGAAGATTTACGCATACGTGACTGTCAGGCATTGCTTGCGTCAAAAGAAATCCGCTTTGTTGGACTACCAATCAAAAACCAACAAGAGCTCAATGAACGTGTGTTTCATGCGTGTTTTGCGATTCCTTGGGAGCTAAAGGGTTTATCCGTAAAAGAATTTACGAAAAGTTTTTCTATGAGAAAGATTGAACCTATAAATCCGTTTCCTGAGTTGTCAGAAGAACTTCGTGAAAGAAAATTTTCGTCAGAGCGTAGTAGTGATTGTAAGGGCGTACGACCTTATCAATTCCTCAAGACGCTTCGGAATGAAGAAGCGCTAACCCTCTAACATTATGAATAAACGTAAAACAACCTACTCATTAGCACTTATTATCCCGCTGTTTGCCCTCATGGTCATCGTAGCTCCGCTTTCGAGCGTATCAGCACATGGTTTCGGTGGTGAAAAGACACCTCTTACACAAGAACAAAAAGATGTTTTAGCAAAAGCGAAAACACTCATCGATGAAGGTAAGAAGGATGAAGCGCAGCAGCTTATCAAAGATGCTGGCTTACCCACAGGACGAGCAGCTATGCATCGTTATAAAAAGGGTGTGAAAGAGCCAACCGAAGAGATGAAACAACAACATGAAGCCGTAACGGCAGCTATTGTTGCCAATGACTTCGCTTCCTTTAAAGAACTAACCGCTGACAAGCCATTTGCAGGTGATATTGATGCAGACGCTTTTGCAAAGCTTGTAGAAGCTGAGAAGCTTCGTGCCGCAGGTGATGAAGCGGGTGCAAAAGAATTGCTTAAAGATATTGTGAAGCATGATATCGGTAAGCTAATGAAAGAACACAAGCAGTTCAAACAAAAAGTACGAAATGGTTTTCAAAAGCCATGGAGTGCAAATAAAAATGAAACAGCCAAATAAGAACGTTGTTATAGGGGAATAGCGTTCGATAAGGTCAAACAAGCATGCAATAAAACCGCCATTTGGCGGTTTTATTGTTGTGAAAGACCCACGGTGCTACTCTGTATATATATGCGAAAAACCCTAGCTATTGTATCAATGCTGTCGTTGTTTTCAACGACGATGCCAAGTACCGCCTTTGCTGGAGGATGTTTTGAAGATCCTATTTATGATCGTCAATGGACGGCGACGGTTACAACCGGTGCTCGCGTAAGAGATGTTGCTTGTATGGAAGGTTCAACGGTACTCACAACAATTGCCGTGGGCAGCAAGGTTGCGTTAATAGGAGAGACAGATGGTTGGTACAAGATAAAAACAGTTGATGGAAAGGTTGGTTGGGTTGGTCAGCAATTGGTAAGCGTATCTCAGACGCCATTTACAGCGCCTCCCGTTACAATAAAGCCAAAGCCTGAGCTGGTTATCTCTTCGCCTGCCGCAACAAGATTACGTGGGTATATTTTATTGCGTGTCGAAAAATACGGTGAAGCTTGGTACGTCTCGCCAGAAAATGGCGCTCGTTACTATATGAAAGACGGCGCTACCGCTTACCAAATGATGCGATCTTTTGGCTTAGGGATTACAGAAAGTGATTATGCAAAGCTTGTTGTAGGTAACGGCCCGTTTATTGATCGCTTGAAAGGCAAAATCGTCTTACGTGTGCAAGAACACGGTGAAGCTTATTATATTCACCCAAATGGAACGGTGCATTACCTTAAGGACGGAGCCGTTGCCTACGAGCTCATGCGTAAGTTAAGCCTTGGCATCAAGGATGCGGATTTGTTAAAAATCAGCGAAGGCATTTTAAAGATCAAATAAAAAAATAGCCCTAGGGCTATTTTTATGGAGCGATTAAACGGATTTTTATCATACCTTTTTCTTCTTGCGATTGTAGCGCGAGATAAGAATAGGCAAGCTCTGTATCTATGGGTGTTCCCGCAACGGCAAGATATCCATGAGACCAGGGTGATTCTGATAACTCAAGGTATTGAGTGGCTTTTTGTTTTATGCGCTCGATAGCATCTTGCAATCTAATGCTTGGTGAAGCGATAAATGATACGTATAAAGCTTCAGAACGTACATCAATATGAGTAATTTCTGTGTCAGGAAACTCGTGATGTAATTGGAGTAAACTCTTATTAACCTGTGTTAGTAATTCAGCAGAAAACGTTGGGAGAGCTATGTTCGTACCTATCACTGCGTGATATTTAAGGTCAAAGAGAGCATTTGCTGTTTTGCGTAATTCCCAAGATGTCGGTTCGGATTCTGTTAATATTGGTACATGAACTGATGACTGGATAACTTCAGATGGTGGTTGAACTAAATTCGGTATAGTAGCTGGAGCAACAGACTTACGACCACGTATTTCGATACGAGGTAAGAGCGTAGCCGCTAATACGCCTATGCTTACAATGATAGTCGCTGTAGCAAAGACTTCACCCACGGATGAAGCAAAGGCTGTCGCAATCAAATGATTAAAGTTATCTAAATGCGTGGCAAGTGCTGCAGATGATTGACCAGGCATTTGGCTTATTAAGTTCGATAGACGTTCTTTGCCATCTTTGGTTAAAAATTGTGTCAGAGCATTGATATCAACGCCGGTAGGAGAGATTCTCTCAAGTGCTACGTAGACAGAGTTATGTTCAATGCCTGATAAATTTTTTGCCATCCGATCATTTAATACAGAGCCAAGAATCGCTGTGCCTACGGTACCGCCAATCGAACGAAACATTTGTACGCCCGCCGTTACCGTACCAAGCTTAGAATGATCAAATGCGCTTTGGGTGACAATAGTAAAAATCGGCATACCGATACCAAGACCAAAGCCTGATACAATCATATTGATCACGAGGACGGTTTGATTCGTATCTACATTCATACGAGAGAGTAGATACATCCCGCTAGCGGTAATAGCCATACCGAGTACAGCTAAGAGTTTATAGCGTCCAGTTCTTGAAACGATTTGCCCTGTCACGGCACTAGCAACAATGAGACCAAGCATTAATGGCGTGAGAATGAGCCCTGAATACGTGGCGGTTACACCAATCACTCCTTGCGCAAAGAGTGGAATATACATGATTGCACCAAACATACCCATTGATGAGAGAAACACACTCATCGCAGACGCGGTAAAGACTCTATTTTTGAAGAGCTCTAACGGCAGGATAGGCTCTTTGGCATAATATTCAATCAAGACAAAGCATGTTGCTAAAAAAGCAGAAGCGCTGAACAAGCCAAGGATCTCAGGCGATTTCCACGCGTATTGACTTCCGCCCCAAACAAGACCAAGTAAAAGCGTGCCAAGCGTACCGGCTAGCGTTAATGCACCAGCATAATCAATTGAAACCGATTTAATGTCTGGTTTAATTTTAGGCAACAAGATAGCAAGAGCTATAAGAGCCAAGATACCGATCGGGATATTGACATAAAAGGTCCAACGCCAGCTTGCATTATCTGTGAGCCAGCCTCCAAGTAATGGGCCAATAATACTTGCAAGTCCAAAGACGCCACCAATCATGCCCTGATACTTTCCACGCTCACCAGGAGGAAATATATCACCGATAATCGCGAAAGAATTGACCATAATGGCACCACCGCCGATACCTTGAATGGCTCGAAATAGGATTAGCTGTGTCATGTTTTGTGACATGCCAGAGAGAGCGGAGCCCACTAAAAAAATCAGAATACCTAATAAATAAAAGCCACGACGTCCAAAAAGATCTGATAGCTTACCAAAAATAGGCACAGTAATAGTTGATGCAAGCATGTAAGCAGTAAAGACCCAGCTTAAATGTTCAAAGCCATTTAATTCTGAAACAACCTTTGGCATGGCTGTCGAAAGTATTGTTTGGTCTAAAGCCGAAAGCAGCATGGCAAGCATCACGCCACCCATGATAAAAATGTTGCGTTTTGATTCGTTGATAATCATATTATAGGTATTGACGGCGCGACCGTACCAAGTTACACTTTGTTAGTCAAATAGTTTGCATTACTAACTAAATATGCCTATAAGTCCAAAACGCGAGATTACCAAGTTAGCGGACTTGATTTTGGTAACAGGACGCGCCATCAAAGAGTCTCCTACGGGTGACGAGCAAGACCCGCTGGCTATGGGGCATTTTAAAGTATTACGCTATATATCTGAGCAAACACTACCAACGATGCGAGATGTAGCTGAAGCTTTACGTATCACGCCACCAACAGCAACGGTAATGGTAGATAGTTTGATTACTAAAAAGTATGTGCGTCGTAGCATAGATAAAAAAGATCGCCGTCGTATACTTTTGCGAATGACTTCTGCGGGTCAGGCTATTCTCGTTGAGCAAGAAGCCTGTTTTAAAAAACGCGTAACAACCATTTTATCTTGTTTAAATACAGATGAACGCAAGCAATTTGAAAGCATTCTTATTAAGATCACTTCAAGCGTGGTTAAAAAGTAACGTAAGCGTACACAAAGTCAAAATCTAGATTGGAAGCTATGCTGACGCCTTATTGGCGGTTTTGTTTTGCGTGCTTAAGGTTTGCGATCAAGATAACGCTGATAATGACTAATAGAAACCAAGAACTAATCTTGTGTAGAGAGACTATGCTCCAGGCAATATGTTGGTCAGGATATTTCCAGGCGCCTAGATAAGTAGAGATATTTTCTGCAATCCAGATAAAAAAGGCGATGAGTAAAAACGAAAGCGAGAGCGGCATACGTCTTTTTTTATCCGTGACGATAAATGCTACCCAGGTTTTTCTATAGATATAAAAGACTCCGAAGATGAGAATCCAGCGAATGTCTTGTACAAAATGATTCGTAAAAAAGTTGAGATAAATAAGCGCACTTAAAACAGCAGAAGCAAAATAAGGGACGGGTCCTGTGAGGTTTAGCTTCATGATTCGCCATGATTGGCTGATATAGCTTCCGATAGCGGCATACATAAAGCCGCTAAAAAGTGGGACGGTGCTGATTCTAAAGATGCCTGGTTCAGGATAAGACCATGAGCCTACCCATGGTTGGGTTTTATAAAGTTCGAGACACAGCCCTAAAATATGAAATAGGGTGATGGTTTTTATTTCGTCTTTTGTTTCAATTTTTGTGTAATAAAGTACTACTTGAAGGGCTAACGAAGCAAGAAATAAAAAGTCATATCGATACAGAGGGCCCAAAGGTAAGTAATTTGAAAGGAAAAGGAGGATGAAAAACGAGCCAGCAAAAATAGAAGCGCGGGTTTGTTTGAGTCCGAAGATCCAGAATTCAGTTAAAAGCCCTTTTTGCATAGAAAGATATTATCATAACGTCTGATGGAGGTAGGAGTGACAGATACTTGACCATTATCAGATTTTTGCGGGTGTTTGTGGTAAAGTGTGTGTATTCTATGGCGAAAAAACACAGCACAACAGCGTTAACCGCTGAACAAAAGCAAGCGCAAGACGCTCGTTATGCAGAGGGTCACGATTATGATTACGTTATTATCGGTAGTGGTAATTCGTCATTGGTAGCGAGTTCACTATTGGTAAACAAAGGGTACAAGGTCTGTATTCTTGAGGCTCATGATATCCCGGGTGGTTATGTTCAGTCATTTTAAGATGGGTGAATATTATTTCTGTGGTCAGGTCCACTATATTTGGGGCTGTGGGCCAGGTGGTAAAATCTACGAATTTCTGAAACATGTTGGCTTAGAAAAAGACATTACGTTTGAATTATTAGATCCAAAAGGATATGACGTGATGTCGATGCCGGACGGCAAGCGTGTTGGTATCCCTTATGACTTTGAGAATTTGGTAAAAAATATTGAGGAGGCCTATCCTGGACAAGGTGCGGCTGTAAAGAAGTTTTCAGATATTATGATGAAGGTAAGAAAAGAATTTTCTTACTTGCCCGCGCGCGCTTGGACGATCAAAGACTATGCAACCATTTGGTACAAGGTTTTGAGCTTGATTAAATATCAAAATGCGACCGTACAGCAGGTGTTTGATGAATGTGGCGTTGCTCGTGAATCACAAGATGTATTAATGGCTGGCGCAGGTGATTTTATGGAATGCGCAGACAAACTCTCGTTCTTTGCTTTCGCTGGTCTTTTTGGCGGATACAATACTGGCGCTTACTATCCAACGAAGCATTTTAAATACTACGTTGATCGTTTAGTGCAATTTATTACCGATAAGCCTGGTTGCCATATTTATTATGAAACTGAGGTAACAAAGATCGTTACAAAAGACGGTAAGGTTCAGCATATTGAAACAAAAGACGGTAAGGTCTTTAAGGGTAAAAACTATATCTGTAATGCTGATCCAGCCTTGGCGGCGAAGCTCATTGTTGGTGAAGACTTTCCTGCTGAATATAAAAAGAAGCTCGATTATGAGTATTCTCCATCCGGTCTCATTATCTATCTTGGGTTAAAGGATATTGATTTACGAAAGTATGACTTTGGTAGTTTTAATATCTGGCATCAAGAACAATGGGACATGAATAAGACGTGGAAGGAATTACTTGGTGGTAACTTTACGAATCCTTGGGTCTTTTTGTCGACACCAACCTTGCATAGCGATGCTCCTGGTACGACCCCAGAAGGCGGTTCTATTCTTGAGATAGAAACTCTTGTTGATTATCAAGAGATGAAAGACTTGATGAATAAGTCTTATACAGATTATCTTAAGCGTAAAAATGAAATCGCAGACAAGCTTTTGGACATCGTTGAAAAAAAGTTTATCCCGGATCTCAAAAAACATATCGCTGTTAAAGTTGTTGGGACCACTACAACAAACGAAGACTTTGTCATGGCACCACGTGGTAATGCATACGGAGCAGCGCTTTATCCAAAATATCTAAAAAAGCGCCTCTTTGGGACGACGCCATTTAGCAATTTCTTTTGGTGTAATGCTACGAGTGGTTGGGGCGGTATCTATGGCACAACAAATACAGGTATGAAGTTGTACACACAGCTCACTGGTGATGACTTCTACGTAGATGTAAGTGACGAGCAACTTATTGCTGAGTTACCGAAGTATTATCCAGATCAATTTTAATACGATCAGCTAATCGTTGACCGTAGCGAAGCGCGCCCTCTGTCCAGAGGGCGTTCATGTAATCCCCGCAAAGATAAAGGCAGTTCTTACCTTGATGATGCTCTAAGTAGTTTTTGACGAGCTTTTGATGACCTAAGCTAAATTTTGGCATCGCATAGTCCCAGCGTTGAAGATCAAGTAATGAAAGCTGATCTATTGATGACAGCCAATCTGTAACACGAGCAAGCTCAGTTCGAACAATGTTTGATATTTCTACATCTGTTTTTTTCATGAGGGATTTTGCTGCGTCTTCATGAAGCCAGATCGAAACGAGTGATTGATCACCGATAATGCAGTCTTCGCCCTTCATTGCTTGGTTGGAGATACTTGCGATAATGGTGCTTTCTACATACGGCACCCAGGTCACACCTCTTTTTGGCGCAAGATCTTTTGGGAGTTTAAAGGTGAGACTGATCGTTGCTGCGAACTTGCTGTTTTCTAGGAGGTGGGTTGTTTCTGGTGTTGGTTCTTTGATAAGCGTAAGCGCAATCGGTGCTGGAGCCGTCATAATGACGGCATCAAATGATTCGGTAGAGCCGTCTTTTAAGGTAATAGATTTACCTGTGACGGATGCAACTTCAGTGGATGTTTTTACGTTGAGTTTACTTGCAAGAGCATTTGGTAAGGCAATCATACCGCCTTTTGTACGATGAAGATTCCATAGAGGGCCATCGCGCTTGATAGAGCTCATGATAGCTAAAAAAGGAGCGATGCTTATTTCGTCAGCACGATGAAATTGATATGCGCTGGTAAAGCCATCAACATAATACTGCGTCGCCTCTTTGCCGAGCATTCTATCAGCATAGTGTTTGGCATTTTCCGTATCATGATCAGCGATAAGATTGAAGTTAAAAAGCTCATCAATCTTTTTCATGGTGAGCGCATGCCAAGTCATTCGTAGTTTACTAAAAAAACCAACGCCTTGTGCAAGGCGAGTTGTTTGATGATTTTTTATAATCCCGTACTTATCAAATGCCATTGGTTGCCACTCAATACCGAACTCTTTGCAATAATCCTTCATATGAAGATAGAGGTTGCAAAGATGATCAGCGCCGATATCAAAATGGAAACCCTCGATCACACGTGTGGACATGCGTCCTCCTACGAGTGCTTCTTTTTCGTAAACCGTCACATCAAAGCCTGCTTTTTTGAGTTCATATCCGGCGGTAAGACCTGAAATACCCGCGCCAATAATCGCAATACGTTTCATATGGTCACACTGTAGCAAATAGAAGCTTTTCTGGCAGTATCGAAAGCCTTGACATTGACGTAACGTCAAGGTTTATGCTAGTCCATGGTTATGATGTATACCGTAAACCAATTGGCAGAAAAAGCCGGCATTACACCAAGAGCCTTGCGTCACTATGATCGCATTGGCCTCTTGAAGCCTGCCGAAATCGCCAAGAACGGTTATCGCCAGTACAGCGAAAATGAATTGATCCGTCTGCAGCAGATCTTATTTTTTCGCGAACTCGATTTTCCGCTCGAAGAGATTCAGAAGATGATTGATCATCCTCGTTTTGATCTCGCAGACGCCTTTCGTTATCAGCGTGGCTTGCTAGAGCTAAAGCGCAAACGATTAGGTGCAATTATTAAATCTATCGACACTACTCTTACATCTATGCAAGATGATAACATTACTGACCAAGAACGTGATCTTTACGGATCGCTTTCTGATGAGGAAATCAGACAATATAAAAATGAAGCAAAAGCCCGATGGGGCGGCACGGATGCTTATAAACAATCGCAAGAACGCTATGCAAAATTCTCTAAAGAAGAGATTGCTGAAATAAAAGAAGCGGGCGAAGTACTTTGTCGTGAGTTAGCCGATGCCGTTGAACGCGGTATTGCGCCAGAAAGCGATGAATTTCAGGCGCTTGTCCAAAGGCATTTTGAAGGTATCAATGTTTTCTACGATTGTTCGATGGAGATCTATCGTGGTCTTGCTGATATGTATTTACAAGACGAACGTTTTGCTGATTACTATCGCAAATTCCATCAACATCTTCCTGAAAAACTTGTTGAAGGTATGCGTTTTTATGCTGATAAAAAAGAAGGTAAATAACGTGATGAACAAAATACCACACCGATTTATTCGGTGTGGTTTTTAGCAGGGCTAGCTCTTGAGAGAATTGAAAGCCGAGTAACAAGTATCTGTAAGGTCGGAGTTGATGCGTAGAGCAGGAGCCTCAGTATCTATCATATCCTTTATGTACTTTTCTCCTGAAAATCCAGTTTCTACGCCGATCGCAATACGCGCTCCTTGGTTGAGAAAGCGTTCAAATACACGCCCCCACTCGATGCGTGTTGTTTGGGCGTAACTTCGTCGACAATCATGTGATGCCTCGCGTGACATCCAAAACAGTACAACGCCGTATTTGCAGGCATGATTCAAGTGTAGACGCTCCCAATCGACTTGCGCTTTGTAGTCGCCGTGCCACGGATCAGATCCTCGAGGGTTAGCGATAGTCGGTTGTGGCTTCATAGCCAAGAAAATACTGATAGCCTCCGCCTGCCAATTTGGCGCATTTTTGATAGGACCAGCCAAAAATATTAGGGGAGTTGTGCCGAGATTTTGGCGATAAGAAGGTACGGTAATAACAGGTGAGTCCGGAACCGTGAACATCAGAATTCTCCTTTAGTAAGAGTATCTTTCGTTAGCTTAAAGATGCTTATCAATTAAATCAAGAACATCTCCTTTACCCAAGGTCTTTGTGCTTGAATGCATAACGACATTGAGTCCGGCATAACTTGCCTCAAGCTCTTTTCTTAGTTTTAGTTTTTCTGAGTGCGTAAGTTTATCCACCTTGTTCGCGATAATCGCAAATGGAATTTTCTCGGCTTGTAAAAACGAAAGCATTTGTTGATCGAGTTCGGTTGGACCGAGTCGCGCATCGATAATCACAAAGACCAGTTTGAGGAGGGGATTGTTTTCGAGATAGCCACCAATCATGTCATCAAAAAAGTAGCCTGCGGTTTTTCGGCCCTTGGCATAGCCATAGCCTGGGAGGTCAATCAAAAAATAGCGTTTGTCGACATCAAAGACATTAATCGTGCGCGTACGTCCTGGGGTAGAGCTTGAGTGCGCTAATTGCTTTTGACCAGCGAGGTGGTTGATAAGTGAGGACTTGCCAACGTTAGAACGACCAATAAAGGCAATTTGTGGTTTATTGCCTTTTGGGAGGTGTTCGGTGGTGGTGCCACTTTTGACAAACGTAATCATGAGGGCAGGCTAGCAGTTATTGAGCAAAAGGACAAAAAAGTAGCCACAAACAGGGTTCGAGGCTACTTAGATAGTCGGAAAAGAGCAAAATAGTTCGTGCTATTTCGTTAACGCGCGTTCGGACGAGTAGGCAGCGTACGTAGCAAAATAATATCTTCTGGTAGGTAGAGATTATGCGTTTTTGCAGGTCATATCGAAGGCTCTATTTTACTACCAATGGGGGAGTTAGGGGCGAAAATTGATGATTTGCAAAAGAAAAAGACCAGCTCATTGTTTTGCACTGTGCCGCAGGGCGAAGATCTGCATTGTCCGCAGAAGATCTACAAAATATGGGCTATACGAACGTCAAAAGTCTTGAGGGTGGTTTTAATGCCTGGCATGAGTAATAGGTTGATTTATTGTTGGTGATAGGCTATTCTCATCCGGCAAAAGAACAGATAGGGGCGTCGTATAATGGTAGTACATCGGTCTCCAAAACCGCTAGCGCGGGTTCGATTCCTCCCTCCGCCCTGCCAAAAAAATCCACGGATTTGTCCGTGGATTTTTTGTGTGGGTTTTTACGATGATTCAGGGTCTAGACCATGACTCTATGTTGTCGCCAAATATTGTTTACGGTTGTATAGTAATCTTATATGAATAAATCTATTGCGACTCTTGCTGGACTTAATGCCACGGGCACTACGCTTTATATCGCGCTTGTTGCGGTGTTTCTTTCTCATGCATCTCAGGTATTTGGATCAAAGGCAGAAGGCACCGTGATTATTCCGGTTGCGATGCTGCTTTTGTTTGTGCTCTCAGCTTCAGTCACGGGCTCGCTTATCTTGGGTCGACCTATTCTTTGGTATCTTGATGGCAAAAAGAAAGAGGCTGTTTCACTACTGATGGCGACAATAGGTTTTTTGTTTGGTTTTACCGTTTTTGCTTTTGCAATTCTCGCTTGGATGTCAAGATAGCGTATGAATAAAATTCTAAAGCTCGTGAGACAATTTTCGATCGCCTTAGGAATACTCCTTATTTGGCGAGGGCTATGGTATGCGCTCGACTATGTCGACAAGATTTTCTTTAACGGTAATAGTTTTTTTACCGTCGTTGGAGGTATTATTATCGGTATACTTATTCTCTATCTCCCTGATGGTGACTTAAAAGAGTTAGGTAAACTATAAGACATTGCTTGATGATGCTCTGCGCTAATAATTACCATAGGATTACTCGAGAGGGTGATTTTCGTATGATAGAGAAAAGCGTACTCCTTTAATTATGTATTAACCCGTGATAGTGTCCCTGAAATGAAAGTTGCGATTATTGGCGGGGGAGCTGCAGGGCTTATGGCGGCAGCGGCGTTGATGGAGACGAATCCTTCAGCGGATATTTGGTTGATTGAAAAAAATAATGGGTTAGGCAAGAAGGTGATTATTTCTGGTGGAGGACGATGCAATGTCACAACAGGTATTCGCGATATTCGAACGGTTCTTACAAAATATCCTCGTGGGACAAAGTTTTTATCAAAAGCGATGTATGCTTTTTCGCCTGAGGCAGTTTATAGCTGGTTTGAGGCACATGGGGTACCGATGAAGATTGAAGAGGATTTGCGAGCTTTTCCGCAGTCGAATAATGGTGAGGATGTGGTGCGAGCCTTCGAAGATCTCTTTGGTGATTCAAGTGTTCGCATTATGCTAAAGGCGCAAGTGACTCATGTAGAAAAAGATTCAGCTGGCTATAAGATTTCTTTTAAGGATGACCAAGCGCCGATAATCGTCGATAACGTTGTTTTAACAACAGGCGGTCAAGCCTATCGTCACACAGGTTCGACGGGGATGGGTATGCGTTTGCGATGGAGTTAGGTCATACAATCACGCCACTTGCTCCAAGTCTGAATGCGTTTACGACAAAAGAACAATGGCCAAAAACCATCTCAGGACTATCATTCGAGCAGGCGACTTTTACTGCACATCGCGAAAAGAAAACCACGTTCACGGGCCCATTTCTCTTTACGCATCGCGGCGTGAGTGGTCCAGCGGTTTTTGCGCTTTCGTCACTTGTTGCCTTTGAGCCTTATGGTCCGCAGGAGCCGCTCTCGGTAACGATAGATTTGTTTCAAACGAAACATCCGTAGAATTATCTGCACGTCTTATGACGGCTGTCACCAATCATCCAAAAAATCGATAGCGAATGTGCTTGATATTCTTTTGCCAAAATCGTTGGTGCAAGTTGTTTGCCAAGAGACAGGAGTCTTGTCTGATCGTCGTGCCAATGAAGTTTCAAAAAAGAATTCGCCGAAATAATCACCTGGCTCAAAAATATCCCGCTCACCGTGATTGGTCGCGATGCCGGTGATGAGTTTGTAACGGCTGGTGGCGTGAGTCTTGATGAAGTAGATCCGAGCACGATGGAATCTAAAATTTCTCCAGGCCTCTACTTTGCTGGAGAGATCCTCAATATCGATGGTTTTACAGGCGGATTCAACCTTCAGGCTTCATGGGCAACAGGGCATTTAGTAGGGGAGAGTATTGGTAGGTCTGCCATTAGATAATCGCGAATTACCAAACGACATAATATGAACGCAATTATTCCTCCGGCAATCGAGATCAAATATATAGAAGCGATACAGGGTTACGGCGTGTTTGCGACGCGCAATTTCAAGAAAGACGAACTTATTGAAAATGCCCTGTTATTTCTTTATCCGAAGAAACCTTTACCTCTTTGGATTCGACCGAGTTATTTAACTACTACTTTGGTTGGAATGCAGGGGCTGCTATCGCACTTGGTTACGCTAGTTTGTATAATCATTCGTTTCAAAATAATGCTACGTATCTACAGGATTATGAAGCTGGTGTCTTACGTATCACCGCAAACAAAGCTATTCAAAAAGGTGATGAGATTCTAGTGGATTATACTCGGGGCGATACGAGTGTTAAGCTTTGGTTCACGCCCAAGAGATGGTGAAATTATTATATAAACAAAACACTCATATGAACGAAGAAATACTAGATTTGGTGGATGATCAAGACCAAATAACCGGTCAGCTTTCTCGAAGAGAAATTTACGAACAGCGGCTCCATAATTACCGCGTTTTTCATGGATTTGTCGTAAATAAAGAAGGCAATATTTGGATCCCACGTCGCACAGCCACAAAAAAGATCTATCCGAATGCATTAGACTATAGTGTAGCAGGACATGTTGAAGCTGGAGAATCTTACCAAGAGTCATTTTTTCGTGAAACGAGCGAAGAGCTGAATATTGATCTTCGGGTTATTCCGTGGCGTGTACTTGGTAAATTGACGCCAAACGAAGGTTCGCATTGTTTTCAAATGGTCTATGAAATCACTTTAGACAGCGATCCAGATTATAATACGGACGATTATTCTGATGCGAGCTGGATGAGTCCACAAGAGATTATTGATCGCATTGAAGGCGGAGAGCTTGCAAAGACGGATATCGTTAGCACAATTAAGAGGTTCTATCTCTAAGAGTTTTTAGGTAGCGGACATGATATAGTCCAAACAATATGTCAAAAGTCAGCAAGGCTCATTTGAGAGAGATGAAAAAAATCATTTTAACAGTCATTACCGTGGGGCTGGCTGGGATGATGTTCTCTTTTGCTCTTGCGTATTTTGAGCTCTTACCGAAGACTCGCTCTGAACAGTACGTGGTGTTTTGTCAGAGCGGTACATGTCATCCTAAAGATCTTCCTTATCAAGATCATGCACTTTCTTTTGATGAAAGAACAGATGATCTTTTGAGTCGGATGACGACGACAGAAAAAAAATAGGTCAGTTGGCATTGGTTGAGAAGAACAGTATTCATAACCCCGAGGACATTGCGAGATATGGACTTGGTGCGCTCTTGAGCGGTGCTGGTGCTAAACCTGAGTCGAATACGGCTGAAGGTTGGTTTCAGATGGTAAAGGATTTTCAAGAGCAGGCAACAAAGACGAGATTAAGTATACCTTTGTTTTATGGTGTGGATGCGATTCATGGTCATACCAATGTGCCTGGAGCGACCGTTTTTCCGCATGCGATTGGTTTAGGTGCGAGCAAAGACGCTGATCTTGTTAGAGATATTGCTTATGCGACCGCCAAAGAAGCTGCTGCAACAGGAGTTAACTGGGTTTATTCTCCTAATGTAGATATTGCGCAAGATATGCGTTGGGGTCGTGTTTATGAAACGTTTGGCTCAGATCCATCAAACGTCAGCACTCTAGGCAAGGCTTCTGTAGAAGGAATCCAATCTTTTGATAATGAGGGTCTAAAAGTAGCTGCGACGGCAAAGCACTATCTAGGCAACGGAGCGACGGAGTGGGGAGCTCAACGAATAAAGATTTTAAGATCGATCAAGGAAATGTAACGCTTTCGGATATTGCGTTACGTCAGACGCAGCTCACACCTTTTCGTGCGGCGATCGAGGCGAATGCACAGTCGATAATGGTTGGCCTTAATCAGTGGAACGGAGAAAAAGTTATTTTTAATAAATATCTTTTGACGGATGTATTACGAAATGAATTGGGTTTCAAGGGTTTTGTTGTTTCTGATTGGTACGGGGTTTATGAAAATGAGACGGATAATTATCAGGCGCTTGTAAAAGCAATAAATGCAGGTGTTGATATGGTGATGCTTCCGTTTGATTACAAAACGTTTTCTAATGATATGCAGCGCGCCTTGAAAAATGGCGACATCAGCAAGGAGCGACTAGATGAAGCGACGCGTAGAATCCTAAAAGCAAAATTTGAAACTGGTTTATTTGATGGAGTATTGCTAGAGCAAGCTAGTGATATCGGCACAATAGAACATAGAGCACTTGCTCAAAAAGCAGTAAGCGAATCACTTGTCTCGCTTAAAAATAACAAGGTTGTTCCGATCTCTAAGAAAACGCCGAAGATTTTTGTTGCTGGGTCTGCGGCGAATAATATCGGGATGCAATCTGGAGCGTGGACCGTTGAATGGCAGGGGATTGATGGTAACTGGATTCCGGGGACCACAATCCTTAAGGGTATTCAGGATAAGGTTTCATCATCAACAAAAGTTGAATATAGCCTTGTGGCAGATTTTGCCGAGACGTCTGGATTAGCAGATATAGGGATCGCCGTTATAGGAGAGCGCCCGTACGCAGAAGGCTGGGGAGACATTGAGAGTCCAACGCTTTCTTCAGAAGATTTGATGACAATTGCTAAGCTTAAACGTGTTAGCAAGAAAGTGGTGGTTGTTATTGTTTCTGGTAGACCGTTAAATATCAAAGACTTTGTGAAAGATTGGGACGCGGTCATCGCCGCCTGGCTCCCTGGAAGTGAAGGACAAGGAGTTGCTGATGTACTGTTTGGGGACAAACCTTTTGTAGGGGTATTGCCCATCATTTGGGACTTATAAAAAGGTCTACATTCTCATAAAAACCTCCGTAAATACGGAGGTTTTTATGAGTTGTTCATGTCATGGTTCTCATATAGCTATACGGTAACGGTAGCATTGCGATAGCGTAAGATGGTTAATCGAGCTCAATTGGATCAAGCGGTAAATCTAGCGGGTGAACCTCGTTTCCGGTGGCCATGAGATAAAAGGCTTCTACCTTTTGGCGAGCCCATGGAGTTTTGCGTAAAAACGTTAGACTTGAGTTGATGCTTGGATCTGTCTGAAAACAGTGGATTTTGACGCGTCGACCCATCTCCTCCCAGCCGTATTTATCAACGAGGAATTCAAGAATCGCTTTCAGGGTTTTGCCATGAAGTGGATCTTTGGATACGTGGGGAGTTGAGGGTGTTGCAGGGGTCATGAGTGGCAGGCTAGCGTATTTTGTTGTTTTTCACCAGCGAGCACCCCTAACACAGGTTTCTAGGGTGTATTGCTGTTAAAGGCTGTCGTCACGTGATATTCTCTGCGTGATATGCATTTGATTTTAGTCATCGGTCATCTATTCGGTGTAGCTATCGGTGCTGGCGGAGCATTTGTAAGCGATGCGCTCTTTTTGCGCTCAGCGCGTGATAGAGTTTTATCTGATGATGAGATCAAGCTATTAAATACCGCAGGTGTGATGGTTTGGCTCGGATTAGGGTTATTGGTATTGTCAGGTATTGCGATGTTTCTTGCACGTCCAGAAGAGTTGCTAAACTCAGTCAAGTTTATCGCGAAGATGAGTATCGTGCTCGTGATCATTTTGAACGGGATTGTGTTTCATACCTATCATATTCCGCACATGAAGCGTCATGCAGGTAAAAATATGCCTAAGTCATCGACATTTAAAAAACGGAGCAGCTTTATGCTGTTATCAGGATCTATATCTGTTACTTCTTGGCTCTGCGCGGTGCTATTGGGCGCATTACCATCAGTGCCGTTTACACTTGTGCAGACGCTTGGGCTTTATTGTGGGCTTCTCATCATCGTGGGTATTCTGACACAGTTATTTCGGCCATTTATTCTGGGTATTCGTCATTAGGTGAGTAGGTGTTATCCTTATTTTATGTCTACAACACAAACAGCGATATTAGCGGGCGGATGTTTTTGGGGGATGGAAGAGCTTTTTCGTAAACTTCCAGGTGTTATTGATACCGTTACAGGATACACCGGTGGCGAAAATGAACACCCTACCTATCAGAATCACCCCGGTCATGCAGAAGCATTAAAAATCACCTTTGATCCTGAAAAGACAAATTATCGTGCAATGTTGGATTTCTTTTTTCGTATTCACAATCCAACCACGTTAAACCGCCAAGGTAATGATATCGGTACATCCTATCGTTCGGCGATCTTTTATCTTGATGAGACACAAAAGAAAGAAGCAGAGGATTTTATTGAGCTCGTAAACAAATCAGGTAAATGGGAGGATCCTGTTGTGACTTCGCTCGAGCCATTTAAGAGCTTCACAGAAGCAGAACCCGAACATCAAGATTATTTACAAACGAACCCTGGCGGATATACCTGTCACTTTGTTAGAATGGAGAGCTATCTGAAATAAAAAATATCCGCCTATAAGATGGATGTTTTTTTATTCTCACATGCTATTAGCCGATTCGTGAACGTATATATTCAACGGAGGTGCCGCTTTCTTTTAGGAGTTTCTTAAAATCTTCAGCCGTCCAACCGGGGTAGTTTTTTCTAAATCCGGGTTATCTAGATTATTACCTTCAGCCCAGTCAGCTAGGTCGTTAAACATACTATCGACGTCGTCCATTCTGCCCAAGAAGCGCACCATCTGTGCAAGTTCATGCGCTTTAATCTTTATGGATTCCTCAATGCTTGGAGCTTCGGTAAAGGATGGCATTTTTTTCACTCATACGATGTTAAATAGTTCAATGATTAATATTCTTTCTCTATAATATCTTGTGTAAGATGATGAGACAAGAATGTCAGAGCAATGCATTTTTATTTAAATGCAATAGTAAAGTAATACATCCCCATAGAACAAAGACCTTTTACCGTTGTTCCTGATTTTTGCGGAGGAATATCAATAGCTGTTATTCCTGATGGAGGAAGATTCTCTCGAATACCTAGACTCGGGATAGTAAAGGCCGTTGAGCAATCATAACTACCATTCGTGGTGATATTGATTGTTGTAGGGGTATCAGCATTTGCTTCGGTTAACCTAGGTGTATAGCCGCCCTTCGCTGTAATAGCGATCGTTTGTTTGTTGTTAGCATAGACAACATTGTTTTGTGTTGCTGTATTCGTTGTTGTTGGGCTGCTGGTTGCGAGGGCAATGAGGCCGCCAACGGCTATAACGGTTGTGAGGATTGAGCCGATAAGAACTTTATTCATAGTAAAGCAGTGTCAGGGTAAAGAATGGATCAATGATACCAGCGCCTACAAGCGCGCTCAATAAATTAAAGATTGCGAAGAAGATAACAACAAGTCCAACGGTTTTAAAGAAAATACTCGATTGACCTTTATTGTGAATGCCTAGTGAGCTAAAACTTAATAATGCTAAAACAGGGAGTGTACCAAGAGCAAATGCGAACATGGTTAAGCCTCCTTTAAAAAAGCTTCCAGTCGTTAAGGTGTAGAACTGCATAGACTGAGTAAATCCACACGGTAGAATAAACGTAGCTGCTCCAACAAGAAACGGAGTGAGTGTATGATTTGTCTTTTAAGAGTATTCGCCTTATTGCTAAGTGAACTCGGCATAAAGAGTTGCAAACGTTTTACCCAAGGAAAAACATCTAAAAGATTGATACCTAGAACTAGCAAGAACAAATGCAACGAATATTCCTAATACCAGTGATGTTGTTTGGTTAAATTGCACAAAAGCACCAAGTGCTCCAATAATACCACCAAAGAGAAAGAATGAAACAAGTCGGCCAATATGAAACAATATTTGCGGTTTTGTTTTATCGCCTTCTTTTGCAAAGTTTGCTGATAGAGACAGTACTAGTCCACCAACAACGGCCATGCATGTTGAAACCGAGGCGATAAGCCCTACGAAAAATGCGGTACCATAAGTGACTTCACTTGTATTCACAAGATTTACGATGCCGAGTTTTTGAAGCAAGATGAAGCCAAAAATGAAGGTGAGCGCAACTGGTATTGCGATAGCAAAATCAGACCAAGAGACAGGTTTTATTGTAGGGTTTAGACTAAGCGTATAACCAAGAGGTTTTAAGATTTCTGAGAGTTCTGGTAATAGCTCCGCTTCGCTTTTATCTCCAAAGTCGCCCGTGACTTGAATGCTATTTGTCTTTAAAGATGTTTGTACATTAGTGATCTGAGGCATCTCTTTAAGCTCGTTTTGTGTTAACAGGATGCAGGACTGACAATGAAGTCCATCCACGTGAAAGGTATAGGTTTTTTGCATAGCGATATATTAGAGTTTCTTTGTTTTTAATCTCAAGGAATTACCAACAACCGAGACGCTTGATAATGCCATCGCGAGCCCTGCAAATACAGGGCTTAATAACCAGCCAAAGAGGGGATAGAATAGGCCACTCGCAAGAGGAATACCAATGATATTATAGATAAAAGCCCAAAAAAGATTTTGCTTAATACCGGTCATGGTTATTTTTGATAAGCGAATAGCTTTCACAATTTTTGAGATATCGCCATGAAGCAAGGTGATGCCGGCTGTTTCGATAGCAACGTCTGTACCTGTGCCCATCGCAATACCAATATCTGCTTGTGCAAGTGCAGGTGCATCATTTACGCCGTCTCCTGCCATAACCACTACGCGACCTTGTCGTTGTAAGGATTTTACTTTGGTGAGCTTTTCTTCTGGAAGTGCTTCGGCAATCACTTCGTCGATCCCTACCTCACGAGCTATCGCTTGAGCCGTATTTTTCATATCGCCCGTCACCATGATGACTGTCATGCCTAATTTGTGTAGATCTTTGATTGCCTGCGTAGCCTCTGGCTTGATGGCGTCTGCTACATATACGGAACCAAGGAACGCGTTATTTGTTGCAAGGAATACGGGCGTTTTACCATCCGTTGTTTCTTTTTCGATAATAGCAAAGTCTAATGTATGACCTAGGTCGACCATGAGCTTTGTATTACCAGCAAAATATTCGACGTTATCAATTGAGCCTTTGAGGCCTTTGCCCTTTATGATTTCAAAGTCTGTAACCTTTGTAATGGGTGCGTTATGTGTTTTTGCGTAGCTTGTTATGGCATAAGCGATAGGATGCTCAGATTTTTGTTCTAATGTCGCGAGAATGCTGATGAGCTCTGCTTCTGGTTTTGTTGTTTGATTGTAGACGGTTACGACCTCGGGCTTACCTTTGGTGATTGTACCGGTTTTATCAACGATAATCGTGTCTGCTTTATGGAGTTTTTCGAGAGTGGCGGCATCTTTAATCAGGATGCCTTCTTTCGCCCCTTTACCTACACCAACAATAATAGCGGTAGGTGTAGCGAGCCCAAGTGCACAAGGACAAGCGATTACAAGAATCCCTACAAAAGAAGTGAGTCCAAACGTTAGTGCTTGAGAAAATCCTAATGGGCCGGTGCCAATAATGAGCCAAGCGGCGAGAGTGATAACAGAAAGAACGAGCACAATTGGCACAAATACAGAAGAGATTTTATCAGCAAGCGCTTGAATGGGAGCGCGACTGCCTTGAGCTTCTTGCACCATGGTAATAATTTTTGCGAGCAGCGTTTCAGAGCCGATTTTTGTCGCTTTAAAGGTAAAGGTTCCGGTGGTGTTTACCGTTCCAGAGATGGCGGTGTCGCCGGTAGTTTTTTGAATCGGCATTGATTCTCCAGTAATCATCGATTCATCTACATAGGATTCACCTTCTGTAAGGATGCCGTCGACAGGGATATTTGAACCTGGTTTTACGATAATATGATCTCCTATGACTACCTCGTTGATAGCGACTTCTTGTTCTTTGCCGTCACGAATTACGAGTGCTGTTTTTGCTTGAAGATTGAGGAGTTTTTCGATCGCATCACCGGTTTTTATTTTTGCGCGTGCTTCGAGATATTTACCGAGAGTGATAAAAGCGATAACAACGATAGTGGCATCAAAGTAGAGATGTTGAACATCTAAATAAGGTTTGAGCGCTTCTGAAAACAGAACGAGGACCAAGCTATAAACATAGGCAACGCTCGTACCAATACCGATCAACGTATCCATATTGGCGTTGCCATAACGCACGAATCGGTAGATCCCCAGTAAATAAGGCTTTCCTACAACAAAGAGCGCATAGGTCGCCATGAGTGGCATGAGCTGATGAAAGGCCATCTGGATGAAGGTATTTGGTGCGGGGAGGGCATTGAATTGCGCTAGGATACTCCACGTCATTTCTATGATACTAATCACCGCTAATGGCAAAATTGAGTAGACCATTTTTTTCATCGAAGATATTTCTTTGAGTTTATCTTCTTTGGATTGCTTGAGCCCTAAATGCGCCGCATGTTCATCAGTTGACATGTTCATGGATTCTGCAGTAGGCATCGAAAAAGTATAACCCAGCGG
Source organism: Candidatus Nomurabacteria bacterium (assembly GCA_023898425.1). Lineage (NCBI taxonomy): Bacteria > Candidatus Nomuraibacteriota > Candidatus Nomurabacteria bacterium. The sequence goes on from CP060222.1 coordinate 191,396, forward strand.
TTCAATCGTAGAAGAAAGCTTTTCAAGCGTTGTTTTGGATGGATCAAACTGAATAGCGGCTGTTTCGGTGCCATAATTCACTTGAGCAGCATCAACGCCATCTGTTTTGTTTAGCGTTTTTTCAATGGTAATCGCGCAAGATGCGCAGTGCATGCCTTTGATAGCAACGGTTTTTTTATGGTTCATATTATTTACGTTTTAGTTGGTAAACCTTTAAAATTTCTGTAATGGCTTTTGATTCTTTACCTTCTTTGATTTGCTTTAACGCACAGCTCGAAAGATGATTTTCTAATAAAACATCTTCGATGCTGGAGAGAGCGCTTTTTACGGCAGATGTTTGTGTGATGATGTCGATGCAATAACTGTCATTTAAAAGCATCTCCTGTAGGCCACGTACTTGGCCTTCGACAATTTTTAATCGACGAATAAGTTTTTCTTGATGTGTCTTCATGAAAAAAGCATACCCCCTTGGGGGTATGCTTCGCAACTTAGCGCTGGGGATAAGTAGTGATTTTACTACTAATTATTCTCAACGTACTTTTTGAAATTATTCAAAATAGCTTGCCAGCCATTGCGTTGCATTTCTTCAGGGTTTTCTTTTTCTGCATCAAAGGTGGTGGCGATGGTGGTTTTACCGTCTACCTCAGAAAAATCTGTTTCGGCTACGCGTCCATCAGCCATTGTATAGGTAATACGCTCGTTTGGGATAACGACCGTATAGGTACCGCCAAAGTTAAAGCCTGAGCTACCGTCTTTTGCTTCCATGCGAGAAGAGAAAACACCACCGACGCGTAGATCGTTTTTTGCGAGTAGACAAGTCCAGTCGTCTGAAGCGTGATTCCAAAGCATGATGTGGTTTGGATCGTTGTAATAATCCCATACTTTTGAAAGCGGAGCGTCTATTGTCGTGTGTATGGATAGTTTCATAATTTAATGTGAAAGATATTTACGTCTAATTGCGTAATAGATTTATTGACGGTGATTAAATCGCTTGACATCATCCTAGCATATGCAGAAAAAACAGTACTTAACCCTTGGAATACTTACCGTATTTTTCGTAGGCGTCGGAGCTATTCTCTTTTTTGGTCGTCCAGTGATTCGTATGCAGAATCAGGCAGTCTTTGATGAAAGCGCGCCGGTAGTAGCTACAGACACGGATACGAATGAGGCACAAACAGTAGCTGATGCGATTGAAGAAGCTGTATCGGTTCCCGCTTCTGCAAAGGATCTCCCTAAGGAGGACCCAAAAGTTGAACCAACGACGCCTATCGCTAAAGCACCAACACCTGTAGATCCAAATTAGCTATACATTGGCGGATGTTCAAGCTCATAGCTCACCGAGTAGTTGTTGGGCCGCTATTAACGGAAGCGTTTATGATCTCACTACTTGGATCGATCGCCATCCTGGCGGTGCATCAAAAATTAAAAACCTTTGCGGAAGCGATGCTAGTTCAAACTTTGATCGTCAGCATGGAAAGAACAAAACTGCACAAGCAGCGCTTATTTTGCTCAAGATTGGTACGCTAAAATAGGCCTATGACTTTTTCATCACGTCTTATTTTGCGGTGGTCGTTTGCGGCGTTATTCTTCTGGTTTGGTTCGCAGCAACTTTTTTCACCTGCAAGCTGGGTTGGTTTTTTGCCAGAGTTTACGGGCTATTTTCCGATTCCGGGTGAGATGTTGGTGCAATTAAATGGATGGTTAGAAATTGTGTGCGCATTCATGCTGCTTATCGGTCTTTATACACGAATTATCGCAGCTTTTCTTGCCTTGCACCTTTTTGGTATCGCTTTTACGACAGGGGGCGCTATTGGCGTGAGAGATACAGCGCTTGGAATGATCGGTATCGCGTTAGCGCTTTCACCGACTGACGATTGGGCTCTGGATGCAAAACAAAAAGCGCAGTAATTACTGCGCTTTTTTGTAACTGATTTTGAAGACGGGTTCGTACTTTTGGTCATTTTCGTCCATGAGCTCGAGGCTTTGGCCTTTCATGAGCATGGTAAGCGAAAGATCGGTGAGGAGCATTTCGTCTGATTTTACGTCTAAAGCAATTTTCTCGAGTCGTTCGAGTTCTTTGGTAAAGTCTGAGCGAATTTCGTTTTCGATGCGTGTTTTTTTGAGTTTTAGCTCATTAAGCTCTTCAACAATATCTTGGTAGGGCTTTGATTGGGCTAATACATCTTTAAAAATGACGTTTACCTTTCTTTTTTCTTCTTTATTGGCACGAATGCGTGCGTGGATTTCTTGGAGTTTAGACATAAGGTTCAAGTTGGGGGAGTATAACGATAAGTTGGCTATTTGTGAAACCATCGTCTAGACTTATTTATGGAGATTCTAAAAGGCGAAGATTACTCACGTGAGACCTTCGAAGGAATAAGTCTATCAGCACTCGATGCTCGTGACGTGACCTTTTCTGATTGCGTCTTTCGTAAGTGTCGTTTTGATAAAGCGAATTTTTCTGGAGCAAGTTTTAATGACTGTGTCTTTGAGAATTGTGAACTAAGTTCACCTGATTTTTATCGAACAACATTGTATGGCGTAAAATTTGATGGAGGTAAAGTTGTTGGTGCAAATTTCTCGAAGAGTAATAGTAAATTTTGGACATCGCCTTTAAGCAATGCCTTATTTCAACATGTGATTTTTCTTCGTTAAAACTTAAACGCACACCATTTCTTCAATGCAGAATTCAAGACGTTACGTTCTATGCCACCGATTTAACTGAGGTAGATTTTAGCGGAAGTGATCTTGCCGGAAGTCGTTTTAGACAATGTGATTTCAATAAAGCGGATCTTTCGCGTGCAAAAATTACGAAATTGATATTACGGAAAACAAAGTGAAAGGTGCAGAGTTTTCGTTACCTGAGGTCGTTTCGCTTTTATCGGCGCTTGGTATTAATATCCGCTAATATGAATATACTTTTACCCAAGATAAAAGAAGCGGGTCTTGTTGGTATTAAGAATATCCTGTCGACCTATGCGGTTATGTTAAGGGTATTTCTTATTGGTACCATTATAATGATCGCACTGCTTTTCAAGGTAGATAATACGCATATCGCCTATCAGGTGAGCTCAAGTATATGGCTTTTGCTTGTTCTTTGTTTCGGGATAAAGGCAGCGCATAAGTCGCTGAAGTCATTGGGTAAATGGGCTTGGTTTGGTGGTTTAGTTGGTTTTATTGTTCCGGTAATAGTGGGTTTACCTTTGATAATGATACGCGGTCGTGCGCGTAATCAAGGCGAGAGAGAATTTTTATTTGCGCTTTGGTCGGGTCAGATGGAGGCTGTTCTTATAGCTATCATCTTTATTATGATCATCAGCGCTCCTATTCTTATCGGAGGTATTACCGCAACGATATCAAGCTTGGCGATCGGATATTTGATATTCTATGAACGAATCGACTATTTATTATCAATTCGCAAAAAGCCGTTTTGGCGATATTCTTATTGCTTCAACTGGGCGCGGTATTTGTTATTTAGGATTTGTGATGAAGGATAAAGAGACGGCATTGAAAGAATTGCAAGCACGTTTTGTAAACGTAGCTCTCATCAATAAGTTAGATAGCTTTCAAAAAGTGCGCTTCAAGCAATAAAAACAGGAGATGCCTCTGCTGTGACGTTCGATCTTTACGGTACGCCGTTTCAATTAAGTGTTTGGCGCGCATTACAACGCGTTTCTAGAGGTGATACAGCAACCTATAGTGAGATAGCAAAAGCTATCAAAAACCAAAAGCTGTGCGTGCTGTTGGTACAGCAATAGGAAAAAATCCAATCGCGATACTCATTCCGTGTCATCGCGTCGTCCCAACATCTGGAGGAATTGGCAATTATCATTGGGGAGTAGAGCGAAAGCAGAAACTGATTGAGAGGGAGAGGTCTTTGTGCTAGCGTTGTTTTATGGAAAAGACGTATTCAGGGGTTTTCTCTTTAATCCCAAGACACAGAGCGTTTTGCTTCACCAACGCGATGAGAAGGCTGCAGTTAACCCTAATAAGTGGGCATTTTTGGTGGTTTAAACGAGGGGGGACGAAACACCTCAACAGGGTTTTATAAGGGAGCTGTTTGAGGAAATTGGTTTAGTTGTTGAAAGTGAAGAAGTGCTCTTGTTAAGAGATTATCTCAATGAAGAGTTAAGTACTTACCGGTATGTATTCTATGTTGAATCTGTAGTGTCCGTTGGTGATTTAGTTTTGGGAGAGGGTCGGGGATTTGATTGGATAGCATTGTCAGAATTAAGTCGTTACGATCTGACAGAAAAAACACAAGAAGATCTAGAATACTTTAAAAATACTATTAAGTGATATGACCTACTTTGTTGCCTATGTATTTCGAGGTGAAGCCGAAGAGAAAATTAGTGCTTGCGTAATGATATTGCTCGTACATTTGACGTGCACGAAGCCCTGAGAATACCTCCGCATATTACGTTGTTCTATCCGTTTGATACGGAAGCTGAGAATATTGGTCGCTTGCAACATGATTTGGATAAATTAGTAAAATTAATAACAGCGCTTCCTTTGTCTGTTGTGGGCTTCAAACCTTTCGATAATGAGGTGTGGTTTTTGGACCTTGAACAAAAAGCCGAGTTGCATGCTATTAAAGATGCTATTACACACTTAATAAAATCATCGCTTAATATCGTCGATCAACGACGCTTCTCGGATGTTTATTTTCATTGCACCTTGGCATTCAGAGATGTTACTCCAGAAAAGTTTGAAGCAATCGGCGAGTACCTCAAGGATAGACAGCCACCAATTGATTATTTTGTTCTTGATGCTGTCGCAATACTGGAGCAACAACAAGATAGGACTTGGAAGGTTCTTTCTGTGCATCCATTATTAGGCTGAACAAGGTATATGAGGTCACCGCTCTGCCTGAAAGTCGTCACTCGACGGCTATTATGTTAGCGTGTCTTTAATATGGAAAAGATCCCAAGCTCTGAAAAGCTTTATGTGGTTAGTGAAGCCCAGCCCGAAGATGCTGCTGGTATTGCGCGTGTCAGAAAAGAGACGTGGTTAGCGACGTATCCTAATGAAGAATTAGGAGTTAATGTCGAGGATATTCTTTCAAAGGATCTAGAAAGCGAACAAGAAATCTTGAACTGGAAAAAAGCCATTGAGAATCCATTGAGCACAAGAAAGGTTTTTGTTGCAAAAGATCATGAGACCGTGATTGGTTATGGTCAGGGTAAAAAAGGTGAATCACACAATGAATGTTGGGGGCTCTATGTTTTACCTGCGTATCACGGCAAAGGCATCGGGCGTGAGCTCATGCAGAAAGTGATTGATTGGCTCGGTGATGAAAAGCCACTTGAACTTAACGTTGCGACTATCTCGACGAGTGCTATTGAATTGTATAAGTCGTTTGGATTAGTAGAAGTTGATGAACCAGCTTCATCGCCGCAGTTTACTTCAGGTGCAATATTACCTTCGATAAAGATGATAAGGCCTGCCAAAGACCAAAACAAGCATGACTGGGTGAAGTATCTCGAGCAAACCAGAGAATATCCGCCATCACCATTATTGGTTAAGGCAATGGCAGATCATAATGCAAGAAATAGCGCCTTAGATTTGGGCGCAGGACAGCTTAAAGATACGAGGTATCTTTTAACGCAAGATTTTTTACATATTGATGTTGTTGATGCCGAGCCAGCTGTTGAGAGTTTGGTTGAAGATCTTAAAGACGAGCGTGTTAAAGTAACAACTGCGACATTCGATGCTTTTAACTACAAAGATAACACGTATGATTTAGTGAACGCTCAATATGCGATACCGTTTGCCTCGCCAGAAGTATTTGAAAAAGTCATGATTGGAATTAAGCGATCATTAAAACAAAATGGTATCTTCGTCGGTCAATTATTCGGCAAACGTGATGAGTGGAATACCCCAGGAAAAGAAATGACGTTTCATTCTGAAGAAGAAGCGAGAGCGTTGTTTTCAGATATGGAGTTGTTAACGTTTGAAGAAGTAGAACGTGATTCACGCACGTCAAGTGGAGCACCAAAACATTGGCATTTCTTTAATATTGTTGCCAAAAAAATCTAATATGAAAGTCACCATCCTTCGCGGTATCTCTGGATCCGGAAAAACAACGTGGACGAAAAGCAATGCTCAAGACGCTACGATCATATCAACGGATGATTTTTTTATCGTTGATGGCGTTTATACCTTCGATATCACCAAGTTAGAAGAAAATCATCGCAAGGCGTTTCGACTATATTTAGATTCTTTAGTGGCTGGTAAAGAGTGGATTGTTGTTGATAATACCAATGTGCAAGCTTGGGAATATTCGCCTTATGTTTTAGCGGCAGGTGCTTACGGGTATGATGTAGAACTTTTAACGTTTGAATGTTCTGCGGATTTAGCTTGGTCTCGCAAGCAATTACTCACCGAAGAAAAGCTACGAATTATCGCAGAAATGTTTAAGCGCGAAACAGAAAAGATGCCGAGAATTTTTAAAAATATTAACCGCACGATTATTTGTTCGTAGATTGGTAACGTTTTTTTAACGCGAGTATTTCTTTCAATATCTGCGGCGCTTCACTTAATTTTACACGACTCATCGATCCGTTCTTCCAGGTAACAGGTAGTTCTTTTACGGAGTATTGTTTTTGTTTTGCTTTTAGCAATATCTCAACATCAAAGGTCCATCCTGTCGTTTCAAGGTTTTGAAAGAGTTCTTTTGCGACTGGTGTTTGAAAGGCTTTAAATCCACATTGTGTATCGGTGTATTCTAAATCGAGTGTATGTCGAATGATTGCATTAAATGTATTACCAAAAACATGACGATACCAGGGTTGCGGTTTAGCGATACGAGCATCACGAATTTTTCTTGAACCAATAACGATAGGGTGATCTTTGAGCGCTGGGATAAATGATAAAAATGTAGATGGTTCAGTCGCAAGATCAGCGTCTAAAAAAACGGTATAAACACCTTTCGCTGCACTTACTCCTGTTTTTACCGCTTCACCTTTGCCTTTATTTATCTCGTGACGAAGGAGTTTCGTTGTTGGGTATTTTGATACAAGGTTGCTCGTAAGGGTTGCGGTTGCATCCGTTGAACCATCATCAATAACAAGGATCTCATAGGGTTTTTGCAAGGTGTCAAAAACCTCCGCAATCCTGTTTAGGGCGTTTTCGATACTCTGCTCTTCGTTATAAGCAGGGACGATAATGGAATATTCCATTGATAAAATAAGTGTAGCAAGATGGGGTAAAATTGACATCTTTGCTCAATTATTCTAAATACGAACCTCCTTTTAACCTTTGGAGGAGAGGAGGTCTCAGTGACCAAAGCCATTACATTTGATGAAGAAGAAGTCATAAAGTTTGCTCGTTATTTGCACGAGCACAATATGGGCAGACTCGATTTCTGTATAAGTCTACGTAATGCCTTTTTTCGGGTCTATGACGATAATTATGCATATATCGCCACATATCCACTCACTGAGGCGGTTCAGATCTACAAAGAGCACTTTCAAGTCCCTCGTGACTATTGGCTAAAAGCCATCGAAGCGGTTGATATTCGACCTGCAGAATTAAAGGCTATTCAGCCACTTTGGCCATGAACCCCTCCTGTTTTGCAATACGTGCAAGCGGGTAGGGGTTTTCTGTTTCTTGTTTGTCTACTATTCTCTGTCTATGAATCTCACAGAATTAAAGCGCGTCCATTTTATCGGCATTGGTGGTATTAACATGTCCGGTGTGGCAAAAATCTTAAAACGATCCGGGTATTGAAGTAAGTGGTTCTGATGCGGCAAAGTCTGAAGCTACCGATGAGCTCGAAAAAATCGGCGTTACGGTTGTGATTGGTCACGACGCAAAAACATCCCAAAAGATGTTGATTTGGTGATCTATTCTTCTGCGGTACCCGTCACCAATCCAGAGCGCGCAGAAGCGATGAAGCGCAATATTCATCAGCTCACAAACTTTGAATTTCTCGGAGAATGGACAAAAAATAAACGTGTGCTCTTAATCACCGGTACACATGGCAAAAGCACCACTACTTCTATCACGGGATTATTACTCGAGAGTGTAGACGCAGACCCAACCGTTATTGTGGGGAGTCGTGTACCGTCTTTTCCTGATGGTAATGTTCGTCATGGTCATTCTGATTGGGTCGTAATCGAAGGTGACGAATACGCAAAACATTTCCTTGAATTCAAGTCATTTGCGGTGATCGTAAATAATATCGAACTTGATCATACGGATATCTATCCTGATCTCGAGGCAATGTTAGACGCTTTTCGCGAAATGTTAGAAAACGTCCAAGATGGAGGGATCGTACTTGCAAACGCTAATGATCCGCATGTGCAAACGGTTATCGGTGGTGTACGTGCGCAACTCGAGGCACGACGCATTCGTGTAAAGACATTTGGATTTGGTATGCATGCGGATATTCCAGTGACAGATTATATGACGAAAGCAGGGGAGCAGTCTTTTATGTTACGTGATCTCGAAGGACGTCCACATCGATTTGTCATGCATGTTCCTGGCAAGATGAATGTAATGAATGCAGCAGCAGCACTCGCACTCGTTGGTTCGATCGGGGTTTCGTTTTCTAAACTTGTTAAACCAATCTCAGAATACAAAGGTATTTGGCGTCGATTTCAAATTATTTCAGAAGCAAATAATCATACGATTATCTCAGATTACGGTCATCATCCAACGGCGGTCGCGGCAACGCTTGAGGCAACGAAGCTTTTTTATCCAGGAAGACGAATTGTGTTGGCGTTTCAACCTCATCAGCGTCAACGAACAAAAGATCTTTTTGATGCTTTTATCCCAGCTTTTGAAAAAGCGGACGCCTTGGCGTTGGTTGAGATTTATGATGTTGCCGGTCGTGAGACAGGGCTTGCGATTAGCTCGAGAGATTTACAAGAAGCAGTGGTACGCAACGACTTAGAACGTGGGGTTATGAGACATGTCGAATATGCACCCGATGTTCAGGCGGCAAAAGAACTGGTAAAGCGTTGGATGCGTCCGGGAGATGTTGTTCTTGTTATGGGAGCTGGAGATATTTATCAAATCGCAACGGAGCTTGAATAATATGGAGGTTTTATCAGAACAAAAAAAAGAAGCATTTGAAAAAGCGTTTTCTGGTGTTACGCGCGATGAGCTGATGGCGAAGCATACGAGTTTTCGTGTTGGTGGTCCTGCGCGTTTATATGTAACGGCAATGAGCGCCGAACACTTAATAGAAATGGTGCGCTTTGCACAAGAGCAGCAGATTCCTTTTGCTGTTTATGGTGGAGGTTCAAATATTCTTGTCGCCGATGAAGGTTTCGAAGGAGTTATTATCCAAACCGGTATGCGAGATATTCAGATCGAAGGTACCAAGGTCAAAGCAGAAGCGGGTGCCATCACTGGTATGGTTGCGCGCAAAGCCGTAGACCATGGACTCGGGGGTTTTGAATGGGCGGTTGGTGTACCGGGTACTATCGGTGGCGCTGTTTATGGTAATGCGGGGTGTTATGGCGGCGAGATGAAAGATCATGTTGTTTCTGTTGAAACATTACGTTTGTCGGATTTTTCTTTGGTAACGTATAGCAATCAAGAATGTGTATTTGGCTATCGTTCGAGTTACTTTAAAAAAGTGCCACATGTCATTTTATCGACGACCATGGAGATCGCACAATCAACAGATGTCGAAGCTTCAAAAGAAAAATTGCAATGGGTGATGAATGAACGTAAAGACAAGCAACCGCTTGGCGAATCGAGCGCTGGATGTGCTTTTAAGAATTGGGATTATCAAAATGAAGAGCAATTAACTATTTTAAAACGAGAGATTCCAGAAATTCCAGAAGGGATGTTAAAAGCAAAACGCGTTTCGGCAGGTTGGCTCATTGATCAAGCGGATATGCTTGGTGCCTCAATTGGTGATGTCGCGGTAAGCGAAAAGCATGGTAACTTTATGGTAAATAAAGGCAAGGCGAAAGCGGCAGATATTGTCGCGCTTATCTCACGTGTAAAAATGAAGGTGAGAGATTTATACGGGATTGAACTAGAAGAAGAAGTGCAGTTATTGGGGTTTTGAAATAAAACAACACCGAGTGACGGTGTCGTAACCATAGACATTACTGATTGTCTAATTTTTGTAGGCCGCGCATAGACGGTCGAGCGCGCGTAATCCTTCGGTAAGGGTGTACTTGTTATCAATGGGTGAGCTTTTTTTCACCTGATCAATAATTTTCGACATGTTCGTAACCACGACGAAGGGATTTTGCTCTACATGCAGCGTCCAGCCTTCGTTGTTGCTAGTCGCGATAAGCCCGAGAACGATTTTATCTTCGTACGTTGGTCTGACGAATACAGCTGTCGTTTCGTCCGAGAAGACGATGATTTTTAGTTCGAGCTTGTGTCGCACGAGGCGTAGAATTTCATAAGGTACAGGACTTCGCTCCGCTCCCTCTTTGGTCGCGGTTACCTTTACTTTCTTTGGATCGAGTTTTTGGCTCTTGTCCAGAAGTTTGTGCTTATTGAGAACGGAGCCAATTTCACTGAGACGCTCATTATAAAGGGACATGTTTCCTCCAGTTCAATGAGATTACTCAGATATAGTTTTGGATGTCAATTGGTTAAGGTGTGCCGAGGCGGCTTGCATGCTCGGTGCGTATGCGCGAAAATATATCATATGACTATCAACGTAAAAGCCAAAGGCATCGAGATGACGCCAGCCATTCACGCATTTTCTGAAGAAAAAGCTCAATCGCTTGATAAATACGCGGATAATATCAATCACATTGATGTTGAAGTGGGTAAGCAAAGCGCCCACCATCACTCAGGCGACGTTTTTTTCTGTAAAATGATCGTTGATGTGAACGGGCATATTATCATCGTAGAGCGCGATGCTGATGATCTCTACAAGGCCATCGACAAGGTCCGTGACCATCTTCGTGTAGAAATCACTGATTGGAAGGAAAAACAACGCACTTAGTGCGTTGTTTTTGTAATAAATACACAAAAACGAGATTCTTTTGCCTGGTTGAGCCAAGTATTGGCAAAAAAAGCCTCAATAGTCTAAGATCCCCGCATGCAATCTATGATAAAAAAGCTCTTTGGCGACCCAAATGCCAAAGAAGTCGCAAAGTTTCGCAAAACCGTTGATGAGATCAACGCTCTTGAAGTTGAGATTCAAGCGCTCTCAGATGATGCGTTAAAAGCAAAAACCGCCGAATTTAAAGAACGTCTCGCAAAAGGAGAGTCTTCTGAAAAAATGATTCCGGAGGCATTTGCTGTTGTTCGCGAAGTATCGAGACGTGTATTAAAGCAACGTCAGTATGATGTGCAGCTTATTGGTGGTCTCGCCTTAAACAAAGGTATGATTGCCGAGATGCGCACCGGTGAAGGTAAAACACTTACAGCGCTGCTGCACCTGTGTATATGAATGCTCTTACAGGCAAAGGTGTACATGTTGTAACGGTAAACGATTATCTTGCACGTCGTGATGCGGTTTGGATGGGACAAGTCTATGATTTTTTGGGACTTACGGTTGCTTGTACTCAACCATATAAAAGTTTTCTCTATGATGCTTCTTTTAAAAATGAAGCAGAACATGATGCAGAGCGTGATGAGACAGGTAATTTTAAAGTAGATCACGACTATCTTCGTCCTTGTACGCGTAAAGAAGCGTATGCCGCAGATATTACCTACGGAACAAATAACGAGTTTGGTTTTGATTATTTGCGCGACAATATGGCTTCAAGCGCTAACGGTCTTGTTCAGCGCGGTCTTCATTTTGCTGTTATCGATGAAGTTGATTCGATTTTGATCGATGAAGCTCGTACGCCGCTTATTATCAGCGCGCCTGCAGAAGAGGCGGGTGAGGTCTACTATCGTTTTGCTGATGTTGTACATGATCTTATCGAAACCGATGATTATACGTTGGACGAAAAACTTAAGACCGTAGGATTGAATGATGCCGGTGTCGAAAAAGTGCAAAAATCACTCGGTGTCGATAACCTCTATGAAGATGGGGGATTAAAAACGGTACATCATGTCGAACAAGCCTTAAAAGCAAAAGCTTTGTTTAAAAAAGATCGCGATTACGTTATTCATGATGGTGAGATCGTCATCGTTGATGAGTTTACAGGTCGTCTTATGGTGGGTCGTCGTTATTCGGATGGGTTACATCAAGCCATCGAAGCAAAAGAACGTGTAAAGATTCAGCGCGAGTCTGTTACGCTTGCGACGGTAACATTTCAAAACTTATTCCGTCTTTACGAAAAGCTTTCTGGTATGACGGGTACGGCAGAAACAGAAGCAGAAGAATTCCATAAGATCTACAAACTCGAAGTATTATCCATCCCGACTAATAAACAAAATCAACGTCAGGATCTTGTTGATCGCGTCTATAAAAGTGAGCTTGGTAAGTATCGTGCCGTTGTTCGCGAAATCAAAGCGCGTCACGCAACGGGTCAGCCGGTGCTTGTAGGTACAGCGTCAATCGATAAAAATGAGCTTCTCTCAAAGATGCTTGAGATTGAAGGCGTGCCTCACAATGTGCTCAATGCGAAAAATCACGAAAAAGAAGCGGAGTTTATTGCTCAAGCAGGTCGTCGTGGTGCTGTTACGGTAGCGACAAATATGGCCGGTCGTGGTGTGGATATTCTTCTTGGTGGTAATCCTGCTGACGAAAAAGAAGCAGAAGCGGTAAAAGCGCTTGGAGGATTATTTGTTCTAGGTACAGAACGACATGAATCACGTCGCATCGATAATCAGTTACGCGGTCGTGCTGGGCGTCAGGGTGACCCAGGTTCAACGCAGTTCTATCTCTCGATGGAGGATGACCTAATGCGCATTTTTGGCTCTGAGCGGATGCGAAAGATGATGGATACGCTTGGTTTATCAGAAGATGATGCGATTGAGCACAAAATGTTAACAAAGTCTCTTACGGCCGCACAACAAAAAGTCGAAGGTCATAACTTTGATCTACGTAAACACGTGCTTGAATATGACGATGTATTAAATAAGCATCGTACGTCTATCTATCGTAAGCGTCGTGATATTTTGGAGGCTTCGATGAAGCCAACAGTTGATGGCGAAAGTCCTCTTAAGTCTATTGTTCTCGAAGCGTATGATGGAGAGATTGAACAAATCGTTTCACATCACTCAGCTGCCGAGGTCAATGTAGACTGGGATGCTGATGAGATGACAAAGGCTGTCGCATCACTCTTGCCGCAAGGTATGCCTCTAAGTGAAGAATGGCTAAAAGCTATTGATGCGCTAAAAGAAGAAGGTGATGCTGTGTTACTACGTACAAAGCTTATCGAAGCAGGTCAGGCACTTGTTCGCGCTGGATATGATCGTCTTGCAAAAGATGTGAATGATCCAAGTATGATGACGAACATTGAGAGCTCACTGCTTTTGCAAAGCATTGATAATCTCTGGGTGCATCACCTTGAGAATATGGATTACCTACGTCAGGGTGTTGGTTTGCAAGGCTATGGCCAACGCGATCCGCTCGTTGAATATAAACGCGAATCATTTAGACTCTTTCACGAGATGCTTGCTGCCTTTAATCAACGCATCGTAACGAACCTCTTTAGAGTGCGTTTGATTCGCGATGAACCTAAGGTCGAAGTACCTGCAGAGAACCCACGCGAAAACGACGATATCTTTGATCCAAGCAAGCCAACTACCGAGATGGTTGATCCAGGTACGCTTGGTCGTAATGACGAATGTTTCTGTGGGAGTGGCAAGAAATATAAAAAGTGCCACGGTGCCTCGTAATAAAAACACTCCGCAATGACGGAGTGTTTTTATTTGGTTTGCTTATTTGATTTTGATGGCGCGAATGGCCATAAAAAGTGGAAACTCGTTACGAGCGAAGTTTTCTGCTTTTGCTTTTGGACCGGAGTCTGATACGCGGTTAGAGATAAGTTCTTCGAGACCGTCAACAGCGAAACCATGACGAGCGAGGGCGCTGATATAGGTTTGCAATGGACGATGGTACGAATAGGTTTTCTCTTCTGGCGCTGCACCTGGATGCATTTGGATTGGTTGTTCGTACTCCGTTAGATAACGGTCGATACGGCGGAACTGTAATTTGCGTTCTTCATCCCAACCCCAGCCACTTTGACGTGGTTGACGGAAGCCTGGGTGGTTGAGGGTGATAACAAGCGTTGCATTTTGTTTAAGAACGCGGGCAAGTCCACGGAACATAGATTCGAGTGGATCGATGTTTTGAATAGCGAGATTGATCACAGCGCCATCAAATTCGTTTTCTTCGCGTTGTAAGAGCGCGGTACGAGCGTCACCAACTTCGAATGTTTCATTTTGCTTTGCTCCTTTTTTTGCAGATTCAATCAAGGTAGGTGAAGCATCAAGACCAATAACTTTGGCGCTGACCTTTGTTGCAAGTAAATGGCTAAAGGCACCTTGTCCACAAGCGAGATCAAGATAGGTCTTACCTTCTTTTGGACTCAAGAGCTTGATAGCGGCTGGAAATACAACGTCTTGTTGATAGTCACCGCCGGATTTGCCCATATAGTCATCATACCAAGGTGCCACTGGCTCCCAACTGGATTTAGGGTTGTGAGTGCTGCGAGTGATATAGGTCTTACGTGAGCTATTGTCCGCATTAAATGGACGGTCGTTGTAAGTACGCTCTTCACGGTCACCAGAAGGTTTGCGATCACCGTAAGGTTTTCGGTCGCCAAATGTTTTTGGACCACCAAATGGTTTGCGGTCACCCCAAGGACGAGAAACGTAAGGTTTTTTGTCACCATATGCTGGCTTTCTATCACTATAAGATGGACGATCACCACCGTAAGAAGGTTTGCGATCACCATAAGACGGACGACTAGCGCCATAAGCTGGCTTTCTATCACCATAAGATGGACGATCACCGCCAAAGGATGGTTTACGGTCTCCGTAGGATGGACGATCACCACCGTAAGATGGCTTGCGATCACCATAAGATGGACGGCTTGAACCTCCGTATGAAGGTTTTCTGTCACCGTAAGATGGGCGACTAGCGCCATAAGCGGGCTTATCGCCGTAGGATTTACGGGCACCGAATGAGGGTTTGCGGTCGCCAAAAGACGGTTTTCTGTCACCGTATGAAGGTTTACGGTCCCCGTAGCTTGAGCTGGAGGAGCGGGGATAGGAGGGTTTTGGCATAATGGCGCGCATGGTACACTAAATGAGAATAAAATCAATACTATGATCCTACGTTTTTTTGTTGGCATGATTATTGCCGCTCTTGGTACGCTCATGATTCTCAAGACTGAGCCTATCTATGATTTTGTTGGACGTATCCCAACAGCTGAAAAGTACCTTGGTTCAGGTGGTTCAAGACTATTTATCAAGCTTTTAGGTATTATCGTGATTATTGGAGGTTTGATGTGGGGGTTAAATTTGTGGGGAGGCTTTTTACAGGCGACCCTTGGATCTCTTTTTCCAAAGCCAGATATTCAATAGCGTATGAAACAAAGCCGTAATCAGCTCATCGATGCTGCAGCCGTTTGTAGACGTCTCGGTTTGTCAGATGGCGAGGTATTTGCCGACCTTGGTTGTGGCGCTCACGGGCATTTTGTTTTTCCTGCGGCAGAGCTTGTCGGCCCTGGTGGCAAGGTCTATGCCGTTGATATTGATAAAACAGCGCTTCATGCCATAGAACGAACGGCAAAAAACGACCATTGTTTTCAGGTGTCAGTTATTTGGTCTGATATTGACATTGTTGGTGCCACGCGTATTCCGCCAGGCACAGTAGACTTGACGCTTATTGCAAATAACCTCTATCTTTCAAGCGATCGACATGGTCTTGTTTCGGAGGCGATACGTCTTACGAAGCCGGGCGAACGCATTTGTGTTATCGAATGGAAGTCTGGTCAAAGACCTATCGGGCCTCCTGCTGATGCGCGTATGAGCGAAGACGAAGTAAAGTCATGCTTCGAGCAAACAGAATGTGTTTTTGTAGAGCGTTTTGACGCAGGAGATGAGCACTATGCACTCGTCTTTAAGAAAAAACGCGTCGCTGCTCTCGCTGAGGCTCTGTCGGTAGCTGTGTCGCAACCCGCTATTCTTTCTTCATCTCTATGAACTTCATTACACCACTGTTTTCACTCTCATTTTGGTTTTCATATTATGCTACGCCTTTTTCACCATGGGTAAGTAAGCTTATTCTTATTTTGTTGGCGGTATTAGCACTTAGCTCTATTCTTCTTTTGTTATGGAAGCGCCAACTAAAAGATATCGTAAAACGCCACGCAGCAAGTCGTTTAGCGACATGCGGTATTACTTCGGTTATTGTTGGGTTATTGCTCTGGCTCATGACATATGAAAATATCCCATTTCTTTCGGCCAGAATTTTTTGGCTTCTTTGGCTCGGTATCTTTGGTACCTGGAAAGTAATGATCTTTCGCCGTTATCAAAAAGAGCAACGCGATGCACGTATGACGCATGACCCAGAGCGCGCCGCATACGAAAAGTATTTACCAAAGCCAAAAGGTCGTAAGTAATTTTAAAAAATCGTTTGACAGAAAAAAGAAAAAAGTGAACGGAGTAGGTTCTATGACCTACTCCGTTTTTGTGTCTTCTCCTTCTCATCGAGCGATCGGCGATGGGGGAGAATCACTCGCTGTTACCTATTTTATCAAAAAGGGTTTTGAAATTATCGATCAAAATGTCCAATATCGCTTTGGTGAAATAGACCTCGTCATCAAGCGTGATCATGTTTTGCATTTTGTCGAAGTAAAGTATCGACGATCGTTAACCTATGGAAGACCGGAGGAGTCTGTGACATTTCAAAAGCTTCGGCGTATTCGTTTAGCGGTTCTTCGGTATCTGCAAGATCGCGGTTTGCAGGCACGCTCTATTCAGATTGATGTTTTAGCGATTTTGGCTTTACCGGGACAAGACGTCGAGTATACATGGATTTCTCCTGCGGTTTGAATCATATTATTTGGCTAATATTAGCGTAATTATTGCCAATTACCCTTGACAAAATGGCTAAAATAAGGCAATATCGTCGGTCTCCCTTAAAAAGGACACGCCTATGCCTACTATCGCCATGATTGGTCAAAAGGGTCTTCCAGCCCGCTCAGGAGGTATTGAACGTCATGTTCAACATCTTGCCACAAGCCTCGTAGAACGCGGTCACCGCGTTATTGTGTTTGGTCGTGCCTGGTATGTTGCTCAAAGCAAGGCACCAAACGGTGTTGAGCAAATTATTACAAAAGGCATCAAGACAAAGCATCTTGATGCAATTACACATTCGTTTACGGCTATTCTTGCCGCACGTAAGCTACGTCCTGATATTGTTCATATACATGGTGCAGGCATTGCTGTTCTTGTTCCACTTGTTCGTCTACTGGTACCAAAAGCAAAAGTTGTCGTTACGTTTCATTGTATTGATCGTGTTCTGACAAAATGGGGTCGTTTTGCAAGACTCGTCTTTTCTATTGGCGAATGGAGTTCTTGTCATCTTGCGCATCGTACCGTAACCGTTTCTCAAGATCTCGCTCAATATTGCGCAAAAACCTATGGTGTTCAGCCTTGGTATATCCCACATGGTATTCCGCAAGCTGAGTTTCCAGCTAAAGCACAAGAGTATCTTGAAAAGCATGAGCTAACCGAAGACCAGTATTTCTTATTTGTTGGACGTCTTATCCCTGATAAAGAGGCGCATTTATTGATTGAGGCTTATGCACTCGCTGCACAAAAATCACAAGCGGTAAAAAAGATCCCTCTTGTTTTGGTTGGTGCCTCGTCTTTTAGTGATAGCTATGCAAAGTCTCTTATCCATCGCGCTGCCGCTATTTCCGGCGTGCATTATTTAGGTGAGCGCTATGGTGAAGAGATGGCTGTACTACAGTCACGTGCTATGGCGCATGTCTTTCCGTCATCAAGTGAGGGATTGTCTTTGGCTATTGTCGAAGCTTGTCAGTACGGTAAAACGGTTATCGCTACTGATATCCCTGCAAACCGCGAAGCGACGGGTGGTTGGATGATTCCGGTTGGCTTAAAAGATATCGAAGGAATGTCAGAAGCTTTGGTACGTATTGCCGAGCGTCATCCAGCAGAACGTCGCGAGCTTGGTCAAAGAGCACAAGTACATGTTGCACGTGTTCACGACTGCGATGAACGTGCAAACGATATGGTTCGCGTCTATGCTGATGTACTTGGTCAGTCCCGTGATCTTGTTACGCCAATTCAATTAAGTTCAAACCCCTTAGCGTCTTTATAATAGGATCAGAGATCACTTGATTATATCTCGTTATCTCGTTACTATATTTCGACTGTTCTGCGCCCGATTCCACGGCATTCTACGCATGAGTCAGTTCATCGACCAATTTGACCTCTACCGACTGCGCACAAAACGTGATGCAGATGCCTTTGGGCGTGTGTACGATCGTTATGTTGAGTCGATTTTTCGTTTTGTCTCATTAAAGCTCCCAAACAAAGCTGCTGCAGAAGATGTAACAAGTGAAACCTTTTTGAAGCTCTGGCAGATTATATTACAAAATCAAGAACCGATTAGAAATGTAAGAGCCTTTTTATATCGTATTGCAAGAAATACCATTGCAGACTACTACCGAAAGCAAGCATCAGATGCGAGTGTAACGTTTTCGGGTTCTGAAACGTCTTCTATAGATGAGGACCCAGTCTACTCGGATCAATCCGCAAATCAACGCGCGATCGAAGCCCGAGCTGACCTACGCTTGATTCTCGACCAAATCGAACGCTTAAAAGAAAGTTATCGTGACGTGCTCATGCTACGTCTCATCGACGGACTCTCCTTTGGTGATATTGGTAAGGTCTTGGATAAAAGCGTTGGTAATGTCCGTGTTATCTACCATCGTGCGATTAAAGCGCTCGATGGCCTCGTCCCACCAGAACATGAATAAACGCGAACTTCTCAAACGTATGCAAGCCGTAAAGACGGCTGAGCGTTTGATTTCGCCAGATAAGCAATGGATGAGCGATACACGTACAATGCTTATGACGCAGGTAAAGCATTCATTACCTGCTGAACCAATGCCAATACCCGCTAAAGCCAAAACAGCTTTTAGCATGTTCGTAAAACAATCCTATTCTGCTATTAGAGGTCCTGCCTTGATTTTGTCATCCGTTGCGATGGCATTGCTTGGTGGATCACTATTTAGCGTTTCAGCCTCGGAGCGATCACTCCCGGGCGAATTATTGTATCCAATTAAAATTGCTTCTGAACAAACAAGGCTTGCTTTTGCAAAAACAAAAACCGACAAGGTAAAGCTCAAAACAGAATTTGTAGAAAGACGCGTTAATGAAATGAAAGAGATTGTAAATCAACCAGGCGCACAACCAGAACGCGTAAAGCTCGCGGCCGAAACCTTAAAGCGTGATCTGAATACCGTTAAACAACAACTCAAAGAAGCAAAACAAGAGCTACCAGCTGCAGAAACGGCAAATGTTGCAAAGATTGTTGATAAAGCAACAAGCAAGGTAGCAACAGATTTAAAGACAATGAAAAATGAAGACTCGCTCACAAATGTAAAAGCATCGCTCTCAGAAGCGCAGGTAGCAGCAGTAGATACATCCGTTAGCGCAGTAGCGGTCTTGGTAGAAGTACAAAAAAATCCCGACTCTGCCATTTCTACCGAAGAAGTAACACAAGCGGTTGCGACAAAAGTTGAATCTTTCCGATTAGATCTTACGGTGGCAACAGATAAGCTAAACGCTTTGCCCACGACAACGTTAACGCCGGTTATCGTAGCGGGTAATTCATCAGCAACGATTTCTATTACCGTAACAGCTTCTTCGTCAGCAGAGCAAATCAACTCAGCGAGTTCCTCATTACAACAAGCAAGCGACTACTTACAAGATAATAAACTCGACGAAGCCTCTACAAAACTCGTCGAAGCAGCCAAAGTCTTAGTTCAGGCAGATACGTCTATTGATATGGTGGCGAGTAAATCGTCAACAACGCAACAAGCGCCAAGTATAGAGCCAGAAACACCTATACCAACTAGCACATCAAGTACTAAAGCGACCACGGTAACAAGTTCAACAACTAAAGCGACGACAACGACAGCCAAGTAAGATTTCTCCGCCAAACAGGGCCACGCTGCAATCGCAGGGTAGCCCTGACGAGCGGGGGAATCTATCGCTCCGATGAGTTTACTCATCCCAGCAAGTACCTTGTGCTTCCGCTCGCGCTCGATTCCGCCAAGGCCCAGATTATAAACGTCGAGCATTCGCCTTCGAATGCATCAGGGCACTTCATTCAAAACCTTCCTAAGCCCTGCCTCTATGATTCAATTAAGGATCTATTGGCGGACGCAATTGGCCATAAGGCCCAAATACTACATGTTTAAGAAGATTTTCTCCGGTATTGTATCTGCGACGACCATTGCATGGTCCGTTGGTGCTGGTGCTCTTGCACTTCCATCAATTGCTTCAGCTGCAACTGCTGGTGACCTCATCAAGGCTTCCGGTCCTGCTGTGTACTATTACCACACAGACGGTAAGCGCTATGTTTTCCCTAACGAGAAGACATATTTTTCCTGGTTCAAAGACTTCTCATCCGTTAAGACCATTTCGGATTCAGAACTCGCATCCATCTTTGTTGGTGGCAACGTAACTCTTCGCCCTGGTACTTACCTCGCAAAGGTAACGACAGATCCTAAAGTATACGCTGTATCACACGATGGTACTTTCCACTGGATTGAGTCCGAAGCTATCGCTAAGGCTCTCTACGGTGACAATTGGGCACAGCGCGTCATTGACGTACCTGATGCTTTCTTCATCAACTACACTGTCGGCACATCCGTTTCAACGGCTGTTCACCCTGACGGTACAGTTGTTTCCAAAGACGGTTCAAAATGGGTTATCGACGCTGGTAAAGCTCGCATGATCTCTGATGACTCCGTATTTGCTTCAAACGGCTACAACGCTGCTTTCACAATCCCTACGACCATCGCTTACGCGGCTGGTTCAAACGTAACGGCTCGTGAAGGTCGTCTTGCTGACGTTATCTACGGTGCAGGTACGCCTGTATCCGGCAGCATCACTGTAGCTCTTGCTTCAGACACACCTGCTGGTATGGTCGTTCCTATGAACGCATCATCTGTAATGCTTGCTAAATACAACTTCACTGCAGGTTCAGAAGCTGCGACCATCAGTGGTCTCCGTCTTCGCCGCGTTGGTGTTGGTGCAACATCAGATCTTGCAAACGTTTACCTCTATGACGCGAACGGCGCACGTCTTACGACGGGTCGCACGATCAACTCACAGACAAACGAAGTTGAATTTAACAACTTGAACATCTCCCTCGCTGCTGGTCAGACAAAATCACTTGTTGTAACAGGTGACTTCTCTGCTCCTGTACAGGTTGGTGGTCAGCACTCATTCCAAATCATTGACGCTTCTGCTGTCATGACTGGTGGTGTTGTATCCGGCTCCTTCCCAGTTGCTGGTAACGTGTTCACGGTTGGTACAATCTCAGCTGGTGTTCTTAATGTAACGAAGGGCACAACGCCTTCGAACCCAAACACGGGCACGACTCAAGCTGAAATCTCCAACTTCAAGCTCGAAGCTAATACAAACGACATCGAAGTCCGCCGTATTACGCTTCTCCAAGCTGGTTCAATCTCAAACTCAGATCTTAAGAACTTGAATCTTTACCAAGGTGCAACTTTGGTAGCTTCAGCTTCATCCCTCATGGGTGATAAGATTGTGTTGAACTTCAACCCAGCAGTTGTTATCCCTAACGGCACCACACGTACGTTCACCCTCAAGGCGGACATCTCTGGTCGCTCGGATCGTGATATCAAGACCTTTATCGAATACACAACTGACGTTTATGCTGTAGACAAGCTCTACAACTCCGGCGCTTCTGTTGATATTTCTGGTTTTGATGGTACGGCTTCTAACTTTATCTCTGTTGACGTTGAAGGTGGCGCTCTTACGATCGCTGCTAACGGCCCAGCTACTGGTAACGTTGCTAAAGGCACGCAAAACGTACCATTCTTCAAATTCTCCATCACCTCTTCAGAGAGCGATGTTGAAATCCGTAACCTCGACTTCGTAGTTGAAGGTCTCTCTGGTGCTCTTCTTAAAGGTACGTCTGGTACAGACTACTTCCGCAATCTTCGCGTGAAGAATCTTGACACAAACGCTACTTTGATGGGTCCAACGACTCCTTCGGTTTACACGAACGCTGATTCGAAGACTGCAATTAATCTCAATGAATCATTCTACATCCCAGCAGGGAAAACGATGAATCTTGCTATTACAGCTGACCTTGCTAATAACGAGGACGGTGCTGCAGAATTCTTTGGTAATCAATACCGTGTAACGCTTGGTAACGGTGCTCTCTTCGGTGCAAATGATGTTCGCATCACTGCAACGGGTGAATACCTTGATGTAGCAAAAATTATCCCTAATAGTGATATTGCGGGTAACCCAATGACGGTTAAGACTTCAAGTCTTGACGTTACTCTCGCTGCTAACCCAGCTTCATCCATTGCCGTTAAAAGCAACAGATGATTCCTGCAACAGGCATCACGCTCACTTCTGGTGCGCAATCTGATGTTACTGTTCGCTCGATCAAACTTACCGGTGAAGGTAAGGTTGGCGCTGGTCCTGTCGGCGTTGCTAACTTCAAAGACGTTGTAACGGCTTGTAGCCTTTATGACGGTGAGACAGTGCTTGGTACAACACAAAGCCTTGATTCAACCAATGGTACAATCCAGATCACAAATATGAACCTGGTAGTTGCTGCTGGTTCATCAAAGACCCTTGTTGTTAAGTGTACTGCTGACTCAACGGTAACTGCCGGTACGGGTGACTTCTTCCGTGTTGGTATTGCAAGCAATGTAACGGATATCGTTGCAGAAGATGCAGACAACAACACTTTGACGCTCACCGGTACAAACGCAGCTCCAGCTAACGCTTCAGCTCAAAACGTTAAGACCGGTGGTGACGTAACTGTTACTGCTAACAGTCTTCGTCAATCAACGATTCTCGTTGCTGACGGCTCAACTTGGCAAAACATCTCTTCTTACAAAGCAACCGCATTGTACGAAGAAGTTGCTATTGACCGTGTTGCTGTAACACTTCCTAACACCATCGAATCAGCATCTATTGCTTCGATTGCTATCGCTCAAGGCGGTGCTGTAAAGGGTGAAACGACTCTTCCTGCAGGTAACACAGGTGTCGATAAGGATATTATCCTCACAACTCCTATCATGGTACCTAAGGATGGTAATACAACCTTCGAAATCTGGGTTAAACTTAAACCAGTCGTAGGTGTTATTGCCAACCCAGGTGCAGGTATCGCTCGTTCTGGTAACCTTGTCCAAGCTGGTATCCAATACAACCTCCAAGCAGGTGAATGGGATGCTGCATACGCAGGTAACCTTAACGTTCGCTTGATCGGTCAAGCTTCTGGTGACCGTTTGTATGCACCAGCAGGTGCAGCAATCGTTGGTAATCAGTTTGTTGTTCGCAAGACCAAACCAACTATTACTCGCCAAGCTCTTGCTTCAAGCACATTGACAAATGGTACAGACAAGGACTTACACAAGTTCCAGGTCTCTGCTGATGCTAATGGTGCTGTTGCATTGAAAGAAATGACCTTCGATGTAAACTTTAGTGGTGCTACCGCTCTTTCAAACTTCCGTTTGAAGAAAGGTGCTACACTTATGAACACATCGGATGTTTCTATTCAAGACGAAAATGGTGTTGACCTTAATGCTCCGGCTGCTTTCGCTGGTAACCAAGTAATCGTAACCTTCACAAATGAAGAGAACATTAGTGGTTCCGGCGTTGTCTACACACTTGTAGCTTCAGTCGCTGGTTCAGTTTCTGGTGATCAGGTTAGTGTTGACTTCGCTCGTGATACCGTAAACGGTACTCTCACTGGCGTAATCACAGCTCCTGGTACAGTTGGCGCACAAATCGGAGCAGACGATGTCTTCTTCGCATGGTCCGACAACTCAGAAATTCCTCACTCAGATGTATTTGCTGGTCCTTCGTCACAAGACTGGATCAACGATGTTTATCTCGAGGACCTCGCAGGCACAAGCCTTTCACGCTAATAGCGTTTAAGACTCTGTCTCACAAAACCCGCCTCACGGCGGGGTTTTTAATAACTCACCCGGATTTTCATCAAAGATGAAAATCGTCCCTCTCTATGGAGAGAGGTTTTTCAGAATTCTGATGTAGCCTCAGAAGATCCCCCTCCTTTTGGAGGGGGATCTTCTGTCTCCGAACACCCTCTCTCACAGAGAGGGACATTTATGCCGAAGGTATAAATTGGGTGAGTAGCGCGAAGGCTTGACGATGCCCCCATTCATATGGAACGGGGTAGATATGATCATCGCTAACTATAACCGCGCTTTAAAAGCGCGCTCACAAGAACTAAGAAAAACCAAACTCAGGCAGAAAAGATCTTTTGGTACGAGGTTCTCAAAAACCACCATTTCATATGTTTACCTGGCGTAGACAAAAACCTCTTGGTAACATTTTATTGTTGATTTTTATTGCACAGAATTAAGGCTTGTTGTTGATAGATGGATGGCAAGATCCATGAATCACAGGTTGAAAGAGATGAAGAAAGAACGCTCGTCTTACAAGAAGAATATGGTTTGCGGGTGATTCGCTTTACGAATGATGAGGTTTTATATGAGAGAGGGAGGTTGTGGCGCGGCTTCGCGCAACTCACCCTGGCTTTTGCTAAAGCAAAGAGCCGGTCCCTCTCTGTGGAGAGAGGGTGTTCGGAAGGCTGCGACTGATCTGGAGCGTACGTTATTTTTTATAAAAAATAACGTACGCTCTGCCATCAGTCGCGGCCTCCGAACACCCTCTCTCACAGAGAGGGATATTTATCGCAACGCGATGAATTGGGTGAGTGGCACCCCGTACGTTGTGCTCATGTGGCCTCACGGTGTATCCTATACATCATTATGAATCGTTCTTCTGCTATCAAGTTCTTTAAAGCTATTACGCTTCTCGGTGTTTATGGGGGTTTACTTGTGCCTCCGATGTTTATCCCGGTTGTTATCTTTCCGTTTGTCTTTTCTAAACTCATTTTCTTACAGGTACTTATCGGTATTACGTTTCCTGCGTATATCGCCTTGGCATGGATGGAGCCTGCATATCGTCCTAAGAAGCATTTACTTACGGGTGCATTACTTTGGTATTTTGCCGCGGTAGCGCTTTCGGTATTATTTGCTGTTGATCCAATGCGTGCTTGGTGGGGTAATCAAGAGCGTATGAATGGGTTATTTACCCTCCTTCATTTCTTGGCGTGGTTCTTGATGATTACGGGCGTTATTCGTACTTGGGATGAATGGAAAAAGCTTTTGCGTTTTGAGGTATGTATTGGTGGTTTTATGGCGATAATCGCGATGTTGCAAAAGCTTAATCCAAATTTATTGATGTTTCCTGCTGGTCCTCGTGTGGGTGGATTATTGGATAATCCAATTTACATGGCAGCGTATCAGATTTTTAACCTGTTCTTCTTGGGTCTGCTTTGGTGGAAAGAAAAATCCAAAGGCTGGAAGTGGGGCTATGGATTTATCGCTCTTTTGGCCATTATCGCGTTTTTCTTGGCACAATCTCGTGGTGCTCTTGTAGGGTTGGCAGTTGGGTTATTGGCCTTTGCTTTTTATATCGGGGTTTTCTCAAAGAGCAAAAAACATAAGCTTGCGGTTTTTGGTGGCTTGGCAGCACTCGCTATTGGATACGGAGGGCTCTATGTAGCTCGCGATGTACCATTTATCAAAGCTTCACCGCTTTATCGTCTTGTGGATTTTCAAGCGACGATTACCACGCGTCTTATTGCATGGGATATTGCTTGGAAGGGTTTTAAAGAGCGTCCTTTGACGGGTTGGGGTTTTGATAATTTCCACATCATCTTTAACCAGCACTATAACCCACAATCATTACGCTTTGGTCAGTACGAAACGTGGTTTGATCGTGCGCATAATACGGTATTAGATGTGATGTCGATGACTGGGCTCTTTGGTCTTATTGGCTTCATTGCTATTTATATTACGATTTTCTACTCCTCCTGGAGAGCCTATAAAAAAGGCTGGATCGATTTACCTATTGCGGCAATGTTGTTTTCTTTACCGATAGCGTATTTTGTACAAAATCTTTTTGTCTTTGACCACCCAGCTGGATTTACCATGAGCTATTTGCTCTTTGCTCTCGTTGTAGGTGCAACACAAAAAGACTTTGTTGGTGAAAAATCCAAAGAAGAAGTAAAAGAAGAGGCCGAAGGTCGTCACGAAGCTCCTTGGATTGCGTATGGCGCGATTTCGCTCGCTGCGCTCTTTATTGTGTGGGCATATTCAATCACACCATTCAATATTTCGCGTATCGCTTTACGTTCCAATGGTCTTATTAGCTCAAACCCACAAATGGGTATCGACCTTGCAAAACAAGCGAGAGACTACGGTTGGACACCGTATGTTGATGAGCAATCATTCTTGCTATCCAGAAATCTCATTTCAATTGCGGGCGCACAGCCTTCGGCGGTACAATCACCGATTTGGAAGGACGGGTATCAGTTAGCAAAAGAGCTTAGCCTCGAAGAAATCTCTCGTCATCCAAAAAATACGCATCCACGCTTTATTTTGGCACGTTTAGCACAAGAAGCTTTTGTTGGTGATGCTCCAGAAGGCCAAGTATCATTAGACCAATACAAAGAGGCGATAAAATTGAGTCCACAACGTCAGCAATTGCACTTTAGTCTTGCGCGTCTCTATCTTATGGCTGGTCGTGTAGATGATGCGCTCGCGATTCTAAAAGACGTCACAACTTTTGATCCAGATGCGGGTGAACCATTCTGGAATTACGGCCTCTCACTCTTATTTGATAAAAAAGATGTAGACGGTGGTGTCGCTGCGATTATGCAGTCTCAAACAGCGGCTTACCCATATCGCTTTACAAATGCACGTGAACTTACCGTTTTGACGGACGCGCTCATTGTCTCAAATGATCAAGCGGTATTTGATCGCTTTATAAGAGAGCTTGCAAATACGGATTACTTTCCGCGTTTAACGGCAACAGAATACGGTCAAATCGCTGTTCGCTTGCATCAAGCAAATAAGATTGAGTGGAGAGACGCCTTCTTACAAGCTGCAAGTGAAATCGATCAAAACACTATGGCAGAATATACAACGATTCTTACGACGCCGGCAGCTACGACCACAACCGAGGCTGCGGCAACGCCAGCAAATACGAGTGTTACCTCGACGAGTCAGGTGGCTACAGGTACCTATAAAGGCCCGCGAAATTAAGTGGACGACCCTAGTACTTAGTGCTAGGGTTTTTCTATTATTATGATCTCCAAACGTGTATTAGTAACAGGTGGTGCGGGATTTGTCGGATCACATCTTTGCGATCGTTTGATTGCCGATGGACATCATGTTATTTGTCTCGACAATCTCTTTACAGGGTCTAAAAAAAATATTGAGCATCTTGCTCATCATGAACGTTTTACCTTTGTTGAGCGTGATGTGACGCTGCCGTTTTTTGCTCAAGTAGATTGGATTTTTAATTTAGCATGTCCAGCGTCGCCAAAGCATTATCAATTTGATCCAGTGGCTACGGTGCGTACCAACGTTTTGGGGATGATCCAGATGCTAGACCTCGCCAAAACAACCGGGGCACGGATTCTTCAGGCATCAACATCAGAAGTGTATGGCGATCCTTTATGTCATCCACAACATGAGGAGTACTGGGGGAATGTTGACCCGATTTCAAAACGCGCTTGCTATGACGAAGGAAAGCGCTGTGCCGAAACATTGTGCTTTGATTATCATCGTGAATTTGGTATCGATATTCGTGTGATTCGTATCTTTAATACCTATGGCCCCCGTATGGCGATGGACGATGGCCGCGTTGTTTCGAATTTTATCGTACAAGCATTACGGGGTGAGGATATTACTATCTACGGTGACGGGTCCTTTACGCGCTCTTTTCAATACGTTGATGACCTTATCAATGGAATGATCAAGATGATGCAAAAAGAAGGGTTTACAGGGCCAGTAAATATCGGCAATCCGTCTGAATTTACGATTAAGGAGCTCGCAGAAATGGTTATTGCACAAATACCAACTTCATCAACGATTACCTACCATCCAGCGGTACAAAATGACCCTAAGCAACGTAAACCACATATCGATCTAGCAAAAAAAGAGCTTGACTGGGAGCCTTCAGTTCCATTAGTAGAAGGACTAAGAAAAACCATCGAGTATTTTAAAACCGTCGTTTAATATGAAAAAAGTTCTTATCTTTTCTACGGCCTATTTTCCACTTGTTGGGGGTGCTGAAGTTGCCATGAAAGAAATTACTGATCGTCTTCACGAGTGGGAGTTTCATGTCATTACCGCAAAAATCCAACCGGGGTTAGCAAGAACGGAACGATTTGGTAATGCGATTGTTCATCGTTGCGGTTTTGGAATGCCTGTTGATAAATACTTGCTCCCTTGTTTTGGTGTATGGCGTGCTTTGCGAATCGCAAAGAAGGAAGAGGTGCAAGTCATCTGGTCACTCATGGCAAGTTATGGTGGCTTTGCGGCACTTGTCTATACTTGGGTACGTCCAAAAGCAAAAATGTTACTTACCTTGCAAGAAGGGGATCCGCTCGACTATATCGCAAAGCGTGTGGGTATTTTTCATCGCTTTTTTGTTAAGATCTTTGAGCGAGCGAATGCTGTGCAAGCGATCAGTCATTTTCTTGCTGATTGGGCGGTAAAGATGGGCTTTAAAGGCGTGCCAATTGTTATCCCTAACGGTGTTGATATTGCGCGTTTTACTGCTCCGCAAGATACAAGTGCATTATCTGCATTACGAACACAGTGGGGAGTATCACAAGAAGATATTCTTGTTGTGACAGCATCTCGACTGGTGTTAAAAAATGGCACCGATGATCTTATTCGAGCGCTTACTTTTTTGCCAAAAAACTATAAGCTCATTATCGCGGGTGATGGTGATGATCGTGATAAATTACGCGTACTCACACAACAAAAGCAACTTACCGAACGTGTTGTTTTTTTAGGAGGTCTTTCTCATGAAAAACTACCATCCGTTTTAAAGGCCTGTGATATTTTTTGCCGACCGTCACTTTCAGAAGGTTTGGGGATTTCATTTTTAGAAGCGATGGCTGTTGGGCTTCCGATTATCGGAACTCCTGTTGGGGGCATCCCGGATTTTCTTCAGGATGGAGAAACGGGTGTATTTTGTCAGCCTCGGGATCCAGAATCAATTGCAAAGGCGGTATTACGAATACAAAATGTACCAGGCTTGCGAGATACCTTGATCGTAAGAGGTTCTGCGTTAGTATCCGAGAGCTATAACTGGGAAAACATCGCCGAAGATATCGGAAAGATGATTCGCTCGATCTAGAATATGCGTATTGTTCTTGCTACGGGTATTTATCCGCCAGACACAGGAGGTCCTGCGAGTTATACGCAGGCATTATTTACGTGGTTAAAAAAAGAAGGTCATCAAGTAACGGTTATTTGTTATAGCGACGCGCCTGGTAACGAAGTGGTACGCATTTCTCGCAATGGGTCATTGTTTAGTCGGTATGTGCATTATGTAAAAGCCGTTTACCTAGCAGCAAAGCAGATGGATATCGTTTATGTACAAGGACCGGTTTCTGAAGGGCTTCCTGGGACAATTGCCGCTAAACTTGCAGGTAAACCCACGGTAATGAAAATCGTAGGGGATTATGCTTGGGAGCAAGCACAGCAAAATGGTGAAACGGCATTATTAGATGAGTTTTTACAAACCAAACATAAAGGCAAGATCCGTTTGATGGAGATTGTCGAACGTTGGACGGCGCGGCAGGCAAAGTACATCATCACACCAAGTCGTTATCTTAAAACGGTTGTCGAGAGATGGGGAGTGCCATCAGATAGGATTAAGGTTATTTTGAATGCGCAAGAACCGCTGAAGGCTTTCTCCGCCGGCGCTATTCGCGCGGCACCTCTTTCACTACGTGAAAAAGGGGATAACGATTGTATTTTTTTTACGGCAGCGAGGGCGGTGCCTTGGAAGGGGGTGAAAGAGCTTATTCAATGGTGGGAGGATACGTCTGAGACGCATCGATTGGTTATTGCGGGTTCTGGGCCAGATGCAGAACTTTGGAGGTCTCTTATCGAAGCCTCGCCCGTAAAAGAGCGTATAGACTATCGCGGTACACTTACTCGCGATCAAATGGCGGAGCAATACGCGCTAAGCGATGCTTTTTTATTAGACTCTGGTTACGAAGGATATCCACATGTCGTCGCTGAGGCTGCCTCAATGGGTGTGCCATGTTTTGTGAGTGATAAAGGTGGTAATCCAGAAACGGTCGAGCA
The DNA here is from genome assembly GCA_023898425.1 of Candidatus Nomurabacteria bacterium. NCBI lineage: Bacteria > Candidatus Nomuraibacteriota > Candidatus Nomurabacteria bacterium. The sequence continues at coordinate 221,695 of CP060222.1, forward strand.
ATTTGGCTCTTTGATCACAGTGCTACCGTATCTTGATCGTGTCGCATGGTTAAACGCAATCCAAAACGTACAAAAGAAAACTACACAAGAGTATAAACGCTCCATATGGCGATTTGAAGATATGGCTACAAGTACGTTGGCTGTGTTAAAAGGTAAAAATATATGAAATTCGCTCACGAACAATTTGAACGAGAATGTATGCAAGAAATCGCAAAACGCGATCGTGTTTTGGATGTGGGTGGCGGTTCTCGTTTTCAAAAGGGGATGAAGACATACGAATCACTCTTTGCAAATACAGCGTATGAAACCATGGATATTTCGTCTGATTATTCGCCTGATATTGTAGGGGATATTCATGCTATCCCTTTAGCGGATGCAAGCGTTGATGCGATTATTTGCCGCTCAGTGCTTGAGCATGTAAAAAATCCGAACGTCGCTATAATAGAACTCCATCGTATTCTTAAGCCCGGTGGCCTGTTGTTTTTACAGGTACCATCGACGTATCCATACCATGCACGAAAAGGAGTAGGAGCCTATAAAGATTATTGGCGTTTTTTTGATGATACGCTTGAGCTATTTGGGGAGTCATTTACCTCATACAAAATCGTGAGACATGGCGGTTGGTTTTTGGCGATGTCATTTTTCTTTCCCGGCCAAGCGCTTATGAGAAAGTCTCTTGATTATATCGCACTATTTTTTGATAACGTTTTTGCAACACAGAAAAAGACAACAACGGCGTTTTATAGTGTATTGTTAATGAAGTAGTATGAAGATACTTGCCATTGGATTAGATAGAACGCTTGCTGACCCCGCTTCGGTGTCAGCTAAGCGACAAATCGCTTATTTTCGTGATTGGGATTGTGATATGGTTGTGTTATCGGTTGGATCGTCATCAATAAGTGAAATTGCGCCAAATATTCGTGTCCATCTATCGGGTGGATCAAATAAGCTCATAGCGTTGATGCGTGGTTATAAGCTTGCAAAAAATTTAGCCCAACAAAAACATGTGCAGATTGTTTCAGGACAGGACTTTTTGTGGACGGGGTTGATCGCTTGGCGCGTTGCTCGTGATGTGGGCGCAAAACTCTATGTGCAAGATCATAGCGAGTTTTTTGTATCACGTTTAAAAACCATTCAAGAACGTTTGTTTACGCCAATTGCTCGTCATATCGCAAAACGCGCTGATAAAATCAGAACAGTAAGTCATAGGGGGGTGATGGCTACCACAAAGTTAGGCGTGCATCCAAAAAAAGTCATAGAGATCCCTATCGCGACGGATGTTTCAGCGTATGCAGCTCTTCAACCAGCGAAACAAGAGGCAAAAACCGTTTTGTGCGTAGGACGTTTAGAGTGGCAAAAAGGTATGGATACGTTGTTGATAGCTTGGCACAAGCTGATTAAAATTTTTCCAGAAGCTCGGTTGCATATTGTCGGCACAGGCAAATTGCAAGAAGCGCTTATTGCTCAGTCTCATGTTCTTGAATTAAGTGACTCGGTGGTTTTTAGGGGTGCTTTGCCTCATATCCGCGATGAGTTGGAATGGGCGTCTATAGTAGTACAACCGTCACGATTTGAAGGCTGGGGTATGGCTGTTATCGAAGCTGCGGCTGCCGCAAAACCAATTGTGATGACGAATGTTGGTTGTGCGGGAGAGGTTATTATTCATGATCATTCTGGGATAGTCATTCCTACCAATAATTCGGAGGCTCTCGCAAAGGCGATAGGTTTTCTTTTTCAGCATCCAGAAGTTGCTACACGTTTAGGTCGAGAAGCGCAAAAAAATGCTCTCGCATTACCAACACCAGAACAAATGACTCAGTCTATCCGTGACTCTTTTGAATCAATGCTATGAATATTTTGATTACGATACAAGCCGTTGATTTAGATGATCCATTAAACGGGTTTTTTCATGAATGGTTAAAAGAAGCTTCACATCATTTTGATGCAATAACGGTACTTGCCTTGCGCGTTGGTAGACATGATCTGCCAAAAAATATAACCATTATCCCGATGCGTAAAGCAGGCTCGAGGTCAAAGCTCGAAGCCTTTTGGACACTCGTACGTACATCATGGCAACGCAGAAAAATGTATGATGGTGTCTTTGTGCGTACGGACGCTATTTATGTTCTCTTATGTGGTTGGTTATGGAGACTTTTAGCAAAACCAGTTGTATTTTGGTATGCCCACTATAAGCCAAATAAGCTTTTGCCTTTTGCAGAACAGATAGCAACAGTCGTTGTAACATCGGTACCAGAAGCCTACCCAGGTCGAGCAATGATGGCAGAACGATTAGGTCAGGGGATCGATGAATCTCGTTTTTTGGTGCATGAAAAAACAGAACATGCGATGCTACGATTGCTTGTCTTAGGTCGCGTTCAGAGAATTAAGGGGGTAAAAGAAATAGTGAGTGAATTTATTCGCGAAGGCGCTTATGGTGGCAAAGCGCAATTAACTATTGTAGGTCCCGCTCTAGACAGAGACTACGAAAAAGAGATCGAAGATTTATGTGTTGGTAGAAAGGATATTCGTTGGATAAAGGGTTTGTCGTATGATGAGATTCCATCTTTGCTTGCTGAGCAAGACGTATTAGTAAATGCCTATTCTGGAAGTCTTGATAAGGTTATTGTGGAATCTATGATGATGGGGATGATTCCGGTCGTTGCAACACGTGGTCTTTGTCATACCGTGCCATTAGAGTGGCGCTGGATGGTGGCCGAAACACCAGAAGAGCGTATTCGTGCAATACGTAAGATTCTTTCTCTTGCCTCCGAAGAACGCACTCGATACGCTAAGCGTGTACGTGAGTTGGCTATTCGTGATCATTCGATGCGAGGTCAAATTGAGCGTCTTGCAAACCTCTTTACGAGATATGAATAATCACATTGCGGAGCTCTACCAAAAACATCATGCAGAAAATGAGCGTTTTGGTTTTACTCTTTTTGAAAAAGAGCGTTCTGCATGGCTTTTATCTCAATTTCCAAAGAAAGAAGGTTTACGTATCCTAGACCTAGGATGTCGAGACGCTACCTTGATGCGGCATTATGCACCTTTTGCTTCTACCCTTGTTGGGGTTGATATTGACGCATCCGCAATAGCTGAGGCGCAAAAGCGTTTACCGCAAGCTGAGTTATTTCAAATGGATTTACTTGGTGATTGGAGTGAGTTACAAGGGCATCAATTTGATATTATCGCTTGTTCTGAGGTATTAGAACATGTTTATTATCCTCAACGTGTTGCAGAAAAGGTTTCAAGCTTATTAGCGCCAGGCGGTGTTTTTATTGGAACAATACCAAATGCGTTTTTCTTAAAGCATCGTTTGCGTTATTTATTTGCGTTACGTGAAGGTACGCCAATCTCTGATCCAACGCATATCACCCAATTCAACCTAAAAGAACTAAGACGAGTCTTATCTGTGATTTCAAACACAATAACGATTTCTGGTTATACAAGATTGCCTTTTCGTTGGCTTGCAAAAAAGATGCCCTCCGTATTTGCCTTTGATTTGTACTTTAGCGTAAAGAAGAATCAGAATTAACTTCTGGTACAGCCGTGATAACAAGTGTTTCAATATATTTTTCTGTTAGACGTGAAAGTCCTCGGTACAAGATGTTTAAAAACTTTTTCTTTAGGCTTTCTTGGTGTGAAAGCTCGAGTGAGTAAACGGTATCAAATGATGTCGTTGTCCAGCCATTTTTTCTTAGTAAGACATTTATAGTTTTTTTATTAAAGTAACACGTGTGATCGCTATTTACTGTAGGTTCATCTTTGGTGAGTTTTTCGGCAATATTAAAGAGATTAAAGGTATTTGGTGTTGTGAGTATAAGCCGGCCATTTGGCTTGAGATGTTTTTTGCATGCATCTAAAAATAATCCAGGATTTGAAAGATGTTCTATAAGATCACCTGCAAAAATGACATCAAAGGTGACTGGGAGGGTAAAGTGTTCTGCGCTCTGTTTGAAATAGCGTCCTTCGTCTTGCGGCAGATTTGTTTCGTAAGTTTGCAGGTCTAAACCATAGGTTTCTTTTGCGATCTTTTTGATGGTTCTGTGCAACCAATGAGAGTCGGCAGGTGTTTTTCCTTGGCCTAAAAAACCAATATCAAGAACGGTATCTGATGGAGTGATGGTTGCGGCTATCAATGCCTGCTTATTAGGATAGATCATAGTTGATGGCATTTTACCCATCAGATAGCATACGGTTAAACCATATGCGCTTTGCAGAGACTGTTCAAGACCTGTTAAAAGGTTCTTCTTTAACAAGATCTGCTTTTAATCGCACATTGCCTCGAATATCGGCATTAAGTGGCCGTATACTGGATGTAGGAGGCACAAGGGTACCAATGGCGAGTTATTATCGGTATTTGGCCATCGACGATGTAAGAATGGTCGAGGTGCTAAATATCGTGGATTCCGTAGGCGCTGATATTGTCGCCGATGCTGCCACAATCCCTTGTGAGACGGCGCGATACGATGCCGCTATCTGTTTTAATGTACTAGAACATGTCGCACGTCCACAGCATGTCTTGTCTGAAGTTCGTCGTGTTATAAAAACAGATGGACGCTTTATCTTGATGGTGCCATTTTTGCACAGAGTACATGGTGATCCAGATGATTATTTTCGTTATACCGAATCTGGATTGCGCGTACTCTTTACTGATGCTGGGTTTTCGATTCGTTCGATTCTTGTGTTAGGCAAGGGTCCGCTCACTGCTGCCTTGGCACAGTGGCAGACGCTTGTGCCTGGTTGGATGTCATTACCATTTTTTGCTATCTGTTATGCGCTAGATGGATGGTATATTCGTCTTCGTCCAAAGCAAGCTCAGAATTGGCCGCTTGGTTATTTGGTAGAGGCGAGAGCGATCTGACGTTTGGCGGCAAACTCTAATCCGATCTGATATCCCAACATTTGGATAGCTTGAAAAAGGAGCTTACCAATAACGGCGCCGACCAATCCGCCAAGGAATAACCCAATCGCCATAATGACGCTTTGAAGTATAGATGAAGTGACGAGGACTTTGCTTAAAGTATCGGACTCTTGTTGAGAAAAGAGGATGGTGAGCGGTATCGACCAAAGACCAAAAAGAAAGCTGATCCCGTATAGCTGTGCGAGAGGAATAATGTCTGTATAATTTGGATAGATGAGCGTAAATACCGGCGGGCAAAGCAAGACATAACCCAAGGCAGTAAAACTGAGACCAACAAAAAGCAACGCCATTTTTCTACGTAACAATGGAACAATTTCACCTAGGTTTCGATTTGCATAATCTGGTAAAACCACTGATGGGCCTATTTTTATAAAGCCCTTTAAGCGTTCTGGAATGGTTGTAATAACGGCAAAGGCCGCAAGGGATGCCGGACCAAGGATTGCGTGGATGAGAAATGTTTCTATTTGATCAACAGCAAGTCGAAGCCCCCAAAGGATAGAGATATGACGACCATAGGGGATGGTGGCTTTATCGGTTGAGGTATTTGGTTTGTAGCGATAGACGGTATAAGCGTGAAATAGCAAATTCGTTAGCAAAGTGGCGCCAATATTTGCTAGCGTAATAACGATAAGGCTTTGTGTACCAATAAGCGCAATAGCAATCGTCCCGTAGATACATAGCGCTTGAATAACATTGCTAGTAGAAAAAGCTTCGAACGCTTTTTTTCCTTGTAAGAAAGCAGTATAGGTATTAAAGGCATTCGATACCGGCATCACCAAGGCAATCGCCGCTAAACAAAAGGCGGCCGTCGTATTGCTTTGAGCGTAAAAGAAAGAGGCGGCTATAAAGCCTCCGATAGCATGTGGTATAGCCCACTTTAATTGGTAGCGGATAGAACTCGCTAAAGCCCCTTCATGCCCTCTTGCAACCGCTTGGACAACGGCAATGTTCATTCCGGATAATGCAAAGCTATTAAAAGCATTTAACAAACCTAAGATAAAACGGTATTCGCCAAAAACCTCTTTACTCAGGGTATTAGCAAACAAAATATTTACTCCTAAGCCAAAAATAGCAGCAATAAAAGAACCTACGACGAGCAAGCTACTATTTTTTGCATGCTCACGTACATTGATTTTAAGTCGATGCTCAAGTTGTTGAAGAATAGACATGACTTAAGTGCCTTGACGACGTAAGACGACGCCAATGGTTTTTAGAAGAATAAGGGTATCCAAAAATAATGAGCGATGTTTAATATAAAAAAGATCGTATTGTAATTTACGTAAGTTGTCTTCGAGTACAGCCGTTGGTATTAAGTACGAAACTTGTGCCCAGCCGGTGAGTCCAGGGCGTGTAAGGTGACGCAACTTATAATAAGGCATCTGTTCTTCGAGTGGTGCAGTAAACTCAGGCCTTTCTGGTCGAGGGCCGATAAAGGAGAGATCACCAATAAAGACATTCCAGATCTGCGGTAATTCATCGAGACGTAATTGGCGAAGTATGCGACCTGCTTTAAATAATCGCGGATCTGTTTTTGCATCTGAGGTAAATTGCGCACCTTCTTTTTCAGCGTCTAGATGCATGGTACGAAATTTCCAAAGGGTAAATCGTTGGCCGTTTTTGCCAACGCGTACTTGTTTATAGAGCGCAGGTCCTGGTGACGAGACTTTAATAATCCCAGCGATCAAAGGGTAGAGTAGGATGGTGATGATGCCAAAAGGGATGGCCATCAAAACATCTGTGCCGCGCTTTACGATCTCGTACCAAGCTTTGTCCGCCTCTTTAAGATGATGAAGAAACCAAGCTTCATTGACATAACGAAGAGGAATACGACCGGTCGCTGCTTCTTCGATTTCTGCGCGGTCTAAGATAGTGATTGGATAGAACACTGCTTGATACACGGCATTACGTAGAGACTCGTGTGTTTCTGGTGACGCCCCAAGTACAATCGTTTGAACACGATGCATGACGAGAAAATCCTCCCATTGTTGTAGTCCTTCATAGGTTTCAAAAAAGCTATTTTTTGTTGCCATGCCTCCCGTGATAAAAGCATGTGTGAGTTTTAACCCAAGAGGGCTCTCTTCTAGTAGACGCGCTACTGGCATGGCTTCACTTGCTGGACCAATATAGACGGTGATTGCTGGGGTAGCGTTTCTTGATAAAAGATGACCAACAATGATCCGCCACACATATCCAAAAAAGAGAAAAACAGCAAATTGTATAACGAGGATACGTCGAGGAGCAATCCCGAAAAAGGGGAGTAAATAAAAGAAGGCAAACCCAATAAGAACATTTACAAGCATTCCTTCAAGGTACTGACGAAAAAGCTTAATCGGCTCTCTAATAAGAAGAAAACCGTATAAGCCAGAAACATAAAATACTACGACCCAGATCAATGAGAGGAGAAAAAATGGCAATGCGTGGAGCGACCACTGTTCTTGGTGAAATGTTCCGTAACGCACAAAGAGGGTTATCACCATTGCAAACTGAAAAAAGACCAAGTCTCCAAGGACAAATCCTAGTGTTTTGAGTCTATGTCTTCCTGTAAGCATATTCGCGAGAAATCTGTTTAAAGTGTAGACTTTTGGAGATCAACCTGTCCAGCTATGAAACCATTACGATATTTCACCTTTCTCTTTATTTTAAGCGCAATCCCAACAAGTGCATTTGCGGCGACCGTGAATGATCCGCTCTTTGCTCAGCAATGGAGTTTGCGTCAAACGCATGTTCCGGCGGCTTGGGATATCACTATGGGTGATCCTGCTGTTGTTGTAGCGGTTATCGATACGGGTATTGATATGAATCAGCCTGAATTTGCAAATGCCATCTGGACAAATCCCTATGAGATTGCCGGCAATGGTATCGATGATGATAATGATGGTTATATTGATAATGTTCATGGTTGGAACTTTGTAAACGATTCACCCGATACACAGCCAATGAAGGTTATGCATCAACTTGATGAGTCCTACAGCCATGGTGCGGCTGTGGCCTCGATTATTGCCGCAAGAGCAAATGATCGTTATGGCATGGCAGGCGTTGCCCCAAATGTCCAAATCTTACCTATCACGGTATTAGATGGTGATGGTTTTGGTGCAAATAATAATCTGGCATCTGCTATTCGATATGCAACAGCAAAAAATGTACGCATCATGAATATCAGCGTAACGGGCTTTGAAGATAATGACGAAGTGCGTTTTGCTCTCTACGAAGCTCAACAAAGAGGGATTGTGATTGTTGCAGCCGTTGGTAATAGCGGAGCTGTGGAAGGGCAGAATCTTGACGAAGTCTCGGTGTATCCTGCATGTAACGGTAAAGATACAAAAACAAGTACGTTTATTCGAGTAACGGGGACGGACTCTATTGATCAGCATGCGCCACATGCAAACTTTGGTGCTTCGTGTACAGATATCGCAGCACCTGGCCATGAGCTTATTGGAGCGCATCCACTTGATTTACCAAGCGGCTCCGAAGAGACCGAGACCTATACACATGTTGCCGGCTTAACAGGAACGAGTGTTGCCTCACCAATGGTCGCAGGGACCGCGGCACTTATTGCATCAGCAAATCCAAAACTCACCGGTGCAGAGATACGACAAGTTCTTTTAACGACAACAGATTCTATCGAGCCAGGTATTGCCCCAGGTCAAAAAGGGCAGCTTGGATACGGGCGTTTAAATGCAGAAAAAGCCCTAAAAAAAGCGCTTCTTTCAACGGCTTCGCTTGCTGGTTCTCAATCAGTAAAACCCGCAATTGGACAAGAGCCACAATGGGGGAGGGTCTTTCGCTTTTGGTTGGGTCGGTAAACCTGCTATAATCAGCGTTATGGCGAATCCGATCTTTGAACGAAAAAATGTTGTTGTAACAGGTGGAGCTGGTTTTATCGGCTCACATCTTTGTGATGCGCTTGTAAAAGACCATCACGTTATCTGTATTGATAATTTTTCTACGAGTGATATTGAGAATATCAATCACTTATTACAAAATCCTCACTTTGAGCTCATCAACCACGATATCACCAAGCCTTTTGACTTGCGTGATTTTCCTGAGTTAGAACGTTTCAAAATCAAGTTTCAAGGGATTCAAGAGATTTATCATCTTGCTTCTCCTATTTCGAAAAAGCATTTTGAAGAATTTAAAGTCGCAACTGTTTTAACCAATTCTATTGGGACAAAAAATGTTTTGGATATTGCTGTTGCACATCAAGCAAAAATCTTGTTTGCCTCATCTTCGGCACTTTATGGTCCACGTCGTGCGGACAAAGATCATGTTTCTGAGTCTGATGCGTGTTTGATCGATCACCTTACGCCAAGAGGTGCGTATGACGAGGGTAAGCGTTTTAGCGAGGCGATTCTTTCTACCTATGCTGATGTCTATGGTATTGATGTAAAAATTGCACGTATTTTTCGTACCTATGGCCCACGTATGAAATTGCATGATGGTAACTTATTGCCAGACATGATTAATGCTGGTCTTGATGGTAAAGATATTGAGCTCTCTGCCCCCGAAGATGCAAAGATCGCGCTTTGCTATGTCTCCGACATTATCGATGGACTCGTACGTCATATGCGATCAACGATTGACGTTACGGTAGTTAATCTTGGTTCAGATCAAGAGATTTACCTGTCATCGGTTGCCTCTCTCATTGCCAAGATCACAGGAGGTAATGCACGAGTACGTTTTACGGCAGTTAGCTCTTTTCAGGAGCCAGGGCTTCCTGACCTAACAAAAGCAAAACAAATTTTGTCATGGATCCCTTTAGTGCGATTAGAGGACGGTATTACTCGTATGGTTGAATACGCACGCTCACGTCGTCAACAAAGAACCATGTTTTCCTAATCACTATGTCTGAAATCATCTTTGATAAAAAAAATATTCTTGTAACGGGTGGCGCTGGTTTTATCGGCTCACATCTTTGTGAAGAATTATTAAATGCAGGTGCAAATGTTATTTGTTTAGACAATTTTGTTACCAGTCAAGAGCAAAACATTGACCATCTTTTGCGTCATCCGTCCTTTGAATTTATTCGTCATGATATGACGCAAGCGTTTGATCCCGAAGCCTATCCAGAGCTTGCGCGTTTTCGTATTAAGTTTCAGGGGATTCAAGAGATCTATAATCTCGCATGTCCAACGAGTCCAAAGAAGTTTGAGCAATATCGCATGCAAACGCTCTACACAAACTCTGTTGGTGTACGACAAGCATTAGATCTCGCATTGCGCTATAAGGCGCGTGTTGTGCATGCCTCATCATCGGTTATTTATGGTGCGCGTCCAGTGGACGGTCATCGATTTGTCGAGACAGAATTTGGTGCAAATGATCTTTTATCACCACGTGCTTGTTATGATGAAGGCAAGCGATGGGGTGAGACGATTTGCTCAACCTATACACAAGTTCACGGGCTTGATGTACGTATTGCACGTATTTTTCGTACCTATGGTCCACGTATGCCGCTCTATGATGGTCAGATGATTCCTGATTTCATCACGAACGCTTTAGAGGGCAAGGATTTAGAGATTTTTGGTGATGAGACATTTCGTACATCACTTATGTATGTAGGAGATTTGGTAGATGGACTTGTTAAGCTTATGAATATCCCACAGAATCCTGGACCGATCAATTTTGGAAGTGATGTAGATATCCCATTGGTAGATGTTGCGACGCGTATATTACAAATGACGGGATCGTCATCTACGATTAAGTTTAGTGGATCATTGTTATTTATGACCGAGCTTGGTTTGCCTGAGCTTGCTAAAGCAAGAGAGACGCTTGACTGGATCCCTCTTGTGATGTTGGACGATGGATTAAAACGATCGATTGATTATACGATTTCGCATAAATCTTTGCTTGGTTTTCAGCCACTCGCATAACGTTATACACAAAAGAAGGCTTGACGGCCTTCTTTTTTTATTGAACGGAGTTAAGAGCGGTAACATGTCGTTATCACAAGGAGTTGGTGTTATGACAAGATTTGCTTGGGTGTATTGGTTAGGGGTGTTTTTTCTCACGGCTCTCCATGGCTGCGTCACGGACTCAACGTATCAGGACGTTGAAGATCCTTATGACGCAAGTTCTGAGGCGCTCGTGGCGAACTGTGGTGGTACCGTCAGGTATCCAACAACAGAAAGAGACTTTAATCGTCTCTATGCACAACGAGTATTTCTCGCTAGTGGCGGGCCGGGGGCGCATCTTGGTCGCGATATTGCCTATCGAGTAGATGAATCCATTTATCCCATCATGTGTGGTCGTATTGTTTATTACGGCCCCGCTAGTGGCTATGGGACCTTGGTTGTCGCTATTGAGCATACGCTGAATCGCGCCATCTCGGTAACATCAGGCGATGGAAGGAAAACGTTGGTTACGACGTTTCTCTCGATTTACGGTCACCTGATGGCTGCTACACCAGATGGTGTAACACAGCCTTGGCGCAATGGTGACATGGTTACTACGCAAGATCGCATCGGTGTAGTGCAAACCGATGCCTTAAATGGTGACGGTGCTGAACATCTGCATTTGGGGATTCGGCTTCAAAGTGCTGCCGAAGCTCAACGCGTCGATGGTCGGTATTGGATGAGGGGTTATGATAGTAATCCGTCCAAGCGTCGTTTCTTTGCTGATCCAGCGATATTTCTCTATGAGGTAATGCAGTTTCAGAGGTCTATTCTGTCGCACCCTGCGGGGAGCTATCTCATTGATCCGCTTGGTAATAGGTATGTGGTGAGTGCCAACGGATCAGATCTGCATGCCATCGAGCCGCTTACAGCAGAGCAAGAGGGTTTTACGCAAAGACCTCTCTTGATCACAGAGCAAGAAAAAGCCTGCTACTTTATCAGTGATGAATATCGCCCGCGCTTTCGTCAGCAACCGGGGAGTGTTCCATTCGTTGGACGAAGCCAATATAGTCCAGTCGTCTATCTCTTTTATGGTGATAGGCAAAACGTCTATCACCGTGATGCCTTTGTCTCATGGGAAGCCTTGCTCTCACATGGGTATACTGCGGACAATATTGGTTGGTTTGACGAGACTGAGCTTGATTCGTTGCGACGCCTCTACCCCGTTCAGGGTATTGTGCGGATGCAAGAAGGGTCACTTGTCAAAGCACGTGGTGCGCCTGCCGTTTATGTCGTTTCTAATGGTCGTCGTAGGCCGATCTATAACTGGAATACCTTTCAGGCATTCGGCTATTCGGCTAATCAGATCTACGAAATTGATGCAGATGCTCTTAACGACGTTGCTGGGCCTTTGGGTACGGTATTACGGCTCGAGGATGCGTCAGCTTGCCCCGCTCGCGGGATCTAACTGTCACCCACACCAGGTCTCTGGTGTGGGTGTTCTGTTTGTTGTAGGGTAGTGGTATGAAGGTAATTGCGGTTATTCCGGCCTATTTTGAAGGGTCGCGTATCGCTCATGTGATTCATGAGGTAAAGCCATTCGTTGATGAGGTGGTTGTCGTTGATGATGGTTCTACAGATATCACCACCAAAACAGCAAAAGAGGCTGGAGCAATTGTATTTCGCCATGCTGTAAATCGAGGTCAGGGCGCAGCATTGCGTACAGGTACGGAGGCAGCGCTTCGTCTTGGGGCTGATTGCATTATCCATCTTGATGCAGACGGGCAGCACGACTCTGCGGCCATCCCGCTTTTCTTGAAAGAAATCGAAGCGGGGAGTGAAGTTGTTTTTGGATCTCGGTTCTTAGGTGCAGAGGCTATTGGTATGCCAAAACATCGAAGATATGTTTTGGCCTTGGCAAAAACATTCAATCGTTTCGCACTCGGGATTTCTTCGCAAGTAACAGATCCACAAAGTGGTTATCGTGCAATGACCGCTCAAGCAGCGAGAACGATTGATTTTCGACAAGATCGTATGGCGCATTGTTCCGAGATATTGCGACTTGTTACGCGTTCATCACTGCGCTGGAAGGAAATCCCAACAACCGTTCGTTATACAGAGGACACACTAGCAAAAGGACAAAAAGCAACGGATGCGTTTGTTATAGTTTGGCAATTAATTCTTGGAGCTTTTCAACGATAAACTATGATTATTCAATTTTTACTTACTCTTATCGCGCTTGCTGGTTTTGCCTTGGTGTGGCGACGAGCGTCGCAAGGTGTTTTAAGTCGTATCGAATCAATCAGTTGGTCGCTTTTGTGGATCGCGGGTACAATTATCGTTTGGCAACCAGAGGTTGCTAGTCGCTTAGCACGTTTGGTTGGTGTCGGTCGTGGTGTCGACGTGATCACGTATCTTGTTTTGGCTTTTGTTTGTATTCTTCTTTTTCAAGCATTTTTAGCGATAGATCGCTTAGAGCGAAAACTTACGGATTTGGTACGTGCAGATGCTCTTCGCGATCTTGCGCCAAAAGAGTAGAATTTGAGTATGCGAGTTATTCATATTGCTTGTGTCGCGCCTCCAGAAATTGGAGGAATTGGCCAAGTAGCTTTACGTGAAGTCACCGGTCTTCGTGCGCATGGCGTTGATGCTCGACTTATTGCTCCTGAACTCCCGGCGGGTCACCATGCTTCTACAGTTTTAGCCGACTATGATCGATCGTTTGTGCATCGATTGCCAACGGCATGGCGGTTTGGAAATGCATCTCTTCTTGAGGGATGGCGTGAACTTGTGTCTTCGGCCGATGTATTGCATTTACATTATCCTTATTATGGATTTACTGAGCAGCTTTTATTTGCTGGGATGGATTTACCGCCAATCGTCATCACGTATCATATGGATGCGACGGCAAAAAAGACCGTGCGTGGCTGGATATTTGCTTTGCACAGATTCTTCTTTCAAAACGCTATTTTACGTCTAGGGAAACGTATCATTGTTTCGTCATTTGATTATGCTCGCAATGCATCAGTAGCACGATTTTTTCGTAAAGACCCAGATCGGTTTCAAGAGTTGCCTTTTGGAATTGATACCGTAAAATTTTCTCCAGGGTTAGACGAGCGTGAACGATTGATGATCGGCGAGTCTGATCCAACCATTCTTTTTGTGGGTGGACTCGATGAAGCGCATGCCTTTAAAGGGCTATCAGTGCTTTTTAAGGCTTTTATCATGATAGATAGCGCAGCACATCTTGTTATTGTCGGTGACGGTGATAAGCGTGCGGATTTTGAAGCAGAAGCAAGAGAGCTTGGGATTGCCTCGCGCGTTCACTTTATGGGCCGCGTTCGTGTAGATGAGCTCGTATCGCTTTATCGCTCGGCTGATGTCTTTGCCTTTCCGTCTACGAGTCAGGCGGAGGCATTTGGATTAGTCGCGCTTGAAGCACAGGCTTGTGGTTTGCCGGTTGTTGCTTCGGATTTACCAGGTGTTCGGACGGTAGTTCGTCAGGATGAGACGGGTTTACTTGTTCCGCCTAACGATAGCGAGTTGCTTGCTGATGCATTAACGGATGTCCTTTCTCATCCACAAAAACGTATGCAATTTTCTATTGAAGCGCGTAAGCATGCATTGCAGTATGGTTATGAAGCGCATACCAGCGAACTCATGGAGATGTATCGACAAGTATGCGAATAGCTCTTTTAACAAATGCCTTTCCTCCGGTTATGCGAGGTGGGGGAGGACGAATCGCTTCGTGGCATGAACAAATCCTTCTAGACGCAGGACACGAAGTCCGGGTTTTTTGCCCACCGATTACCTGGTTTGATAAGCCGATTCTTTCAAGGCTCTTTTATCATTTTCGTGATCTTTTTTCGCGTTCTACGGTTACGAGTGAGATTGTTGTTTGGAACCCGGATATACTCATCACTGAAAATCTTACAGGTTGTGGATTTGGTACTCCGCAAGCCGTGATCGCAAAGACGGGAGCACAATGGGTGCATGTATTGCACGATGTTCAGCTCTTTGAGCCATCGGGACGCTTAAAAGACGCAGAGCGCATCACATTGTGGCAATACGTTTGGGGAGGGATGCGACGTTTTGTTTTTGGTGATCCGCAAACCGTTATTTGTCCTACACAATGGCTCTACGAAGAGCACCGTCGACGTGGATTTTTTACGCGAAGTGAAGTCGCGATCTTGCCTAACCCTGCTCCAGAAGAACAATTTGTATTGCGTTCGCCAAGAATGCCGCTTTCGCTTTTACTTATTGGTGCAACACAAGAAAAAGGTCTTGCGATGGCTGAGTGGTTAGCGAGTCATGCGATAGATTGCGCTGTTACCGTTACGTATCCACCAACACAATATATTTCGATACCGAAAGAAAGTCATGTTCTCTACGTACCAAATGATGGCCCAGATAGCGTTGTACAAATGATGAAAGAAGCAGACGTACTACTCGTGCCATCAACCATTGTCGAAAATCAACCAACCGTCATTCTCGAGGCAGCCTCGGTTGGATTACCCGTTATTGCTTCAGATATTGGAGGTATCCGCGAAACCCTTGATGGAGCGGGTACACTTTGTCATCCATGGGATGAGCAGGCTTGGCTAGAAGCGGTAGAGCTTCACAAGCAACCAGCCTTTTATAGTTCTCAGGCTCTACAAATGTACGAATTAGCACGTAAACGAGTTTTTGCGGATTATGCGTATAACTTCGCAACGCTTGTAGAAGAGCTTATTCAAGATCAAAACGATACAGAGTAATCGCACCGTTATCGATATCATGTTCATTGCCTGCAAGAGAGGATAATTGTCCTCTTACGCGTTCTGCATCCCACCAGTAGTTGTGGATTGCTACGTAAATGATACGTGAGTTTGTGAGTCGGCCAGCTTCTTTAATGGTGTCTATCGTAGGATTTTCTGAAGAGATACGTAAAAAACGTTCGTACAGTTTTCCGCCTGTTGGGATAGGATAATAGAACACATCATCAACATATCGCTTAAAGCCAAGAGCTTCGATAGCGGCGGCACTCATGCTTTGATTGGCTAATACAGCATAAGGACGTTGTTGAGCGTCTTGATCAATCCAAACGACAGCTTCTTTGTCTGCTTGACCAACACTCCAGCCATGGCTAATGACTCCAGCATCATGACGCGGAAAAGCATTGTATACACGAGCAGACTGCCAGAAGAGCAGTGATGCAAGTACAGCGCTACTTACGAGTGCTGGCCGTGATTTTTGTAGCTGTTGATAAAGACCTTTTGCCGCGGGTATCGCTAATAGGATTAAGCCAATCGTAAACAATCGATCAGCATAGTTGCTTCGCTCATAGGCGATAAGAAAAGAAAAGTCCCCAACAATACGCATGAGATAGCCACTGATAAACAAAAAGACTCCAGAAAATGTTAATAGTTGATAAAACGATCGCTCTTGTGGCTCTTCGACTGATTTACTTAAGCCAAGTATTGCAAAGAGTAAGGTAAGTGGAGGTACTACCAAAGCAACAAGATCTACCCAATCTGGCCACATAGAGGCGTTGGCTCGTGCGCTCAATAATGAATGTAGAGTCGCTTGTAGTGAGGAAAAATCTAAAAGCTTAGCAAAATCCCAAGTGATAGCTTGCTTACCCAAAAGACTAAAAACAAAGAAGGCGGCTGGCACGGCAAATGCTGCACCGAAAGCGGTAATCACACTCATCCATGTACGCCAGAGCTGAGGTTTCTTGTGCGCGATCGTCATCCCGGCAAGGACGGTTACAAATGGCAATCCCGCTAAAGGATGTGTTGCTAGTGACCATGTAGCAAAAATCCAAGCAGGTAGTACAGAATAGGTTTCGTCTTTATATCGCGGTAGCAGAAGAAGTGACGTAAATCCAAAAAGATAAGAAAGAGATTGCGGCGTTGTTGAAATAAGCCAGCTCAAAGGCAAAAAAAGAAGTGCTAAAAGATCTTGAGAAAGGATTCTCCTTTTACGATCGATGGCAAATGCCGCGATAAGAAACGTCGTAAGACCCGTCAAAAGATAACGATCAATGGTATTGATTGAGAGATCGAAGAATTGTTTTATCCAAACCACCAAGGTGTATTGACCAATATAGTAAAATGGCTTTGGTTGTAGAGTCCCGTTTTCAAATAGGAGCCGCGTGCTTTCGCGATGAAGAAAACCATCAAAGCCAAAGCCTTGCGTATAGACGAGGGATGTAATCAGACTGAGGGCAATAAGCCCAGCGCCTGCTGCAGGAAGCAGCCAATACGTACGCTGTGTTTTTTTCGAAAGGAGTAATGGTAACAAAAAAAGAATACCTAATATGAACGGAAGTAATGGGTGAAGATAGGGCCAAGGACTTCTGATGGCGTCACTCGTGGCATGAGCCGCTGCATTACGTAAAACAAAACTCGTTAATACTATAGTGACAAGCGCACCCACCATGCCCATAATTGATGAATAGGGGGTTGATTTGATGAAGGTGGATTTATCCACGTCATGAAAGTAGCTGCTATAAAATGCAATCAAACCACCAGACAAGAGAGTAGCAAAAGAAAGGATATAGGCGTTTAGTGGTACAGATAGATAGTAGCCAAATGTGAGTAGCAAGCTCTGTCCACCGAGTATTGTGCCAATAAGAATGATAAAACTCGTTATTTGACCACTGGTGGGCAATAATCGCTTGCTCGCCGAATAGGCAACGAGCAAGATGCTAGCAAAACACATCGAAAGACTTACGATGTGACCAGGCAATACAATGACGAGGATTGCTGAGATCGCAAGCCATAGTCCTAGCCAAAAACCCTCTCGGTCAAAACGTTCAATCATGGGCATAGCCTAGCAAGTTTTACGTCTTTGATATAGCGCTATCTCTATTGTGTCGAGCTATGGTGAGACATGCTATGATTCTATTATGCCCCTGATGACGAATGATAATATTCGTTTATATCCACATGACCGTTTTGTGGCGCGGCTCTTTTGGTTTGTACCGAAATGGGTTGAGCCGAACCACCTAACAGTTTTACGTATTATTTTAATACCTATTGTTTTGTTTTTATTATGGAGACAGTCATGGATAGCGTCTTTTATCGTTTTTGTCTTTGCAGCCATTACTGATTTATTGGACGGCAGTCTTGCGCGTACGCGTTCGCAGATTACGCTTTGGGGGACGATCGCTGACCCGACGGCGGATAAGCTGCTTATCGCTACGGTAGCAGTCTATCTTATCTGGAAAGGCTTAGATCCTTGGGTTTGTTTTACCTTGGTTTTGCTTGAGTTACTAATCATTGCTAATGCCATCAGAAGGCAACAGCAGGGGATATATGTTTCAGCAAATAATTACGGTAAAATCAAGATGGTATTACAGGCCATTGGGGTAGCGTCATTACTACTCGCTCAAGCCGTAGCCTGGATGTGGCTCACACCACTTGCTCTCGCATTGTTTTTGTTCTCATTTGTTTTTGCTTTTCTTTCACTGATCACGTATGGATTATAACGACTATGCTACATCAACTTAAAGCTCTTGTTCCGCCTTCATTGATCGCGGTTTACCACCGGGTTATCGCTCACGTGGCAGCTTTGTATTACGGTAACCCTTCTCGAGAGATGGTTGTTATAGGTGTTACTGGTACAAATGGTAAGACAACAACAACGTATCTTATTGCAAAGGCACTTGAGGGCGCGGGTGTGACGGCAGGCTGCACGACAACAGCTCTCATGAAGATTGGTAAAATCGAAAAACAAAATACCATGAAGATGACGATGCCAGGCCGATTTGCTTTGCAAAAGTTATTACGTCAAATGAAGGACGCGGGCTGTACACATGTGATTATCGAAACATCATCTCAGGGGCTTATTCAGTATCGTCACGAGGGCATTGCTTATGATATTGGTGTTTTTACCAATCTTACGCCAGAGCATATTGAGGCACATGGTGGCTTTGAGAATTATAAAAAAGCCAAAAAGCTTTTGTTCACGCACTTGGCAAAACAACCAACAAAACTGATTCATGGTAAGGCGGTAGAAAAAGCGATCATTTTAAACGCTGATGATGAACACGCTTCTTACTATCAGGTAGAGGGGATAAAAACACTTTGGTATAGCCTTGAGCGCAAAAGTGATTTATGTCCTGATACATTTACCCTGCAAGAACGGGGAGTGCATGCGGTGATTAATGGTCATGACTTACAATTAAAATTACCGGGAGCCTATAATCTTGCAAATGCCTTGGCCGCTCTTCTTGTTGGTAAAGAATGTGGTTTTGCTTTGTCTGATCTTATAAAAGGCCTTGAATCTGTTGAAGTCATCCCTGGTCGTTATCAGCGTATCGAAGAGGGTCAGTCTTATGAGGTGATTATTGATTATGCGCCAGAGCCAGAATCGTTTAAGCGATTTTACGAAGCTTTTGAAGCTTCAAAGCATGGGACGATTATTCATGTTTTGGGTTCATGTGGCGGTGGCCGTGATATTGCACGCCGTCCTATTTTGGGGCAGCTCGCTGCAAAGCACGCGGATATTGTCGTTGTAACAAACGAAGATCCTTATGATGATAATCCCGCCGAGATTATTGATCAGGTGGCAGACGGTGCAAGATCCGCAGGTAAACAAGAAGGAAAAGACCTCTTTCTTTTGCAAGATCGTCGTGAAGCGATTCGGTTTGCGATGAAACAGGCAAAACCGGGTGATGCGGTTATTCTTACAGGTAAAGGTAATGAGGCATGGATTTGCGGCGCTCATGGCAGTAAGCAACCATGGAGCGAAGAAGCAGAAGCTCGCGAAGCTATTCATCTCGCGGTATGATGTCATTATGAAAGATTTGAGATTTCTTTGTCGGTTAAAAGAAGATGAGATTGTACAAAAGATTGTGCGTCTTCATGCTTCTGAGCTTTGGCTCAAAGTATTGCCTTGGGGGATTGTACTTTGCATTGTTTCTTTTTTTCTTTTCTTTCTCTTGCGTGGTGGTTGGATCGGTATCCTCTTGGCGGTTGTCCTTGTGCTCGCGAGCCTCTATGGGATTTTTCAAGGCTTTGCCTGTTGGGATGGTACGGCGCTTGTATTAACGAATAAGCGATTATTGTTATTGCGTCGCAAACGACTCTGGTCTCGTACGGTAGAAGAAATGCCACTTTCTGAGACGCGCCATGTAGAAGCGCGTAAACGAGGTTCTTGGAGACGGATTTTTGCTTTATCCTCGATAACGGTAAAAGGTGGTCAAAATCAGCAGTTTTCGCTCAGAAGCGTCACAGCCGCAGATCAATTTGTTGAATCGTTGAAAGAGACGCGAAAAATGCTATAATCCGCCCATGGAGTCAAAGAATCTCAAGTCACAAGCAAAGAACACAAAGCGCTGGTCTTTATTTGTGATTGTGAGTCTCTTTTTGTTTTTTTTGGTGAGTGTCTCATCGGTCCGTCAAACGTATAGCGAATGGAAATTTGATCAGGAGCTAAAACGTATGCAAAATGAAATTGAGCAACTCGAAGGTCGTAAGCTTGAGCTGGCAGAATTACTCAATCGCTTGGATTCTCCTGATGCGCTTGATAAAGAAGCTCGTACCAGACTTGGCCTAAAAAAACCTGGGGAGCGTGTCATTATCTTAAGGGGTTTTGACGGAGCAAGCTCTACATGGACGGACCAAGGTGTTATGATGGCGCCGGCGCCATCCTCAACCACTGAGACGCGTTCCAACCCAGCATTGTGGTTTGATTATTTCTTCTAATTTTTATGATAAAACAACCAACAAAAAAACAGGTGATGATCGTTTCGGGTGTCTTAATCGGTATCGCTGTGATACTCGGTATCTGTACCGCCTTCCTTTATCAGGTGAGATACGTTCATTCAGAGTCAACAACGGTTGCAAAGGTGGCTGATCTTTTTCGAATGGATATGGCTGTTGTAGACGGTGAGACCATTCCTTATAGCTCTTATCTTTTGCATGCTAAAGCTGAGCGTACGTTTTTAAATAGCCCAATGGCAAAACAAGACGGTAGCACGGGTGAATTTGGCACCGTAGAAGAGCAGCAAGCTTTTGATCGTGCTTTGCGCGTTGCTGCTGTAGATGCTCTCGCAAAAACACATAACCTCAATGTCACATCTCAGGATGTAGACGCTGCCTTTACGCAGCTTCTTGCTCAGGCTTCATCAACAGACGCAGGTGAGATTGACGCGTTCTTACGTGAGCAATTTGGTTGGTCAACCGATGAATTTAAACTTTATGTTTTAAAACCGGCCATTATCGAAGAAACATTAAGAGATACGCTTTCGCAATCTACGGGTAATCCAACTGCCTTTGAAGATGCGCTCAATGATGTTTTGGATAACAAAACCAAGCGTTATCTTAAATTTTAAGTCGCTTGCACCGTAAAAAAGATCATGTTACAGTCGCGCCGCTTAGACTTTGTCTAGGTGGCGCGATATCCGATGCGGGTATCGTATAGTGGTTATTATGCGGCCTTCCCAAGGCTGAAAGGCGGGTTCGATTCCCGCTACCCGCTCCACCCCTCAACAGCGCTTCGCTTGCTCGGGGTGACGACAGAAAGAATACAGGCCGAAGTAGCTCAGTTGGTAGAGCAATACTTTCGTAAAGTAGAGGTCGCGAGTTCAACTCTCGCCTTCGGCTCCATACAAAAATCCTCCGTATGATTCGGAGGATTTTTGTTGCTTTAGGATGTGGTCATAATACAAACCTCATCAAATGTATATCCGCCAGAGGCTGCGTCTGTAGATCGTCTGCGACGTACGGCGATGCTTTGCGCGATACCAATGGATGCGTACGTTGTGATCATGAAAGAAGCGGCAGCTGATAAGAACGGAAACGGAATACCTGTGATAGGCATCACGCCAAGGTTCATGCCAGCATTAACAGTGATATGTACCAGAGTAATTGTACCGAGACCTATTATGAGGTGATAGATGTATTTAGTTTTATGGATGATAATGATATTGAAAAAACATCAAAGATAAACTCATTAGCTTATTCGGAAAAGCTTTTCCATATCAATATTTTGGAAACATAGAGAGTATCATTAACAAGGTAGGAACGGTTGTTCATTTAGCGATTAAAACTTATAAAGTTACGCTCGATGAAAGGCACAAAGTTTTAGATAGTTATATGGATGATGTTGTTAAAAGCGGGGACAGTGTTTTTTGGTTGCATAAGGATGAAATAAAAAATGAAAAAAAAAGAATTAGAGAGGGAGATAAAAAATCCTTGTAAGGATTTTTGATGATAGAAATGTAGATATCAAAATAGTTGAAAACCAAGGAAATAGGTGGATAGATGCAAAAACAATAGTTTTTGAAAATAGATGATATTTCCACGAATTTTTGATAAAGTAAGTTATGGCAGAGCGCTTCGCTCGAGGTGACGACAGAAAGAATACAGGCCGAAGTAGCTCAGTTGGTAGAGCAATACTTTCGTAAAGTAGAGGTCGCGAGTTCAACTCTCGCCTTCGGCTCCATATAAAAAATCCTCCGAATGATTCGGAGGATTTTTGTTACTTTAGGATAATGGTCATAATACCAACCTCATCAAATGTATATCCGCCAGAGGCTGCGTCTGTAGATCGTCTGCGACGTACGGCGATGCTTTGTGCGATACCAATGGATGCATACGTTGTGATCATGAATGAAGCGGCAGCTGATAAGAACGGAAACGGAATACCTGTGATAGGCATCACGCCAAGGTTCATGCCAGCATTAACAGTGATATGTACCAGAGTAATTGTACCGAGACCTATTAATAGAAGCGCTGCATATTCGTCTTCGGACTCAAAGGCGATTTTCATATAACGCACCGATAAAAGGCCTAATGTACCAAAAATCACAGCGACACCCACAAGACCCATTTCCTCGCCAACCACAGCAAAGATAAAGTCCGTTGATGCAGCAGGAAGAAAGCGTAAACGGGCTTGCGACCCTTCGCCAATACCTTTACCGAACCAACCACCTGATCCAAAGGCAATGCGTGCCTGAATAGCATTATAGCCAGATCCACGAGGGTCAAGAGATGGATCTAAAAAGGATTCGATACGAGCTTTTTGATAATCCGCTAATTGCGTCCATAATACCGCTGATGAGGCTAAGAGAACGACAGGTAAAATCACGATGGCGTATCGAGGAAGTCCAGCAAAGAGTGACATGCATCCCCAAATCGCAAAAAGAACCATGGCTGAACCAAAGTCAGGTTGTAATAAAACGAGACCGGCATAAAAAGCCGTAGCAGCAAAACTTAAGCCAAAATCACGCCAGCTCAAACGAATCTTGCCTCGTCCAGCAAAAAAGGCGGCAAGATAACAAGCAAGGGTCATCTTTGCGACTTCAACAGGTTGAAAAGAAAGTGAGCCAATACGAAACCAACCTTGCGTACCGTTAACGATGCTACCAAAAAGTAATACCAAGATAAGAAGTCCGGCGCCAGCAACAAAAAGCAAGAATCCAAACGATCTCAATTGGCGATAGTCTATAAAGGCAAAGACGGCAATCAAAAAAAGACCAATGCCTACGGTAGCGAGCTGTTTATAAAACAAAAATAAGTTCGGTGGATCCTGAGAAATCCCGATGCCATAAATCGCAATAAGACCTACGGCCGTTAATGCAGCCATGCTGGCAAAGAGTAACCAGTCCAGTCGTTCAAGATAATCGAGCAATAAACGCATAAAGAGAGAATGCGCTCGCTGAACACGAGCGTCAAGTTATTGGTTTATTGGTCGGATATAGCTATTAGGGTTGAGATAATTGATATTTGTTTGAACGATGGTCTCGGTGATACCAACGGGTTGATCAAACCACTGAATATCAAAAGGCATAATTTCTCCAGCATTGAGTTTATCTTTGGTGATACGAGTCACTGCTACAGGGGAGCCACCACGTAAAAGCACAATAACAAACTCTGGATCATAGTATCCGTAAGCTGATGTATTATTTACGGTAAACGTTGTTCTCCCGATAAGTTGTGTGCCAACCACTTGATCACGCGCAAAGGCGACGTCTTCGATAAGCGGTTCTCGTGAAGCGACAAAATCCTCGATCGTTGTTGGTACGGTATCTGGAGTGACACGTTTCCACTGGAGGTTTTCGATAATAAGCTCAGGGGATTGTCCCGAAAGTGTTATACCAGGCTCAGTAATAAACCGACGGCTTTTTGGTAAAATGAAACCATGACGCGTGTCTGTTCGTTGATCGCCAATGGCAAAAGCATAATCAAACTCTGCCCACCAAACAGTATTAGCATTTTCGATCTCAACTAATACGTCTTGGCGACCGTCTGTATTTGTAAAAGTAATGCTATCCGCAGGTTTTAATGGAGTTGGACCTTTGAGAAAAAGCGGTGCGAGGGCATTTTGATTTTGAAGAATACGAAGATGAATACGTGACTCAATCGGGTAGGAGATCGCATATGCATCTAGCAGACTCCAAAGCGTAAACGCCCAAAACATAGACCCAATAGCAATAATCGATCCATAGCCGAGTCTTCGTAGGGTAAGGCGGTGCTTTACCCAAAAAGACGCGATTTCAAGGTCTCGATCTGAAAGGGTGCTCCCGGTTGTATAGTCTGCTGACATGATCGTATTATAACATATCTTTCGACCATCTAGACCCTTGACGAATCCTGTCGACCTCGCTGTGAATTTAGGCTATACTAGGGCCGTTCTCTATGGCGAAAACTACTGACAAACAAAAGATAAAAGGTTCATACGGTGCCGAACAAATTTCGGTACTAGAAGGCCTCGAGCCGGTGCGTAAGCGCCCGGGTATGTATATCGGATCTACAGGACCCGACGGTTTATTTCATTTATTACGTGAGGTTGCGGATAACTGTTTTGATGAAGCGATGGCAGGCCACGCGGACGAAATCACTATTACGTTACTACCTGGTGATCGCGTTTCGGTTTCTGATAATGGTCGTGGTATTCCGGTCGACATGCACAAACAATACGGTGTTTCGGCACTCGAATTGGTATTAACCAAGTTGCATGCCGGTGGTAAGTTTGGTGGCGAAGCGAGTGGCTATAAGATTTCCGGTGGTTTGCACGGTGTGGGTGTTTCGGTTGTAAATGCGCTCTCTGATGAGTTTACGGCTATCGTTGAACGTGATGGCGGCAAATATGAGCAGCATTACTCCTGCGGTACCGCCAAAGGTCCAGTAAAGAAAATTGGCAAAAGTGACCGTCACGGAACGACCATCATTTTTAGACCAGATGCAACGATCTTTAAAGAAGGTATTGGTTTTGATTATCAACGCGTCGTCGATCATTATCGTCAACAATGTTACCTCACAAAGGGGATTAAGCTTGTTGCCATCGATACACGAGAACCAAAGCAGCATGATGCTTACGCTTTTTATTTTGAGGGCGGTGTAGAGTCTTACGTTCGCCATCTCAATCACACCAAGCAACCAAAGCACGAAAATATTTTCTTTGTAGAAAAACAAGTAGATAAGAGTGAGATCTCTATTGGTTTGCAGTATACAGACGAGTACGTAGAAACCATGTATGCGTTTACCAATAACATTATTAATCCTGAGGGAGGTACGCATGTGCAGGGTTTTCGTGCTGCGCTTACGCGTGTCATTAATACCTATGCACGCGGAAAGGGTCTCTTAAAAGAAAAAGACGATAATCTTTCTGGTGATGATGTGCGCGAAGGTATGACGGTTGTTATTTCGGTTCGTTACCCTGAGCCGCAATTCGAAGGTCAAACAAAAGGTAAACTCGGTACACCAGAGGTTCGTGGCGCAACAGAGTCCGTCATGAGTGAGGCCTTTGCGATGTATCTTGAAGAACATCCAAAAGATGCTGAGGCTATTATCGGCAAATGTGTTCTTGCACAACGTGCTCGTGCTGCTGCTCGTGCTGCTCGCGATACAGTAATGCGTAAAGGTGCGCTCGAAGGCTTGACCCTGCCTGGTAAGCTTGCAGATTGTTCTAATCGCGATCCACAAAAATGCGAGCTCTATATTGTTGAGGGAGACTCTGCAGGAGGCTCCGCAAAAATGGGTCGTAATCGTGATACACAAGCAATTTTGCCATTAAGAGGTAAGATTCTAAATGTAGAACGTGCACGTCTCGATAAGATGCTTGCCAATAACGAAATCAAAAATCTTGTTATTGCGCTAGGGACAAATATCGGAGAAATGTTTGAGATCGATAAATTGCGTTATCACAAAGTAGTCATTATGACAGATGCTGATGTGGATGGTGCTCATATTCGTACGCTTTTACTCACACTTTTTTATCGATATTTCCCTGAGCTTATTCGTGGAGGTCATGTCTATATTGCGCAGCCACCACTCTTTCGTGTAGCAAAAGGCAAGATGATTAAATATGCCTTTAGTGAAGAAGAGCGCGATACCTTTGTCGATGAGTTCATGAAAATGAAAGAAGATAAAGCAAAATCAAAAAAGAAAGCCGCCGCAGAAAAAGCCGAAGAAGAAGGCGCAGAAGAAGCGACAGATAATGAAGAAGACGATTCCGGTACAAAAACTGTCAGCGGTATCAATATTCAACGCTATAAGGGTCTTGGTGAAATGAATCCTGAACAACTTTGGGAGACAACGATGGATCCAGAAGTTCGTAGCATGAAGCAGGTGAGAGTGGATGACGCAGAAAAGGCTAATAATGTGTTTGATATGCTTATGGGCTCAGAAGTAGCTCCTCGTAAAAAGTTTATCCAAACAAATGCGAAGTACGTAAAAAATCTTGATATCTAAAGAGATATAAGTAAACCCCACCTGTAGTATCAGGTGGGGTTTTATATTGTCTTTCTGTCTATTTCGGGGTATGAATAGGATATGAGTCTTCATCCTTCGCGCCTTGTTGTAGAATGTCCGTTATGTAAAGCCTCCTATAAAGAGGCGGCCGTTCAATTACTTCAAGAAAGCCCAGTGGCTAAGCTCTTTCATTGCACCTGCCCTGATTGTGGCCGTTGTATGCTCGCTTTCATTACCGATCATCATGGTTGGGTAAGTACAGTTGGTCTTGTCACTGACTTAAAAGTCGAGGATGCCTTGAGGCTGCAGGGGTCGGCGCCCGTAGGGGCAGATGAGTGTCTTGAGCTGTATACCGCTATCCATGAGCGAAGTGGTGATATGTGCCAGGAGCTTTTATCGTCACGAACAATGCCAAGAAGGACAAAAAATAGCTAATATAAGCTAAAATAGACCATATTTACGCTAACTTGACGGAATCCTCATTTTTGCGTAATCTTTGCTCACTTTTATCGATTTTTTATGAATTACGCCCTCTCCGCCGCCACCCGTACTTCGGTCGGTCGCCGCGCCAAAGATGAATTGGCCAATAGTCGTGTTCCTGCCGTTATGTACGGCGCTGGTACGACGCCACGTGTCATTTCGGTGCCACGCTCCGAATTTTTGAAGGTACTTGCCGCAGCAGGCCAATCCTCACTTGTTGATGTGACGGTAGATGGTGATGCTGGTGTAAAGGCTATTATCAAAGAAGTTCAGGTACACCCACTTACCATGAACCCTATTCATGTTGATTTTCTTCAAGTAAACATGAAAGAAAAGATGGTGGTTACCGTGCCTCTTAAACTTATTGGCGAATCCGCTGCAGTGAAAATCCACGGTGGTACTCTTGCTCAATCTCTTGATGAGGTCGAGGTACGTTGTCTTCCATCGGATCTTCCTCATGAGCTCGAACTCAGTATTGAGTCACTCGCAACGTTTGAAGACTCTCTCTCCGTTTCAGATATTAAGCTTCCACAAGGTGTTGAGCTTGTAACAGATGGTGAGATCGCTATCGCTTCTGTTTCACGTCCTCTTACGGATGAAGAATTAGAGGCTTTGGAAGCCGCTCCCGTTGCTGACATCACGGCTATTAAGTCTGATGCAGATATTAAGAAAGAAGCCGCTGAAGCGAAAAAGGCTGAAGAAGAGGCAGCGAAAAAATAATATGCAAGATTTGATCCGCGGGTTGGAGGCCCGGATCGAACAAGTGAAACGGTTCCGAACACCTATCGTGGTCGGAGCTGTTTTGTTTCTTGTTGCGTCGATCACCCTGCTTTACTTTATTTTAAACGATCAATTTAGACAGACTCCGGATGCGCAATTACCGACAGATGAAATAGTTGCCACGTCAACGCAAGCCTATGTACCTCGTTATTTAGATGGTGTACTTGTTCCAAGAGGAGAAGAAGCACTTCGTCCCATTGCGGTGATGGTAGAAAATCATGTGGATGCAAGACCCTGGTCAGGCCTAGATAAAGCAAATGTTGTTTTTGAGGCACCTGTAGAAGGAGGTATTACGCGTTTTATGGCGGTCTTTGATTCTTCGTCAACGGTAGATGAGATTGGACCTGTGCGTAGCGCTCGTCCATATTATGTTGATTGGGCTTCGGGTTATAAAGCGGCTTATGCTCATGTTGGCGGGAGTCCAGATGCTCTCGATAAAATAAAAACACTTTCTGCAAATACCCTGTATGACATTAACGAAATGGCAAATGGCTGGTCATTTTGGAGAGATAATCGTCGTTATGCACCACATAATGCGTATACGTCCATAGAAAATCTCTATGCAAATATGTCCAAAAAGGACGCCACAAGTACGCAAGCGGTAAAGTCTTGGTCCTTTCAAGATGAGGCGACAACCACAGATCGCGGAGATAGTGGGTCCGCCGTATCTATTCCTTATGGTGGTTCTTACAATGTTCTTTGGAAGTACGACCAAGAACAAAATCGTTATATTCGACAATCCAGAAATACCGCAGCCACCACGCGCGACGGTCATTGGATTGAAGCAAAAAACATCATCGTGATTTTAACAGACGCGAAAACGCTTGATGATGTTGGTCGTCTCGAAGTTCGTACCGTAGGGAGTGGTGATGCAACCATGTACCGTGACGGTAAACAGTATTTGATCCGCTGGAAGCGTTCACCTGGCGAACCACTTAAATTTGAAGGTCGCGATGGTGCTGACGTTCTATTAAACCGCGGCACGACTTGGGTAGAAGTTACAACCGATAGCAGAATCTACGCCGGACTCGGAGTTTAGATCTCAACTTGAAGAAAACGTTCACGCTCACAACGATCTTTTACGATCGTTGTTTTGCTGTCCTCGAGATGTTTTTCGGCAAATTCTCTTAGTAAGGTTGCTTGAGGGGGATCTAATTCAAGAAGTAGTGTAATCGGTCGGTATTCGATGGTGCGCCATTCTGCCACCTGCAAGATAAGTTGCTTATTGAGCATCATGCCTTCGTCTTGTGTAAAAAGCGCGCCATGAGGCTCGTAGGACGTCACACTACGATCTAGAGCTCGCTTATCACTCATTGGGAGATAGGGGAGATTTGCACAAATAAGAACGGCGTCACCCGTTGCGCTGGATAAGCGCGCTCGTAAATCACCTGGTAAAAGCGATGCGTGTGTAAATTCAATATTCGCTTGTAATAGAGCAGCGTTTTTCTTTGCGATAACCAAGGCTCTTTTCGAAAGCTCAGTCGCATAGACGTGCGCATTTGTTGTCTCAAGGGCCATGGTGCAGGCAATAGCACCTGAGCCTGTTCCAATGTCAATAACGATTGGCTGTTTAAAATTTTTTATGATAGTCAGTGCTGTGTCTACCATGTCTTCTGTCTCTGGGCGGGGGATGAGAGTGTGTTTATTTACCATAAAATCTCGCCCATAAAACGGCTGACTCCCAAGGACATAAGCAAGTGGCTTACCACGACGGCGTGCAAGTACGGCAAGATCAGCTTTGAACAGGTCAAAGAATCCGAGTGAGTCGGTTTCATGAGTGGCTGTCCAAGTAAGGTCTTTTTTTAGTGTATGCGCAAGAATATACCGCGCCTCTTGGCGAGCCGACTCAGAGTCAGGAGCTTCTTTAAGAAGAGCCTTTTGGGCTTTGTTCAACCAAGTATTAATGGTCATTGCGCAATAGTACGCGAATTTGCTCTTCCGATAAAGGCAGTACTCATGAGGAGTGTACCGATCAAGAAGAAGGTAACGATTCGACCCGGTATAGCCATCTCCCAAATATCTACAATTAGGAGACGCGTCACAACAAGGCCGAGCATAATACCGCCATAGAGACGTAGCGTTTTGTTTTTATGCAATTGTCCGTAGAGGTTAGTTGTAAGGCCAACCAAGGTATATATGACAAGCGAAGTCATGGTGGCAATATCAAAAGTAAGCCAAACATGGAGCACTTTCCAAAGGAGAATATAGAGATAACCCGAACCGATGATAAATACCGTTCTTATGACATGATCGGTCTCCTTACTTTTCTCAAGAAGGTATTTGAGAGCTAAACCGAGCCCGATATAGGCAGCAGCGATTATGCTGAGTGTTGATACAAGTGGAGTGAGCCCTCCTTTCATCCAGGCGGTATTCAAGATGGTGTCCAATGACATTAATGTTGGAAGCAGTAATAACCAGGTCATTCGACGAGTTACAGCACCATCTTTTTTGATGATATGTGTCGCACCAATGATAGCGAGAGCTTCGAGTGTAAAAGCAATAATGAGAATATTACCTTCAAACTGTTGAGCGGTTGCAATAGCAAGCAA
This sequence comes from Candidatus Nomurabacteria bacterium, assembly GCA_023898425.1. Lineage (NCBI taxonomy): Bacteria > Candidatus Nomuraibacteriota > Candidatus Nomurabacteria bacterium. The sequence goes on from CP060222.1 coordinate 251,942, forward strand.
AGTAATAGCTGAACCATAGTACATCGACCAAAGCTCTTTGGTGCTACCAAATACACGACAAGCAAATGCACAGCCTGCATAGAGCGCTGCCCAAGCAAGGAGTAGACCGATTTTCCAAGACTCTGGTGCAAGTACAAGAATCCACATCAAAAGAATGATATTGTTTATAAGAGCGACAAAAATATCGCTACTATGTTCGTTCTTTTTATTTTTGATATAGCTCGTAATATTAGCTGCCGCAAAAAGCGCTGCAAAGACAAAGAAGAGCGCAAGCATCATGACATTAAGGGATTCTATTCCGTTGCCACTAAAATGTACGAGGCTATAATAGACATAAACACCAAGTCCAGCCGCAACAATGTCACGACGTTCATGAAAGTAAGCCAACCAAATAGATCCAAGTGTAATGGCCAAAAGGTATGTAAATAGAGAGAGCGGTTGTGTCTCAGGCGCTAAGGTAAGTAATGGTGCAATACCGCCCATGATAAGGCCAGTAAATGCGAGTAAAGCATTTTTTTCTTTTGCGCTCATGACAGCCACAAATGCAGAAGCCACAAACATCATGCCCAAGGCAATCATTGGCGTAAACATTTGATAGTAGTAACGCGCTGCAAATACCGTTACAAGTACAATGGATGAACCAAGAACAAGAAAAATTTCACCTTGAGTTCGCTCGCTCTTTAGGCGGTTGGTACCAAAGGCAGCAATACCAATACCCGCCGCAATACCAAGAATGATACGTCCCGTGGCGCTAATCCAGTCATGCAAAAAGGCATAACGGGCAAACCATCCAAAACTAATCAAAAGTAAAAAAGCACCAAGTTTTATTTGCCAATCGGTTTTTAGCCAAAGGATAAAAGGGGAATCGGTAGAAGATTTTGATTCTGATACGGTTGTATTCGTTTGAGGCTGTTCTTCTTTTGTTGTCTGAGTCTGAATAATCGCTGGCGAAGCCTGTACCGTTGAAGGCTGTTTATAAGTAGTTTCGCTTCGCTGGTCTTTTAGTAGTGCTTCGAGGGTATTAATACGGTTACTAAGGTTAGAAACCCATAACAAAATACCGAGACCTAACAAAAAGAGAAGTATGCTCATATATTGCTACTTTGATGGAAGAATAGCTGTATTGTCAACAGAAAAAGCGACTTAGTCGCTTTTTTTATAAACGCTGATCACATTTGGTATGGGCAATACGCTATTAAATAAGGGTAGGTTTTGATCGCGTGTAAATAATCCAGTCGAAGAACCTCCATCCATATTGAGAGCGCTGTTGAGTCGATATTCTTCTCTATTAAGTAATTGTGATAACTCATAGAGTGATAGTTCTTGTTTTGCGATCACACCTAGTACAAGAAAGCCGTCATCACGAATACCGACAAAACTTCGGCGGGCCATTTTTCCTGTGTCTTCTGTGATGACAAAATGACCATCGTAAATAAGCGGTGGATAGCTTTGTGCCGCTTCTAGCGTTCCTTCGATTGAATATTCGGTGTTGGTATCAATAATAGCTGGTTCAGGATCAAGGCGAATAACGGCACTTTTATCGGCATCAAAACGTCTTGCATTTTGTGGTAGACCTTCATGAATCAATAAACCAGCAGGGGAGTCATCTTCACGAAAATAGGCGCCATTCATCACGGCGATGAGACTAGAGGAGGTATTCATCCATTCGGCAACAGATTTGCTTGTAGAAGCAACTTCGATGGCAAAGCGAAAAATCGTTGGATCAAATGCATACATTGCGCCAATGGTGGAGGTGCTCCCTTCATTTGTGATGAGGATGGATTCAAAGCCTTGTTCTGAGGGTTGCCATTTAGGTGGATAATATTCGTTTGTCTCCTGAGTTGGCAGGTGCGTAATGGGTTCGATGGGTGGATTTTGGCAGCCAAGACCCGTTACAGAGAGCAGGAACAAGACGACAAAGAATGCGTAAAATCGAGGACGTGGTGACATGGCGCTAGGGTAGACAATTTGCTCTTTTAAGGCTAGTCTCACGGACATGAATCAAGAGCTCGTGCAGATTGCCACCAAGAATATCAAGGATATTTTAACGCATGCCATACAGAAACAGCCTACAGAAAAGGCGCTTGTTGTTTATGATACGAATTATGGTTTAACGGAGATTCTTTTAGCGGCATATCGTGAAGCATTGCCGAAAGCTCGTTTTGTAGATTTTGAAGCCGTAAGTAAAGAAGAGGTGATTGAAGCATTTGACTCCATGCAGCCGAGCGATCTTGTCGTGCTTTTACAGTCTTCAAACTTTTTGCTTGATGCCTTTCGTATCCGTCTGCACCTTTTTCAAAAAGGGTTAAAGGTTATTGAGCATATGCATCTGTATCGTAATACCGAAGATGTTTGGGATGTGTATGTAAACGCTCTTGAGTATGACATGTCTTGGTATCGCGATATTGGTCCAAAGCTAAAAGCAAAGCTTGAGCAGACACAGGAGTTACGGATTCAATCAGGTGATGTTGAGATGGTTGTAACGGGTGGTGTTGAGTCACCAAAATTAAATATCGGTGATTATACGGGGATGGAAAATATCGGTGGCACATTTCCGATCGGCGAAGTATTTACCGAGGCAAAAGATTTTTCAAAAATGAATGGTTCGTTTATGGTCTACGCGTATGCTGGCGAGCAATTTTCGGTAGACATGCATACGCCGTTTCGTGTTGATGTAAAAGATGGCTTGATTGTAGGTTGGCAAGAAGACGCGCCTGAATCTTTTGCAAAAATCGTGAACACGATCAAAGAATACGAGCGTCCTTTGATTCGAGAAATTGGTTTTGGTCTAAATCGAGCCATTACTCGTGAGCGCTATCTCCAAGATATCACGGCATTTGAACGTATTCTCGGCATGCATTTTTCACTCGGAGAAAAGCATAGTGTTTATAAAAAAGAGGGGATCACAACACATAAAACAAAGTTTCATGTAGATCTTTTTCCGCTTGTTGATAGGGTTTTTGCGGACGGGGAGCTGATTTTTTCGGAGGGTAAGTATCTTGTCTAAAAGACCGCTTCGTGGTATAGGTTGAGATAATTATGTTACTTGCAGGCTTTATTGCTGGCATTATTTTGCTTGTGTATACCCTCGTTATTACGCATTACGGGGATGCTCTTTTAGATAGCGATGAAACCTTTAAGTTTTTTGTCAGCGGATTTTTTCTTCTACTGATCGTTACGGGAGTAATCATGAAATTTACCATACCAGGTATTGAGGGTGAAGCAGATATCTTGAGCTTAAACCAGCTCATCACTCATCCAGAAATGTTGTTTGCTACACGATAAAAGGGAGCGAAGAAATATCCGTTTTTGTTTCTTGTAGGTGATTGGCAATACGGAATGTCCCGTGTGTTGGTGCAACATTAAATCCGCGCCATGCCATGGTGGCGAGATAGCCATTATTTCTCCAGTCTTGTAACCATTCCCAGGCATAGGCTGTTTCTTCTGCGCGCGCACCTGAGCCAATGGATTCAAGCCAATGACGGTTAAAATGCTCTTGTGATCCTAGAGGTTCGTTCATGATAATCGGTAGACCTAGTCCTGTATAAAACGAGAGCTCGCTTGGCTTTGTCCAAAGGACGTCACTATTACGTAAACGTTTTGCAAACCCTTCAAAATAAGCGGCGCGTGTTGTATGCGAAAAAATGAAGAGCGTTTTGTCTATTGCTTGCGTTAGGTCAAGACGAGACACCTCTTCTTCTATTTCTTTGGCGAGTTTTCGGTGAGTGCCAGCTTCTACCGCGAGACGAACCTTGCCTTCAAGTAACGGTCGTTTTAGGGCGGTTAATAAACCGATAAGTGTTTCTTGTTGTGCGCCAGCTCCACCAACTGAATAGGTGATCGTAAATGGGTGGTCGATATTGTGTGGATGTTTTTGATCATGAAAAATATCCTCCATATCTCTTTCGTTAAAACGATGAAAGACACCTTTTGGATCAAGTCGCTCAAGTCGCCCAAAAAGATCTTCGCGTAATTGCGTTGCTTCAAGATCATGAATGAGTGATGGTGGTAACGGAAAGCCCGTTAAAATAATACGTTCGCGTGGTACGCCATAAAGCTGAAGACGCTCAACAACGCGACCCGTTGGCGCAAAGTATTTGATACGACTTTTTCGTGGATCGAGTGGCGCCCAAGCACGAGCGATATCAGCATCACAACAAACAATATAAATATCACCGGGATAATCAAATTCTTCTGCGGCATACGCAGGCAAGAAAAATGTACTTATAAGTGGTCGTGGATCTTTGGAAAGTTTTTCTATGAGGTGCTTACAAAGCTTTTCATTTCTGATCTGTCTATAGACTTCGCGCAATTGCAGCGTTGGCTCTGAAAGATCTCTACGTGGATAAAAAGGATCAATACGTTGAAAGGCATCCATCGTAGCAAAAATATATTTACCAATAATAGGGAGGCTCTTTAAGCGTGATACACGTTCGTAAATACGGCGTGTACGATTCCAGAGCTTTTTATCGCTTTGAGGCATGCCTGGATAGCTATTGGCGGTAACAATATCTTCGTGGGCGAGTTCTTTTAGTCCATAAGCAGCTCTCTCATGGCCATAGCCCATATTTACAGAGAGTATCCAAGGTCTTGTTGAAAGGTGCTTACCGCGTTTCATGTGCGCAGTATATCATAAAAACACCCCTGCGATTGCAGGGGTGTTTTTATGATGATTTTTTTACTTCGTCTTCTTTGCGCGAGTCAAAATCAATTTCTGAGACATAGCGCTCAAATTGTTGTTCGACGCGTTTTTCGATCAGTGTCTCGAGCTCATCTTTTGTTAACGTTGTTGCGGCCGTACCGAGTGTTGATTGTACCTCTTGTTCCGCGCGATGCCAGGCCCATTCTTCTGAAAATTCACCCCAGGCATGCTCCCAGAGCTCATGTTCGATTTCATGCGTGATAGTTTGGACTTGCTCCGACGTGAGACGAAGGATTTGTTCAAAAGACATGAGCGATGGAAGATAGACGAGTCGTTCTAATCCAAGTCGATCGCGACGTGCTTGCTCGCGATAAAATTGCGCCAAAGTGGCGCGATACAATTGCATCGCGTCATCAAATGGAAGCTGAATCGCTACGGTCGTCATGGTTAGAAATCAAGTTTTTCTAGATCAGCACCCGGGTCACGAACGTTGAGGGTAAAGCATTGTCTGCCGGCATCATGGTCCCAGGCTGGACCATAGGCGCGGTAGTCGTAGCTTTGAGTCTTGTTATTGTCTAGTTTGTTGCTAAGAGCAAAGTTCGCGCAGAGCTCATAGCTTTTTTCGTCTATTTTTTTGTATTCGTAGGTTGTTTGCGTCTCTGGGTCTTTGATTTGGTTCTCAAGGTAGCCAAGATCACGATCAAGAATAAGCGCTTCTAGCGAGTCAGGTAATTGCTGTTTGTTTTTTAAGACAAAGGAGTCCATACCATAAGAAAGAGATTGCAGGTCTGATAATCGACGGCCATCGGCGCGTCGCATGCGTTCAGTTGCTGGCGAGTCAATCAAGAAAAGTGACGCGATAGCAACAATAACAACGACGGCAGTCGAACTAATGGCGGCGATACGATAAGGCGTAAGTTTCATAGATGAAAGGGACGTGGATTAATCAACTTCTTTTTCTTCAGAGCGAAGATCCCAAAGGTAATAACCAAAAATGGAACCAGCGATAACGAGTACGGTCAAGGCTTTTAAGAAGAAGCGTGCCGTAAGTTCGCCACCCAATAAGCTCGTAAGAATGGTGATCAAATCTACGATGATGGTCGTTGTTGCACCAAAGAGTGTGACATAGGTGAGCCATTTGCGAATCTTTGAGCTGCGCTTTTCTGGATTCTTAAGGATAGCTTTGCGAAGGACAGAGGATACGCCCAAGAATACTGGAAAGGCGATAATCATTGCTGACAAGGCGCCGCGAATAATGCTCGCTGTACCGTCATACCCATAGCTATAAATAGCATCAGGAAATGCACGATTAATAAATTGAAATAGAATCGTACCGAGTGAGATAGCGCTAATATAGAGCGTCATGAAAAGCACAAGGTAAAGAAACGCTTCTTTAGCCGAGAGGTACGGTTTGCGCTTTGGTACAGCGACCGGAAAAGCGACGTCTGCGTAGGCTGCAAGAGCAGAATCAATTTCGTCTTGTGGCCAACCGCCTTTTTTTAGAGCTTCGGCGATAGCTTCACGTGACTGATCTTTTGCGAGGGACTCGCGTACGAATAATTGGAGTTCTTGATTCATATGTCTAAACAGTAGCGCAGTTAGCTATTATCGTCCACAAGTTGAGGGTTGCGAGCCTCTTGTTGCAAGAGTACATTGCCTATCTATGGATATTGCACAAAAAGCCTTAGATTTGCACAAAAAACTACGCGGAAAGATCCGTATTCAACCAACCTACGATATTCAGTCTTTAGAGGATTTAACATTAGTTTATTCTCCGGGCGTTGGCGCTGTAGCAAAAGCGATTGCCGCAGATCCAAGTCTTGTAAAAGATTATACTTGGAGACAGAACACCGTTGCTATCGTATCTGACGGAACAGCTGTGCTCGGCTTTGGTAATATTGGCCCAGAGGCGGCATTGCCAATTTTAGAAGGTAAGTCAGCCATCTTTAAGCGTTTTTCTGGTATTGATGCTGTACCTATCGTATTAAATACAACAGACCCGAAAAAAATCATCGAAGCAGTTGAGGCTATCTCGCTCTCTTTTGGCGCGATTCAACTTGAAGATATTGCTGCACCTGCATGTTTTGAGGTGGAGCGCGAGCTTTCAGAACGATTATCTATCCCGGTGATGCATGATGATCAACACGGTACGGCAATTGTTGTATTAGCTGGTCTATTCAATGCGCTTAAAGTAGCAGACAAAAAGATTGAGGATATTCGCGTGGTAATGAATGGCGCGGGTGCTGCTGGTATTGCGATCGCGCGCTTACTTACCAAAGCTGGCGTTACAGATCTCGTGATGTGCGATCGTACTGGGGCGATCGTTGAGGGACGCGATAATATGAATAGCGAAAAAACTGAAATCGCATCATTTACCAATCGTCAAAAGCATAGAGGTACGCTCCTTGAAATCGTTGGTGGTGCGGATGTTTTGATTGGTGTTTCTGCAGCAGGGGCTTTTACTACAGAGATGATTCAGCTTATGAAGCCAAAAGCGATTGTTTTTGCATTAGCCAATCCCGTGCCTGAGATTATGCCAGAAGAAGCAAAAGCCGCTGGCGCTCTCGTAGTGGCGACAGGACGAAGTGACTTTGCTAATCAAGTTAATAACGCGCTTTGTTATCCAGGGCTCTTTAGAGGGATGTTGGATAGCAATGTTATTAAAGTGACGGATGAAATTAAGGTGCGTGCCGCTGAAGCGATCGCAGGATTTATTGCCGAACCTACGAGCGAGCGCGTGATCCCGACGATGTTTGAGGATGGTTTGCACGAAGCTGTGGCCAAAAGCGTCCAAGCATAGCCAAGAACCCCAAGACCATTGAACTCGCGTTAATCCATAACGCGAGTTTTGGTTCAATAAAATGTGGCGATACATCAAGATAAGCAAAAGCAGGAAGCCAGGTGAATACTGCCATAAGATATAGCGAGAGACTGTGAATGCGGCCTTTGATCCAATGTTCACGACCGTGTACGAGCCCGATTAGAATAGGCGCCAATAAAACAGCGGCCTGCGTAAAGATAGATTGTGGAAAAAAGTTTACAATAAATGTCCAGTTCCATAGCGTATAACTCGCAAGCCATAGCCATGGGATATCCCAGGTAAAGTTTAGTGTTTTTGTTTCGTCTGGTTTGAGTTGAATATTGCGAGTCGAAGGGATAGCAATAAGCAAAAAGAGACCAGCGAGAGCATTAAACCAAAATCCACCATATGCATCGATAAGAGAAACTTCTCCGATATTTAGCAGGAGCAATGCGTAACTTACGTTTACAATTGTTTTGTGTTGAAACCAGTTCGTAAAACGAATCAACCATAGCCAAATCGCACAAAGTAAAATCGTGCAAAGTTTTGCCATCGAAGTCCAGGCAATGTCAGGAATATGCAGCCAATAATCAAAAGCAGAAATCGGTAAGGCTATAAAGATAACAAGATAGAGCCACTTTGTTTTTTCTACTGCCCAAGAAGCGATGGTAAGCGCGGCAAGAAAGAGGCCAAGTAAGACAAAGAAAAGCGGATTCATGCCGTGAGTATAAGGCTGGGGACAGTTCTTGTCATCCTATGGTATGATGAGGTTATGATTGTATTGGAGCGTGTCTCAAAAATGTATCCACGTAACTCCGTTGGCCTCCAAGAGGTCTCTTTGCATATCAAACCAGGCGAGTTTGTCTCCATTGTAGGTCAAAGCGGTGCTGGTAAAACAACGCTCGCGAAATTATTGATGGCAGAAGAGCGGCCTACTGGTGGTAAGATCCTCATCGGCGGCTGGGATATTACGCGTATTCGCTCGCATGAGATTCCACAATTACGTCGACAGATTGGGGTGATTTTTCAAGACTATAAATTGCTCCCAAAACGTACCGTCTACGAAAATGTCGCTTTTGCTCTTGAGGTTGCTGGAGCACCGTCTAAACATATTAAAGACATTGTGCCGAGCGTATTACGCATTGTCGGTCTCGACGAAAAAGCGCATCGATATCCAAATCAGCTCTCAGGTGGTGAACAACAACGCATCGTGATTGCACGTGCACTCGTTCATCGTCCAAAGGTTTTACTTGCTGATGAGCCAACGGGTAATCTCGATACGCTCAATACGCAAGAAATCATGAATTTGCTTGTAAAGATCAATGCCTTTGGTACAACGGTTGTACTCGTGACGCATAATCGTGAAGTGGTAAATGCGCTTCGTCGTCGCGTGATTACGCTCAAAGATGGGCAAGTTGCCTCCGATCACGAGCATGGTAAATATACTCTTTCACACTAACCCTTAACGAAACGCCCTTTATTATGCGCATGGCCTGGAGAATTTTCAAAGCATCGTGGACGCATGTCATCCGCAATCTTTGGATTGGTCTTGCGACGATTATTGTGTTCATGATGGCGTTCTTATCGGTTAATACCTTGCTTGGCGCAAATGCCCTTGTTGGACGCATGGTCACGCTTCTCGAAGAACGCATCGATGTCACACTAACCTTTCAACCAGATACGCCAGAAGCGGTATTAAACCAAGCGCGTTTTTATATCGCCTCACTCCCACAAACGGATAGAGTGAGTATGGTTACGTCAGAAGAGGCGCTGGCTGCCTTTAAAGAGCGAAACAAAAACAATATCAAGATTACGGACGCATTAAATGAGCTCGGTACCAACCCTATTGGAGCTCAAATAATCATGAAGGCAAAAAAGCCAGAGGAGTATGCTTTTTACTTGAGGCAGCGAAAAAATCCCCAATACGCGAGCTATGTAAAATCCTCATCATACGACGACCATGAAGAGGCGATCGCCAGAATTCAATCCATTGGTCAAAGCGTGCGACTCTTTACGTCTGCGCTTGTCGCCGTATTTGCGCTTTTTGGCCTGCTAGCGGCGTTTAACGCTGTTCGTGTTGCTATTTATACACATCGAGAAGAAATCGCGATTATGCGACTCGTGGGAGCATCATCATCATATATTCGCTTTCCATTTGTTCTTGAGGCGGTTTGGCTCGTTTTATTTGCCGCTGCATTAGCTGCGGGCGTTATGTGGCTGGGTTTTGATATTATCGAACCACGTCTTCAAGAAGTGTTCGAAGGCGAAACAGGTTTACGAAGTTTCTTTGTTACTCAATGGCCGCTCCTCGTCTTATTAGAGGTAGGAGGATTATCATTATTAACCGCGCTCGTGTCATGGATTGCCGTCGGGCGCTATATTCGACGTTAATATGAATATCGAAATTTATTGGTAGTATCAAAAACCCAGAGCTAGTAACAACTATAGAAAAAATACAGGTATTAGAAGGGGGAACGGTAAATTTCCAAAGACGAGAAAAGCTCTTAAAGACCATTTACCTGCCTCAGCACAAGAATTTCTCGAGATAAGCAAGGATGGCAAGATTACCGCAACAGGACGTGAGCCAAATGTATGACCGTATTAATTTTTGGAACTGATCAAATTTTTCTAGGAGAATTTACGTTTGAAGACGGCGCTTTGCGCCAGTCTATTTTATCGACCAAAGGTGAAGAAATTTTAGGTCCGTATGTTTCGCGTTGGATGACGCGTGGTATCCCGATGACACGTGGGTTTGTTGCTGATAAAAAGTCTCATAGCGAAATTTCATATCAAGAGTTTATCCAACCACGTGACCATGAAGCGATCATGGCCGCCTATCGTTGGTGGCAAGATCATCAGATGTTTGCGCTTGATCTTGTAGAATCACTTATCCCGTATTGGCAAAGACTTTTGCGTTTGCCTTTTGAACCACAAGAACGTTTAGCAATAATGCTTGCCATTCGTGCAACGTATCGAGAGTCACTAGAGAAGAGTGGAGTGTTTGTTTTGACGAAGTAGAGCGTGCTCATTCTATTGAATTGGATGTCTACGAAAAAGCCAAAGCAAAAGCGACCAAAAGGCCGCTCAAGCAATTGCGCACGGTTGAAAAAATAATAAGCGCAGGGGAGGGTAAAGCATCAGAGTTTTCTTAATTCACCATTTTTGAGTGGTGGAAGCTCTTGGTGAAGATGAGCAGGTTTTTGGAGGATACCGGCTTGCAAGATATGAAGTGGGTCACCGTGAGAGACGAGTATGAAAAAGTACGGCCTTGGTAGCGTTTTTCGAGTTCATCATGGATGAGCGACATAACACGGTGTAATACCATGGTGGCACTTTCTATGCCGTGATCAGGGTGAGCCGAGCCCGCTTTATCAGCGTCCCATACTTCTTGATAGGATTGTATTGGTTGATCGTTAAGCTCTCCAAAATCACGTTCGCGTAAGCGATCGTCAAATTGTATCGGATTAATTGCCTTGATTTGTTCTCTTTGACGATCTGAGCTGTTTCTAACAACGTGTATATGGCGAAGAAAGGATAAGGGTAGAGCGATCAAGAAGATTAGCTATTTGAGCCTCGACAATAGAAGCGAGTACCTGTTCTTTGCCTAAAGAAGTTAGTCCCAGAGATTCGTGTTGACCTTGCTCAAGATCACTTTGAATGAGTCCAGCGCGATTCGAAACGCTTTCACCGTGACGTAGAGCGAAGTAGGTATTGTGGAAACGGGTGTTCATTGCCGAAGGATAGCATAAGAAAAATCCCTCGCGTATGCGAGGGATTTTACGTGGCTCAGGACTTGGATTCGAACCAAGATAAACGGCTTCAAAGGCCGGTGTCCAAGTGCCTACTCATAAAAAAAACTTATAGTATTCAAGAGTTGTTTTCAATTTTGACGACAGGGTGTGGTGCCGTTAGACTAGCGTAGATGATGTCATATCAAATACTATGAATAATCTAAAATCCCTCTTAGAAGAGACTCTAATGCTCGAGCCTTCTTATCTTGATCATGAATCCAAGGAGTTAAACTATATAAAGATAAAAGATTCTGCTGATAAGATTGATGAGAAACTTATCTCTCTCCTTGCTGATAACAAAGATTTGAAAAACAAATTCTTTACGAAAATCAAAGATGTTTATGTTTTCAATATTCAAGATTTTAAATTCTTTTTAGATGAAAGTAAGGTTGATAACTCATATACGCAGTACGCAAACAAAATTGGACTTGCTGACAAGAGTGGACTGTTGGAAAATGTAAGTGATGTTGTATTAGATTTTCCTTTCAAGGATTGTGTCTTGGAAGGAGGACAAAGCACTGAAGAAGGTACGGATACTTATTTTGAACGCTCTGAGAAAACTGGAAAATACGAAGAAAAAAACGGAAAAAGAAATGAAATATTTTTCAATCAAGTACTTGCTCACGATGAAATAGACAGACTTTTTGATAAAAAGCTCTTGTAAACTGGAAACGATTTACCAAAGACAGCAAGAAAGACGGCGAAGCAGTAAAGGAAATAAAGCGAGATAAAACAGGTTTAATACAAGAGAATCTGATTATTAAAGGTAACAATCTACTTGCCTACATAGTTTAAAATCTGAATTTGCTGGAAAGATAAAACTTATCTACATTGACCCTCCGTATAATCCTCCAAGTAGCAATAATACTTTTTACATACAACAACAATTTCAATCACTCTACTTGGCTTACTTTTATGAAAAAAAAATAGAATAGAAGTAGCTCAGGATTTAAACAAATGACGGAGCTATGATTATTGCTATTGATGAAAACGAGCAAGCATATCTAGGAGTATTAATTGATGAATGTTTAAAGGATATGAAAATCATTGTGTAACAATTGTTCATAATCCAAGAGGTGTACAAAGGTACTAATTTCTCATATACGAGTGAATACGCCTTATGCTTCTTCATTTTCCTAAAGGAACAAAAACTATTAAAAATCGTAAGATAGGATGAAGATATTTCTTTTTCTAACTTAAGAAATTGGGGTGGAGAATCTGAGAGGCATACTGCTAAAAAATTATTTTTTATTCAATCTTAGTAGATAAGTGCACAAAACAAGTTATTGATTTGGAGATGTTTGTAATGACAAGTTTCATCCAAAAAATAAATGTACATAACGGAGATTTTGTTGAAGTATATCCAGTAGACAAAGAAGGAGTAGAAAGAAAATGGCGATACGCAAGACAAAGCGTTGAAGAAATTAAAGATTTACTTGCTGTTACAGAAAAAAAGACGGTGTTTATGATATTCAAATTGGAAAAGATTTTGGACAATATAAAAACAGTTTGGATTGATAAGCGATATGACGCAAATGAATATGGTACAAAGCTTGTAAAAAGATTTAGTACCTGAATCAAATTTCAGTTTCCTAAGTCTCTATGGAATGTTTATGACGCAATTTATGCGGTTGTCCAAGATGATAAAGAAGCTATAGTTTTAGACTATCACGCTGGCTCAGGTACAACAGGACACGCAGTTTTAAATCTTAACGAAGAGGACAAAGGAAATAGAAAATTCATTTTGATTGAGCAAATGGATTATATCCAAACAGTCACAGCTCCTAGAATTAAAGAAGTACTAAAAAGAAGTAAATCAAAGGATGACTTTATCTACTTTGAGCTTGCAAAATGGAATGAAAAAGCAAAAAAGAAGAAATTCAAAACGCAAAAGATTTACCTGCTCTTGTAAAACTCTTTGATACTTTATATGAAAAATATTTCCTTAATTACAATGTCAAAATCAAAGACTTCAAAAGAAAAATAATTAAGGAAGAAGAATTTAAAAAACTTACTCTTGCACAGCAAAAGAAGATGTTTTTGACTATGCTTGATTTGAATCAGATGTATGTAAATGAAAGTGAAATGACTGACAAGAAATATGGAATAAGTACGGAAGACCAGAAATTAACAAAAGCTTTTTATAGCAAAAAAATAGTATGGCAGAACCAAAGAAACTATATGAAGAAATTGGAGAAAAGGCATATAAATTAAGGATTCCTTTTCCTGAAATTCCTGAATATATATCAGGAAATTTAAAGTATCCATTTTTGATTGGCAAAAGAATGCTTTTGAAAACCTTCTTACTTATGAAGCTATAAAAGAAATAGAAAATCCTAACGAACCTACTCACTTGATGTTCAATATGGCAACAGGTACAGGTAAGACACTCGTAATGGCTAGCTGTATTTTGCATTATTACAAGAAAGGCTACAGAAAGTTTATCTTCTTTGTAAATCAAAAAAACATTATCTACAAGACTGAAAATAACTTTATTGATAGTAATCATAATAAGTATCTCTTTGCAGATAAAATTGTAATAAATGATGAAACTATTAATATCAAGAAGGTTGAAACTTTTTCAAAGAGTAATGAAGGAATTGAAATAAAACTTACTACAATTCAACAGCTTTATAACGATATTCATATTCAAAAAGAAAATCAGGTATTGCTAGACGACTTGACAAAGAAAGATATTGTAATGCTCGCTGACGAAGCTCATCACTTGAATACAGACACAAAGAAGCTTCAAGGAGAATTAGATTTACATATAGAGCTTAATGACAAGCAAGTGAAGTAGAAATTGAAAAGAAAGGTTGGGAGCATACAGTTATTGAGTTACTTCTGAACAAGAATGGCAAAAAAAAGAAGAAAATAAAATGTACTTCTAGAATTTACTGCTACTATTCCTGAAATTCAAAAAGTAGTAGATAAATATGCTGATAAAACTATTTATAAATTTGGATTAAAAGAGTTTTTATCTGCTGGATATACCTAAAGAAATTAACCTGCTCTCTTCTACTCTAGAGAAAAGAGAGCGTATACTACAAGCTCTACTCTTTAGCTGGTATAGACACAAAATCGCTCTTAAAAATGACTTATCAAACTGGAAACCGGTAATTCTTTTTAGAAGTAAAACTATTGAAGAATCAAAGACTGACTTTGAAGAGTTTTTGGTTATGGTAAAAAATCTTAAAGTAGCTGATTTTGATTTTCTAAAAAATATTGAGGATAGATTTACTCAAGGCGAAGACGCATATGAACAAGGTAAATCAAGGGTTTTGGATTTAATAAAGTTTATTAAAAATGAAGGAGTAAATAAGTCTGAAATAGTTACCTTCTTGAAAGATAACTTTGCAGAGCGAAACTGTATTATTACAAACTCTAAAACAAACAAGGCAAAAACAAAGGAAAATATTGATGAAGATACAGACAAGCTTCTAAACAATCTTGAGGATAAAGATAATCAAATACGAGCAATCTTTACGGTTAATAGACTGACTGAGGGTTGGGATGTTTTGAATCTTTTTGACATTGTACGGCTCTATTCAGGACGAGATGAAAGAGAAGATAGTAAAGGAAATAGAAAAGCAGGAAAGGCTACTGTTTCTGAGATTCAGTTGATTGGACGAGGTGTACGATATTATCCATTTCAATATAAAGACAAAATAAAGAACAAAAGAAAGTTTGATAATCTGCTAAATAATGAAATGCGAGTACTTGAAGAGCTTTACTATCATAGTGATTCCGACCATAGATACATTGATGAGCTAAAGCGAGAATTGAAGAAAAAAGGTTTGATTGATGACGGAAGAATTGAAAAGAAATTCAATATTAAACGAGATTTTGCAGAAAGTCCGTTCTTTAAGAATGTAAAAATTTGGAAGAATGAGCAGATTGAAAATCCTGAAAGAAAGCAAAAGACTGTAGATTATTTGAAAGACAATCTAGAGCTTAAATTTGATTTAGAAAGTCTTGGAATCAGAGAGCAGGAAATTGATTTTGATAAAGAAGATTCTGATACAGAAAGATTAAACATTAATGATGTAAATAAAATAACTATTACTAAGGCAATCAAGGAATTTGAAAAACATATCTTTGATAAAGCGGTAAATATAAAATCAAAGAAGCAAAGCTCTCTTTTGAGATTTGAATCTTTGCAACAAGAAATTGATATTGAATCAATGGAAGATTTTAGAACAAAGTTAATCGGAGACCTTAAAATTAAATTAGTAACGGTAAAATCTAGCTTTGATGAAATTACAAACAAAGAAAAACTGGAAATACTCCTGAAAGCTTTGGATATGATATTTGCAGAGCTTAAACAACATATTAATCTGCATAAAGGTACAGAATTTGAAGCATACAGTTTGGCTCACTTCTTTAGTGAGGAGGTGCGTAAAAATGTTAAAAGAGATGAACACAGCCAAAGACTGGAAGATGAATTGAAATATGAAGATTGGTATGTAGTAGACCAGTTTTATGGCACGAGCGAAGAAAAAGGATTGATTGAATTTATTAAAGATACAATTATCAATTTACAAAACAAATACAGAGAAGTGTATCTTTTAAGAAACGAAGAACAGTATAAAATCTTTGACTTTAATACAGGACAAGGTTTTCAGCCTGACTTTATTCTATTCCTAAAAGATAAAACAAACTTACATTATCAAGTTTTTGTTGAACCTAAAGGAGATAACCTACTACAAAAAAGATGAATGGAAAAATCTATTCTTAAAAGAAATTACAGAAAAGTACTCTGAGAAGAATGTGCTTAAGATTGAAAATAAAAAATATAGCTTGATTGGACTACCTTTGTTTAATAAAAACAATAATAATGAATTTAATGTTGGTTATGACAAGCTCATCAAATAACTGATCTTTTTCCAAAGCTACAACCCCTTCAACACCTTATAAATCTTCACCATCGCTAACGTATCTAACTTACAGTAAGCTAGTAGATCTTGTTTAATTTTCTCCTTTTCAGCCGGAGTCGTATCTTTTGCGATCATTTTTTCCCAACGCTCGCTCGCTTGATCGCCTTTTGAAATATTCATTTCGGCATAAGAAAGTTCAGGTACAATAACCGGCAAGACTTTTTTGATGCTAGCAGAGCCCTTGAAGGCAGGATCAACGTAATAACCCTTGCTAAAGATTTCCATCAAATCAAACATCTTGTTATTTATCTCTCTAAAAAAATCTTCGTATTCAGGGTGGAGTTCTGCGAGTTTTTGATTGCGTTGGGATTCGTAGCTTTTATACCAAGAGATTACCGTACCTTTTGGATCTAGGTCTTGTTTCATTTGCTCGATAAAGGGCTTTGTGAGGTCTTTGGCTGGTTCGGTGATGATAAACTCTTTATGGGTCAATTCGCCGTCTGCAGTGAGAATATGGAGCGAGTATTGAAAAGGGATTTGTTCATAAGCGCCAAATCCATCAAAACGTGGGATAGCGCCGGAGTAGCCTTCATAATCAAAAACTGTAGAGGAAAGGTAAGTGTTTCAAGCTCCTCTCGGATCTTTAAGCGATCGATAATAGCGGAGCCTTTTGATAGGCTTGGTATTGTGCGAGCTTTGCTCCTGTAAGCGCCTCTGGATTATCGATTTGGTCTAAGGAGTAGATCCCTCGGTCAATCCAATCATAAAAAAGTTTTTTGCTACCACCAATGCGATTGATATTGTGAACAGAATATTCTGGCACGTCAGGGTTAGAATAGCGAAACGTCGTACATTGGTCATTTGCGCCACGATAGAGGCATTCACAGCCTTTTTTTCTTCTTCCATTGAAAGATAGGTTTTAATGTCTTGCATTTGTTGCTGTACGGATGCTTGAGCCTCAACGACCTCTTCTGTGAGATCGGCAAAGACAAAGAGCTCGTCTACATTGAGCTCACCGTGTTTACGATATTCACCATTAAGATGAATAACGCTCGCTTTTACGACAGGGAGTCCGCACTTTTCGATAATGGATTTTTGAAAGGCGAGATCGTTCACATAGTGATAGGGGACTTTGCGCTTTACATCATTTGACGCTTTGACTTCGTAGAGCTCCCAGCCATTTAATACTTGATTGTAACGCAAAATATCTGCACGTAGATAAAAAACATCATCTTGAAAGGTGGCTTGAAAAAGTGTCTCTGTTTTCTTGTCTAATGCTATTTGTGTATCAGAAATAGCATTTTGACCTGTCGATTCTATTAAGACGCCGTCAGGAAAGAGGATACGCGCGGCTTCATCAGCGAGGTTTCCTTCGTCAATAATCTTCTGTTCAAATTCAGATATTTCTACACCATCAAAAAGTTCTGGCTTATGCTTTTTGAGCCAAAGGTTCTTTTTGCAATAGGTATATTCTAGATAGTCTGTTTTAGTGATTTGCATAAATAATTTTCGGTTCTTTTTATGCTAGCTATTTTCTACAGTCTTAGCTTTACTTTTAACAGTCATAAATATCAATGTTAAATAAATCGTAGGCAAAACGATATCACCAATAAGCGGAGCTCCAATATTTAGCGGTGAATAGTTTTTGTGAACGATTGCCTCTACGAGATGTACATAGCCAGCGCCGTATAAAAAGATCGATTTTGTGATCACGGTCGCTGCAATCATTTGCTTCTTGAGCCAAATAGCTAGAAGGCCTGCGATACCAGAGCCCAATGTATAAAAAGCCAGCTCCGTTTGAAACGGGCTACCCGTAGCCCAGCCGATTTGTTGAGCGACAGAATCCGCTAAGACGGTATGTCCAATAAAGCTCCACAGACCTCCAAAACCGATAGCAATGACGGTAAAGTACCAAAGATAGGTAAGCGCACGATCTTCTTTTGATTTGATCTGTTTTACTTGGATATGACGTAGTGCGCTTAGTGGGATGAGTACGAGCGTATACGCAAGCGTGCCGATATACGGTATTAACGAACACAACCAGTAGATAAAAAAGGTAAAGGGGATGACATGAAATATAAGAGATTTCCATTGATGGAATACAGGTTGGTTCTCAATGCGTCTCAAAAATGGCCCGAAGGGTACGAGAATATCGATGGGATAAAGCTTCATAAAATTAGTATAGCAGCAATACATGGCCCCGCCACGTGAGCCAAAAGCAAAAAGCCCCGCTTTTCGCTGAGGCTTTTACGTGGCTCCGGGACTTGGATTCGAACCAAGATAAACGGCTTCAAAGGCCGGTGTCCTACCATTAGACGATCCCGGAAGAGGGGAGTTTGTGGGCAAAGGATAAGGATTTTTCGCGTAATTGTCAAAGTGGATGACCTATCGTTGGTTTGCCTTATAAACATTGACAAAAAGTATAATGAAATGTATACCGCTTAGGTACCTTTTCGGGAGAGAAAGACATGGGACGTACAGCCAAAGCGGATATTGAGGCCAAAGAAGGGCAAGACCCTGACGAGTCAAGAAGAGCGAAAACCTTTGCTCGATTGCGAAACGTGTTAGAAATCCTCGCCAAAGGAAATCCATCAGAAGAGCTCCTAGATCTTTTGGATGGTTTCTTGGACGAGTTTACGGCCACGTATGACAAAGTACGCATGTCTTCTGCTGAGCGTAGCTGGGATTTGTTCCATCTTCAACAGCCAAGATACTTGAGAAAGACGGTGCACGAGCTGGGTTTGTCAAAGCGCTTTCTAGACGGTGTTGTTCATCGTGAATTTCAGCAGTGTCACTTTGACTGTAAGCTCAATAGCAATATCGCTAATGATTGGCGTAGGCATGTCTTGGCTGGAGACCTCATGATACTGAACCCCGGTAAAATCCTGAGGCTAAATAGCAGTATGCGATCTACTCTGAGAGATACAGAGAGAGTCTTGTCTGAGCATGGGATTACCCTCGCCGGCACATATCCCGAAGGCTGGATCCCTATACAAGAACGATTGAAATTTTGATGAATCATCAACATTGGTATGAGCCCGCTGATCTGGCGGGCTTTTCTATTGGGATAAATTTATGTATAGTACCTTGCATAACATAGTAACTTGTGTTACCCTTGCAAATGTATAAAACGTATGACTACAAAACCCCCAATTGATGTCGCAAATACGAAAGCTCAGATGCGTAAAGGTATTCTTGAGTTTTGTATCCTTTTGGTTATTTCAGAAGGAGAAGCGTATGCCAGCGACATTTTAAAAGAGCTGCAAGCAGCTGATCTCATCGTGGTTGAAGGAACTCTTTATCCGCTTTTGAGTCGATTAAAAAATGCCGGTCTTCTCATGTATGACTGGTCGGAGTCAAAAAACGGTCCTCCTCGTAAGTATTATTCGCTTACGCCTCAGGGTCGCAAGTTCTTAGATCAGCTCTCAGAAACATGGACTGCCTTAGATCGTTCTATTAATACCTTAATGAAAAAATTTAATTAACGTTATATGAAAAAAACCCTTTCTATCACCATTGGTGGTCTCGTCTACAATATCGAAGAAGACGCTTTTTTGTCACTCGATGCTTATCTCGAAAAATTACGTTCACATTTTAGCAGCGACGAAAATGTTGATGAGTTAATTGCTGATATCGAAGCAAGTATCTCAGAAAAATTTGCTGAAAAATTAGAGAAGCGTACGGTTATTCGTTTGCAAGATGTTGAAGAAGTGATTGCTGTCATGGGCAAAGCAGAAGAGATTGACGAAGAGGCAACAACAGAATCGCAAAAACAAGGTGAGCAAAACGAACAAAAGTCAGAAGAATCTACAGAAAAGCGACTCTATCGTGATGTAGACGACATGGTCATCGCTGGCGTTTGTTCAGGTATTGCTGCCTATTACGGTGTTGATGTTGTTTTTGTACGAATCGCATTTATCATTTTAGCGTTTGTTAATGGTATCGGTATTTTGCTCTACCTTATTCTTTGGTTGGCGATGGCAAAGGCTATTACGCCTTCTCAAAAATTGTCTATGCGAGGCCGTCCTGTAAATGTAAATGAGTTGCAAGATGCAATTAAAGAAAAAGCAAAAACAATGACCAACGAAGGCAAAGAGGCGGTAGAACGAATCAAATCTAATGATTCATTATGGAAGAAAATCGCTGCGGTACCAGTTGCTATTATTGAACTCGTTGCGAAAGCAGGCAATGCATTGTTTCGTCTTATCGTTCCTTTTGTCGCAACCATTATTGGTATTGTTTTCACCCTTAGTTCGTTTGCGGCACTTGTAGGGATCACTATTATTGCGGGTGTATTGCTCTTTAATATTCAGTCTCCACAGATTATTTCAGACTTGCCATTACAAGAGTTAGCGGGTAATCCAGCGTATTATGTAGGTGTTGTTGCAGGATATTTTTCCACCTTTATCCCTGTATTGGTGGGGATCGTGGCAGGAATTTCGTTATTGTTACGACGAAATCTATTTAGCATCCTTTTAGGAACCGTTTTTGCTGGAATCTGGATCGTAGCTGTAACAACGTGGGTGATTTGTGGTGTGCAACTATCACCGTGGTTGAATGATCGTATCCAGGCAGCGCAAGATATGCCACAGGTAACAAAGAACCTTGAGCTAAAAGATTTTGATCGTGTCTACGCTGGATCATACGGAACATTTGTTATTAAAGAAGGTCCGGTTTTTTCTGTACAACTCAAAGGTACTCAAGCGGCAATTGATAATGCAGAAGCTACTACGGTTGATGGCGTTTTGTTTATCGCACAAACGCCGGTTAAACAACGAGGGATTTGTCTCTTTTGTCACAATCAACGTGTAACGGGAGAGATCACGATGCCAGTACTCAAGCAGTACAAAGGGTCGGGGATTGCGCGTGCAGATGTCGAAGGCTTCAAAGGTGATCTAGAATTACTCCTTACAGACGCAGCTAGATTTGATGGCGCTCGTCTCGATCTTGCAAAAATAACGTTACGACTCGAGGATGCTTCGCGAGCAAGTTTAGAAGGTAAGGCACTTGTACTTGACGCTGAGCTTACTGACGCGGCACGTCTTCAAGCAGATCAGTTAAGGGTGGATGTCATTACAATTAATACAAAGGACGCTGCACGTGCAGAGTTGTGGCCATTGCAGTCAATTGCAGCAACGAGCAAAGCAGCAAGTCGTATTAACCTTGTAAATAATCCGCCAACTTCAACCTTGATTAATATCGGAAATAGTCAGATTACGGTTCCTAGCATCACCGACATCGTAGATCCATCCGTTGAATAAAGACTTACATAAAACGGCATTCGTGCCGTTTTATGTTATACTTATTGCTATATGCACCCTTTGTTAAAATTTGCGATTGCTCTTGTGTGTACGGTATTTATTGGGCTATCTGGTTATTGGATTTTTGAAATTGTTCAGAATATCAGGAGCATCAACGAAGAACCATTAATCGCTACATCAACAAACATCACGATACCTACCAGCGAAGATACAGAAGATGTTTCAGAACCGGTAATATTAGAGAGTGCAGAGCAACAAGCGGTTTATACAATCGTAAAACGTGTAGCGCTGACGCATGGTGGTGGCAGTATGGCGATTCTTCATCAATGCGGAGGAGAGCTTGTGGTGATTCGTCATCCACAAACAGGAATAAACACTCAGGTATGTCGTGGGTTGAATCGTTTGGTTTTGGAGCGCGCAGATGGAAAGTTCCATGTCCTTGATACCGTTGATGCAAGTATCGACGTAGATATTCCTCAGCTTACCTATGTCACGCAGACGGTACAAAATGGTGCTTTCGCTATCATGATTTTTGAGCGCAATGGTTGCCCAATAAATAAACAGGCTTGTGATATTACTGGTTATCGGGCGATGACGCATGTTCTTGATTTGCAAAACGAAACGTTTCGTCGGCTATCTGCCTATCCAGCGCGTTCGATACCTGTATGGAATAGTAATGGAACAAAAGCAGTCTTTATGGCGCAAACATGTGCAAAAACGCGATGTGATGTAGCGCCTCTCATCGGATATGATTTAGAACAAGACGTAGCTACACGACTAACACAGGAGGAGGGTGCAAATGAGGACTATGCGCGAGACGTAACCGGTATAAAGCTCGGTTATTGGAAATCAAGACAATGGACGTCGTTATCTGAATGGACGGCAGTTTTTGTTGATGCAAATGGACTTGCCAAAACGCTTACGGGCAGGCTTCAATAAGTTGCATGGCAAAAGAGGTATTGGAGCGCAAAATCCTGTTGTTTCAGGGTAAAGAATTTGAGTGGACAAAGCGTCGTGGCCAACGTACGTTGCGTTTGCGATTGTCGAGAGGTGTCTTTCAATTGAGCTCTGGACGATGGGCGACCGAAGGGTTTGTGCGTGGATTTTTGGAACGTCATCAAGAATGGATGGACAAAGTGTTGGCGAAAAAAGATCAACCGGATCATGGGCTCTTTGCAAAAGCTACAAGAGAAGATTATTTAGCACGTAAAAAACAGGCGCTTGCTTTTGTTCACGAGCATTTGCCGCGTTTAAATGCATCCTATGACTTTACCTATGGAAAGATCTCTATACGCTGCAATAAACAAGTATGGGGGAGTTGTTCTGGGGATGGTTCTTTGCAGTTTCATTATCAAATTCTTGATCTACCACTCGAGGTAGCGGAGTATTTGATGATCCACGAATTGTGTCACCTCAAGTATCGTTCGCATGGTATTCGGTTTTGGCAGCTTGTTGAAAAGGGCTGTCCTGAAATGAAGCATCGTCGCAAAACCCTGCGTGAATTATCTTAGGTGTGATATAATATCACTATGGTAACTCAACAAATGCAGACAAATTTTTTTCTTGTCTTGCTCGCTATTGCGATGATCGTCGCCGCTTTTGTCTACGCGCCTTTTGCGCAAGTATTAGCGATGGCGGCTATAACGTCCGTAATGTTGTCACAGTTTTATAAGAATGCCTTAAAGCTTTTTAAAGGCCACGAAAATATCGCTGCCCTAACAACGACCTTGGTATTATTAACCATGATCGTTGTACCGGTGTTACTTATCGGTGGTCAGGTCGCAGAAGAGACGGCAAGTCTGTACAAAGCTATTAGTCTTCAGCAAGATACGTTTTTTACCCAACTTGAAAAGTCGGTAAACGAGTTTGCGTCGGTGGCATTGCCAGGTATTCAATTCAATATTAATGACACCGTTAAGCAGGTGCTTGCTTTTGTAAGTTCAAGACTTGGGAGTATTTTTTCTGGTATCGTGGCTGTCATTGGTGGAATTTTTCTTTGGTTGATCGCGACATTCTATCTTCTAAAGGATGGCGGGCGCTTTGCTGATAAGATCATTAAATTAAGTCCGCTAAGAGATGACTATGATCAGGTGATTTTTCATCGCATGTCGATGGCTATTCATTCTGTTGTAAAAGGGCAATTGCTCGTAGCCTCGATTCAGGGCGCGATGACAGGTTTGGGTTTTGCTGTGCTGGGTGTCCCGTCACCTGCATTATGGGGCGTTGTTGCAGCATTTAGCGCATTGATCCCAGGACTTGGAACAAGCTTAGTATTGATCCCAGGTATAATTTATCTATTTGCTACCGGACAGCCTATCCAGGCCACGATTTTGAGTATGTGGGGTGTATTTGCTGTTGGTGTTATCGATAATCTTCTTGGTCCTACCTTGGTTGGTAAAGGCGCCGATATTCATCCGCTTCTTATACTCTTTGCGGTTCTTGGTGGTTTTGTCTTTTATGGACCGCTTGGATTTATCCTCGGACCATTAACGATAAGTTTCTTAATCGCGCTCTTTGATATTTATCGTTACGTCATCCTCAAAGAAAAAATACACGTGACACATCTTAAGTAACAAAAAAGAAGCTCTAAAGCTTCTTTTTTGTTAGCGAGTATAGCTCGCAAGCGGACCATCTTGTCTGATCATTTCTTTCATATCACTATACGGAATCTCGGTTTCAAATTGACCGGCGGCATAGGCGGCGATTTCGTAGGCGGTGTGGTAGATAACGATACCTTTTTCTGTGAGATAAAAGTTTGAATCATTACCATAGAGCTCTACTTGCTTATCAGCAGGATAGGTAGGAAGCGCTAAGAACTCTCTAAACTGTGCATTTGTCTCTTCGTAGAGATAGCCACCCTCTTCATCAGAGAGAAGGATCTGGCGTTCTTTTGCCAAGAGCGCTTGAAGCTTGTCAGGTGCAATAATATCCTTGAGTAAAAGCGTATGGCCTGTTTTTGGATCAATTGTAAGGCCTGCAAGAGAAGGGTTGCCGTGAGCGCCACCGGTGTACTCGTAGCCATCAAAACGGAGACTGATGATGTCTTCGGTATCTAGTGTTACCCAACCTGCTGCATCTAAGCTATAGGCGAGCGACGGTATCTCTTCTGGGCCTAGTTCATTTACGAGCGCTTGGATTTCTCCTACGCAGGCTGCGACATATTCGGAGGCGCGTTGTTCAATGGAGCTTATTGCTGTTGTTGTGTCTAGGTAGCCAACAGACGCCCTTTCGATAGCTGCATTAATTACACGAGCGTTTGGTTCGCTTTCTACCAAGAGGGGATAGGCACTTTGATAAAAACAGACTTCGTTATTTGTTGTTGCATCTGTATGAGTGACATGCGCTTTTTCTACGGTCCATCGGTGCGCCATGGTTATCGTCTGTAGTTCAAGGTTTTGTGGTTTACCGGTCGCATCAGCAATCCAGGTTGCTTGGGCAGTATCACTCTCTGTCATTGGCCAAAAAATAGTGAGCTTACCTAAGAGGTTCTCGCTATTTTCATAAGCCGTGAGAATGGTTGATGTGACGGAGTTTTTTTCTGCAGAGAATGTGCCGAGTTTTGCTTGACCATCAATAACAAACGAAAATTCGCCATACGTATCCCAAGGGAGACGCATGAGCTTTATTTGAGCAGAAAATCCTTCCTGATCACCAGAAAGAGCGATAAACCCAGAAGAAGGAATGGTCGGCGGCATTTCTCTAGGTGTTTCGGTTACCGTGGTTGTAATAGGTTCAACAGTAGTTTTTATTGATAAAAACGCTGGCCATCGACAGCCGGCACCTGCAAGCGCAAGCACGGTTGCGCATGATACGAGAACAGAGAGTTTTTTCATAAAGTGTGGTTATTATGAGTATAGAGCGATCACAATAATGGCGCCAGTTGAGTTTGTATACGCTGTAGCAGGGCGCCACGCTGCAATAAGCGGATGAGGTTTTTGAAGAAAATGTGTTATTCCTGTAAAAAGCGCTCCGGTTCCATGACCGCAAATCACTCGTATTGCGGATGTTTTTCGTCCGGATTCACGTCCGATAAAGTCTTCGAGTTCTTTTATTGCCATATGGACACTCAAGCCATGGATATCTAACTCGGGCACATCACCGATTTCGGCAGCGAATAATTGAGCATGGATATCTTGGTTCATAAAGGGATGGTATCATGTTGTCATGACAAAAAAGCAAATGAAACAACTTGGCGTATTGATAGCAACCGTTCTCATTGTTATTTGGCAACAATACAAAGGCACAGCGACGGATGCTGTGACATATGAATCGGATCCAACGCCGATCGCAACAACGACAAAAGCTGTTGTTGAAACAAATGCATTCGCCGTGAGAGTTGTTGATGGGGATACGATAGAAGCTCGATTTGATGATAATGAAGAATCGGTAAAAATCCGTTTACTCGGAGTAAATACCCCAGAATCGGTTGACCCACGTCGTGGGGTTGAATGCTTTGGAAAAATCGCAAGCCAATTTACAAAGGATAAGCTGGAAGGAAAGCGTATTCGGTTAGATGAAGATCCACAAGCGGATAATATTGATAAGTATCAACGGTTATTGCGTAATATTGTGCTTGAAGACGGCACGGATTTTAACTTGCTTCTTGTTGAACAGGGTTTTGCTTACGCGTATTTGGACTTTCCATTAAACAAACAACGCAAAGCGCAATTGGCGGAGGCAGAAAAACAAGCCCGCGAAGAAGGTAGGGGTCTCTGGTCGACTTCGACATGCTCTGGTACAAAGTAGCTATGACAAGACTTAAACTCGCTTGGCCACAATGGAAGACCGCGCTTTTTATGATCACAAGCCTTATTGGTTTGGGCATCTCTTCTTATTTGCTAGTGAAGTATCTCTCGGGTGCTTCGGTGGCATGCGGACTTGGATCCGGCTGCGATGTTGTGCGCTTATCCGAATATGCTTGGGTATGGGGTGTGATTCCGCGCCCACTTTTAGGAATGGTATTTTATATTGGGATGATTGTTTTAGCGATGTTGCGCATTAGTTGGGATAAGCATGATCGTTTTTATCTCGATGAGATTATCTTGCTCGGTACCGTGGTTGGGGTTGTTGAATCTGGATGGCTTTTTTATATTCAGGCTGAGGTGATTGGTGCTTTTTGTGTTTGGTGTTTGGGTTCGGGTATTGCTACGGTCGTGATGTTTTTATTAGCGCTTGTACCCTTTCCTTCATTGACAAAACGCCCTTAAAAGGCTACAGATGAACGAGCTCATTTCACCTAAAGGAGGTGGTTCGTGACTGATCATCAAACGAATACGCAGGTCGTGGTCGCCTTTTTTGATATTGACGGCACCCTATACCGAGATAATTTTTCCGCGGTGTTGATGGAATATCTACACATAAAAGAAAAGATAGATCCTGTTCATTATCAAGGTCTCGAAAACGCCTTCAGTATGTGGCGTGCCAGAAAAGGTACTTACGATGAAGTAAACAATGAACTTATCAAGTCTATCAACAATGGACTTGAGGGAGTGTTGTTATCTGATGTGATTACCGCAAGCAAGTATGTCGCCACACAAGGGCTGGAACGTCCATATAAGTTTACGCATGCGTTGCTTGAAGCTCTAAAAATACTTCAACCACGACCGTTGCTGATTGCTATCAGTGGTTCGCCGCTTTGTGTTGTTGAACCATACGCTCAAGCCCTTGGTTTTGATGAAGTCTATGCAACCGAATTTGAGGTTGATGATGGCCGTATCAGAGGCGGTTTTGAGCGAGCAGCCTCCCCGTACCATAGCAAGGGTCTGGTTTGCCAGGGTATTGCGTCAAAACACGGTTTTGAACGCATAGGGGAGTGTATTCGAGGAGCGATTGCCGTAGGTGATGCAAGGGCCGATGAGCGTATGCTCTCCGTTGTTGAATTTCCGCTTGCATTTAATCCAAATGCTGAGCTTATGGCTTTGTGCCGTCGTCAAGGAATGCCGGCTATCATTGAGCGCAAAGATGTTATTCTTGCATTAATGACACATTGGCCAGACGAACTTGGCGCATTTGAAGAGGTGCCAATTGATGATATCTTGCCAAGAGATTTGGCAAACCTATTGCAACAGTCCCTTCCAGGGATCTTTGCACATTAAATAGTAGAGGCAAGCGCACTACGGTGTGACTTGCCTTTTTTCTTACCTGTTTCTAAGGTCTCTATCTATGCAATTACGTGTCCGCTCAGCAACGTTAGAGAACATTACCTCGGATCTTCTTATTTTGCCCGTCTGGAAAGGGTTAAAACAGCAACCCGAATTACAAGAGCTGCAAAAACTCTGGGATGGACATCTCAATGATTGGTTAGAGCATATTCGTTTTGAAGGTAATAAGCGCGAAATGGTCGTGGTTCCTTGTTTTGGTAAGCTTGCTACTCATCAAGTGCTTCTAGTCGGGCTTGGTGATCGTAAACTTATAACAAATGACGATCTGCGACTTATTGGTGGTGCGATCTATAAAAAAGCAAAAGAGCTCAATGCGAAGCAGGTTTCCTTGGTGAGTGAGCCTTTATTGCAGCGTTTTAGCGCCAAAGAAACGAGCGGTGATTTAATGGAGGGTTGGTATGGAGCAACCTATACGTTTCATGCTTATCAAAAAGAGGCAAAACAAAAAGCTGCAGAAAAAGCTGTGCAAGAGCTACTATGGATTGCTCATGGCTCAACAAATATAAAGGCGATAGAAAAAGGTGCCTTAGAGGCAAAAGCGCTTTTTGATGGTGTGCATTTATCACGGGATCTTGTTAATACGATTGCGCATGAGATGACACCTCAAAAACTTGTAGAAGTAGCTCAAAAAATGGCTGATGCATCAGCTCGACTCTCGCTCACTATTCTTGATCAAAAAGAAATGGAGAAGAAGGGGATGGGGGCTGCTCTTGCCGTTGCTCGAGGTTCGGTACATAAGCCCGCTGTCGTTCATTTGGTTTATAAACCAAAAAAGAAAGCAAAAAAGCGAATCGCTATTGTTGGCAAGGCTGTTACCTTTGATACGGGAGGATTATCACTTAAACCTAGCGACGGCATGGTAACAATGAAAATGGATATGGCAGGTGCTGCTGCGGTTCTCGGGGTTTTTCAGATACTCCCTTCGCTTAATATTGATGTCGAAGTTCATGGTATTTTTATTGCTGTCGAAAATGCGATTTCAGCACAAGCTTATCGACCAGGGGATGTGGTAACAGCAATGGATGGAACAACCATAGATATACAAAATACGGATGCAGAAGGTCGTGTTGTATTAGCAGACGCCCTTTTATATGCACGCGAGCAAGAACCGCAAGCCATTGTTGATCTCGCTACCTTAACGGGCGCTTGTATTGTCGCCTTAGGAGAGGAGATCGCTGGTGTTATGGGTACCGACGCACGACTTATCGAACGCTTGAAAAAAGCTTCAGTGCTATCGGGAGAAGATATTTGGGAGTTACCCTTGCCTGAAAAATATGCCGATCACGTAAAGTCTAAAATCGCGAATATAAAAAATGTTGGAGCAAAGGGTCAAGCTGGTGCAATCGCCGGTGGACTTTTCTTAAAGCGTTTTGTTGGAAAGACGCCGTGGGCGCATCTTGATATTGCAGGGCCTGCATGGACGGATCGTGAGTCACGTCCTGATCAGACGTATGGCGCAACAGGCTTTGGTGTGCGTTTAATCACGAGATATCTACAGGGTTTATAAGTGAGAGATAATAAGTGTGCTATAATGATAGTATTAGAATAATTGCACATTTATGGTTACTATCTACTCCACTCCAACTTGCCCTTACTGCAAACTCGCAAAAGATCACCTCAAAGATAAAGGTGTCGAGTTTGAAAACGTCGATGTATCAGCAGATTCTGCTAAAGCACAAGAGATGGTTAAACTCTCAGGTCAAATGGGTGTTCCGGTTATCGTGATTAACGGTCAAGTGATCGTTGGCTGGAATAAAACCGCTATTGACGAAGCATTAGCAACCGAGCCGCTAGCAAAGGCAGCGTAAAACAAAGACAAAAGGAGACGAGTTCGTCTCCTTTTTTGTTTGCTGAATTTAGTTCATGGCGAGCACCTGTTTAATGCCTGAGTATATGGCGGCTTGTCGCTCATCAGAAAGCAGTAGTTTTTGCGCGTCTGTTTCGAAAGTAGCTAGTTGTTTTGACATGCGCAATTGCTTGCTTGCTAGCATGTCATAGATCAGGCCACCTGGCGAACAGCTAATAGGTATAAGTAAAAGTGATGAAATCGGTTTTTCTTGATCGTATAGGATATCCTGTATCAGGATAGTGCCTGCAACGACATCAATATCATACTCACAATAAAGAACGTACAGAGAAGCAATATACTCAAAAAGTGCTATTTTGACTGATTCGCAACGCAGGTGTTCTTCAGCGGGCGATTCGCTTTTAACGAGAGATTGTGTTTTTTCTAGTTGCAATAGCCTTGTATAGCTAGCTTCTAGTTTCTTCGCTTCTCGTAAGCAAAGTACAGTATTTAGTAGCGATTGTTTGGCATGCATCCCAGGCCTCCTTGGTATACGAATTAGCATTAAAATATCATTTTGTCAATGTTTGACAGGTGTATGCAAATGCACGATCATTTTGTGCGATGAATATGAAAAACGGTTCAAAAATTGCGTCGCTTGGCGCTATTGCGTGCTCTTTAGCACTGCTCGGTCTTGGTTGTGATAAAGCGCCTAGTTTTTTGCAACAAAAGCAAGATAAGCCAACACTGACTGAAACAGTAGAGGCAGCAAAAGCCGTTGAGTTTATCCCTGGTGATAGTTTTACGATCCGCCAAACATTTATGGGTGTAGGAGGATTTCTTGGTAATCTCGCGTCATTTAAAGACGGAGAAAGAGAAGTGACGATTACACGTTTTGCTCCTGGTCATGCAGCAAATCTCGATTGGAGCTTAAAAGCCGTTCGTGAGAAAGCAGACTCAATCAAGGCTCGTAATGAGTACGAGGCAGCGATGAAAGACGGTAAGGCAACAGGTTTGCCGCCTAGACCAGAATTTGAAGACATTGTCACAACGGGTACGGTAAAGAATATTTCACTGGATGCATCACATGGCGCCTTCTTTCCAAATTATTGGTCAACGGAACCATTAGATTTAGTAGGAGAAAAATCAGGTCTTTGGTTATCTAACGATGCTTTTCAAGAGCTTTCACGAACGCGCCATACCGTCTTAAACTTTGGTGTATTTGATGAGTCAGCGCAAAAAGCAGCGCAAGGCATTGATGATGTAAAAGATGCATACAAGGCACTACGACAGCAAGCTGATAGCGAGGGTGCTAAACGAGATCTTACGTTGCTCGAAGCAGAAGAAACAACCTCAGACTATACGATCCGTGTAAATGGTGAAGAAAAAGTCGTCTCTGTTATTAAGGCAAAAAACTGGTTTGGTGAAATCATTGTTTTAAACAATGCACAAAATCCTTTGATCTTAAAAGCAAGTCTTAGTCCGCTTAAGAGTGGTGTTGCAGATATTGCTTCTGGTACGGACGCGTTCTTGGATAAATTCTTTGGTTACGAGATCACTGACATCACGATTAAGCGCTAGTAGTAAGTAGTGGTAACTAATACCTCCTGATATTTGATCAGGAGGTATTTACTTTAGGCCTTTATAAACGAACAGAGATTTGGATTGAGCACATGAAAATATACTTGATCGCGCAATGTTCTTAGCTCGATAATTCGTTGTTGTGCATCATGCAATTCTGTAAAGTCATACGTATGATCGCTGTCCGGTCCGTTTACGGATGTAGGAATATCAATATGAAATATACTATGCGGCCATTCTAGGGGGTACTGTTTAAAATGGTCTCGGTAAGTACGCGCTTCGCGTTTAAAGGCTGACTCAGTATCACGGTAGAGTGCATTAAAATGAAGCCAGGCTTCGCGGAGTTTTTCTTCTAAGAATTCGGCAGCGTTTTCTGCCAAGGGTCCACATTGTGGGGTTTTTGATGAAAGCAAGGCAACCAGTGACTCAACCTGTTCAAGATCTGGGTTCATGATGGCGGTAAACTCAAGCTGGGTATCTGCGGGCTGTTTTTCTAATGTGTTGTGCCATTTTTTTGCTAGTTCTAGACATTCTCTTTCACTGGCACGTCCATGAGAGCTCCAGCTACCAGAGCGAATCAGGGCACGTAGCTCGCTTATCGCTGACGGATCTTGTTTTTGTTTTGCGCGTTCTAGATCATCAAGAAGCGTAGGTTCCCATGCCCAAATATTATGATTAAAGATCTCTAATGGTCTGCCAGCTGTTTGTTCTTTTGCTGAGGGATATATATTTTTTGGTAAGGATAGCGTGATGCTTTCTTGCAAAGGTGCTTGACCCACGCGTTGACGCAGAGATTGAGCGTGTTTACGGATTTCTTCAGCGGTTCTTATTTTGCCGTCTTCAACGTAAGTACCAACAGTAAAAGCCTCATTTCCCGTAGGTTCAAGATAAGCAATAAGATGTTCGACTCCCGGGATATGCTCAATATTTTTTACGGTATCAATACGAAACGCGCCGCTTCTTTCTTCGGCTCGTTTTGTATATGCGTTGCTACTGCCCAAAGGTGCGCGTTCTCCCATACGATGAATTACATTTGAAATTTCGTCGGCCATTTTTCATCAACGTCTACATGGAGCGCGAGATGGACTTTTTCGTTGGTGGCACCTTCGAGTTCTTTGCGTGCATCAATGCCGATTTGCTTAATCATTTTTGCGCCACTACCGATAATCATTTTTTTGTAGCGCTCTTCTGTTGTCCAAATCGTTGCTTCAATCACTTTTTGACCACGTTCGTTGGTATCAATGTCAGTAACTTCTACGTGTACAGAGTAGGGGAGTTCTTTTTCTAGCCGGAGGAACGTTTTTTCTCGAATGAGTTCTTGGAGCCAATCTTTGTGGCTCATATCCGTCATTTGCATTTCTGGATAGTAGGGGACGCCTTCTGGCAAAAGATCAAAGATAAGATCAATAAGGGTATTGAGGTCTTTATGTTTTAGCGCAGATAGTTCTACGGTTGCTTCTTGGCCAACATCAATGGTCCGCATTTGATCGTAAAAAGGTCGATCTTCTGGAGCAAGATCGGATTTGTTTACGATCAAGATAACGGGCACAGCGGCTTTGCGTACGAGTCGTTGGATGTTTTCTTCTTCTTCGCCAGGTTCGCGAGTTGGATCAACGACATAAAGGAGCACGTCGATGCCTTCGAGGTGTTCTTGTACGGACGCGTTAAGCTTTTTTGAAAGCGTGTCTTTTTTACCAAGAAAAATACCTGGGGTATCAACAAACACGATTTGACCACGTTGATCGTGTAAAACGCCGCGCACAGGACGACGTGTCGTTTGTGGTTTAGGCGTCACAATAGCGACCTTGCTATGTATAAGCGCGTTTAAAAGGGAGGACTTACCCACATTGGAGCGTCCGGCGAGTACCACAAATCCTGATTTCATAGATGTATTTTACTTCTTTTTTAGCTTTACGACCAGTTCAACGTGAGGAGTATGCGGAAACAAATCAAAGGCAACGATCTTTTCGATCTCGTAGACTTCTTTGAACTTGGTAAGTTCTCCCATGAGTCGATGATAATTGCAAGAAACGTAAACAATATGTTGGGGCTTTTGCTCAAGAACCATGTTTAATGCACGAGGATGCAGTCCCGCTCGAGGAGGATCAAGAATGACACATTCTGGCTGCTCATGACTCCAGTCAAAGTCTTCTACGGGACCTGCTCCAAAATCCGTGAGTTCACTTACGTTATTTAGGATGGCATTTTCTTTTGCAAGCTCAATAGCTGCTGCATCGATCTCGTGTCCGTAGGCAGAGATGCTTTTTTTTGCGAGAGCAATCGCAAAGAAGCCAAGTCCACAATAGAGATCGAGGACACGTTTTGGTTTTACCTGGTCTATGTGATGGATAACGGCATTCTGAAGTACTCCAGCCATCGCCGTATTTGTTTGAAAAAACGAATTTGGATGGATCTTATATCGAAGATCGTTAATCGCTTCAAAGTGAAAGGGTTGGCCATGCAGCGCCTCTATCGTCGCAACATAAGAAAGATCGGTGACGAGTGGATTTTCGCCAAGCAATACAGATGTCGCAAGTGGAGCGAGCGCATCTTTAATCTTTTTCTCTTTGTTCTGCAGAGATCGTGGTGAGATCTTTGACGACAAGCATGACTAAACGTTCGTTAGTGTTTTTTCCAAGACGAATTACAACATAGCGCATGTCGCCCGTTTCATGCTTTGCATCCCAAGGTTTGAGATGGAGTTCTTTCATTAAGTTACGTACTGCTTGGAGAATTTTTGGTGACTCTTTGTCTAGCAATAAGCACTCATTGATATCGATGTAGCGATTCCACGAACCGTATTCTTTAAGACCAATTTCGTTTTTCCAGCCAATCGCATAATCCATGCGATTACGAAAATACAACGTGTCTTGTGAAGGGGTGATGGTATTAACGCGTTCAGTATGGCCTGCTTTTTCAAGTGCTTTGTTTACCATGCTGTGCTTTAAACGTAATTGAGCATCGTACGAAAGTTGTTGCCAGAGGCATCCGCCACAGGTACCAGCATGAGCGCAAGGAGCCTCAACTCGATCGGCTGAAGGTTTTGTAATGGTCTCGATTTTTCCGATCCAGTTACCTTTGTCACGTTTAATAAACGCAGCATCAACTTCATCTGCAGGAAATGCAAAAGGAATCACAACGGATTTGTCCGGTGTGCCAGGTCGTTTTACGGTATAGCGTCCACGTCCTTTATCGTCGACATCTTCGATAGTGCCTTGCAGGCGGTCGCCGAATTTCATGCCTACATTTGGCCATGTATTAGCAATAAAAGCAAGCCTTAACCTTTGGTTAGATCGTCTAGCTGACCTCTTAGCTCGGCGAGATGTTTCTCTTCGATAAGTCCATCAGACTTTTGCAAAAGTTCGTGGCACTTTTTTCTCGTTTCATCGAGTGTAGATTTGATGCTCATAAGCTCGGCGATCTTTGTTTTTAAGTCTAGCAATAACTCGTCTTGTTGTGCGCTGCTGCTTAAATCCATATTATTGTATGATTATTGTGGCTAGGTTATACTTTTTATGATTATATAATACACTAACAAAAATGTCTTCTATGTCAGGATCAACGGAGCGCGGTGGTAATGCGCCAGAACAATTGCCAGCACCAGCGTTTGAGAGTGCAGAGGAAAAACAAATTCAAACTGCAGAAAGTTCGTTTAAAGCTACAGGAACTACTTTGAATGAGTTGCAAGGTATTGATTCGGCAGATCTTCCACCTGACGCAGCCGCAGAATTAAGTAAATTGCAGGCTGAAGCACAGGGCGCTATGGCTGCGTATGAGGCTAAGCTTGCCGAGGTAAAGGCTGCTCAAGCTAAGTTAGTTGAGCAGACAACGCCAGCAGAATCGCAAGCCGAGAAGTCGGTTGATACTACTTCCTCCGAAACTCCTAAAGCAGAAGCTGTTTCTGTAGAGGGATCTACAGAAGCTCCAGTTGATTCAGTTATAGCCGAGGAGTCGCCAGCAATAGCTCCTGAGGCCGCGGTAGAACAAAGTCCAAATCAGCCGGCGGTGAATAAAGCTCTCGATACTTTTGGAGAACGGTTTACTGATGAGTCTCTTAAATCTGTAGCAGGAGATGAAAACGTCTCTGCAAAATTTGGTGCATTTATTGAATCGCTAAAAACATTGCCAGATGCTTCTCTCGTTGGTTTGCTTAAAGGCGCTGATAGCAACTTAGAATATACGCAAGAAGATGTGACTGCGCTAAGATCGAGTATGATCAAGGCAGCAGAGGCTGGGCGCAGTCGTCTTGAAGCGATACAGAATCCACCTGAGGTTAGTGAGGATGTGGCAACAGAAGAAGTTGAGTCCATAGAGACACCAGTAGAGACTAATGCCTCAGAAGATGATAAGGCTTTAGAAGAAGCAAAAACAGTAAAACTAAATATTGAATTAGTTCAACTGAGCAGTGCTTATAATAGAACTACTAAAGGCGAATATACCACCGAAGCCGATAATGAAAAATTCTTGAAAATCATAAAAGAAAGTTCTCCAGAGGCAAAAGCAGTCTTTATCGCTGAGAAAACATCCGATACTGCATTAGACGATGTACTTAATCAGTTTTTCGATAAAGACGGAAACCCATTTCCTCAAAAAAGTGGTCTTGATCAACTCAATAAAACACGACAGTTAATAGGCGCGGAACCGCTCACGGAAGAGGATTTCGCTCAGGCCAAGCGTGATGCTGTGATGTCTCGTATTGAAAATTTCATGGATTCGAGTGAATCAATGTATGATAGGAGATTGCAGCAAGTGGGTACTTTGGGTTTTTCGGAAGAGCAAAAAGAAGAAGTCGTTAATAAAATGAAAACAAAAGCTCTAGAGATGATAAACTTCGATCTAATTAACCAATTAGAAAGATTTGGTCGTCAATTATACGATTATAAGTATTCGCCTGTACCAAGAAAGGATTTGATTGACTCGTCTACAAGGAATTTGAAGAAATATTTTTCAGATAAATTGGCTTTTGCATCTAAGTTAGATGGTTCAGGAGCTGGGCTTCAAGAAACATTTAACAATTGGGCTAACGGTAGTGATCTCCAAGAAATGTACAAAAATGATACAGAGACGATTGCCAGAGTTCAGAAATTCAGGAAGCAGGTTATTGATGCTATTACTAATTAAAATCCCCACCTCTCGGACGAAAGAGGTGGGGCGGAGAGTGTGTGTCGAGATGGAACGGCTAGACGCACACGAGATTCAGAGGAGACAGATGGCAGGCGCTTGACCCGCTCGCTTCATCTCCGACTTGCTGTAGAACAGAGAGCGCCCGTAGCCCCGAGCGTAGTCTCTGTTGAGGGTGTCCTGCATCGGCAGGCCGTTTGCGGCATCACGCACTCCTTGATCGAAGGAATTACTGATACCTTGAGAAAAATGGACTCGTTCGTCCATAGCTGCCTTTCTGCTCCGATCAGTTGGTCACGGAACTGCCGAGAATATAGCAAAATCTTCAGATATTGTCAATATAATACAAATCCGCTAGGCTCCGGCTCATGCGAGAACTCCATCTTATCGCTCACGATATTCGATCCTGCGAAAATATCGGTGCCCTGTTTAGAACAGCGGATGCGCTTGGTGTTCACAAGATTTGGCTTACTGGCTATACGCCGGCACCGCCTGATCCAAAAATTCAAAGACGGCATTAGGCGCAGAGAATGCCGTTGCCTTCGAAAAGCACGAAGATATTGAGCTCGTACTAAAGCAGCTCGAGAACGAAGGTTTTACCTTGGTGGGATTAGAGCTTGGTGCAGAATCGGTAGACATACGTTCGTATGCACCACCAGACAAAATCGCGCTTTTACTCGGGACAGAAACAACGGGTATTCCGCCGTCTTTGATTGAACGTTGTGATCATCTCATTCAGATTCCAATGCATGGCGTTAAAGAATCCATGAATGTAACCATAGCGGCAGCCATCGCTAGTTATGCTATTCTTAATCACAACGTATGAAATTAAGCATCGTAATCCCTGTCAAAAATGAGGAGCAAAATTACCAGAGCAGCTTATTTCGTTAAAACAACAAACGATCTTTTCAGATTGCGAATGTATTGTTGCAGATGCGTTTTCGACGGACCGTACACGCGAGATAGCGCTTTCTTTAGGTGCGCGCGTGGTTGATGGTGGTATGCCTGGTCCGGGACGCAATCGTGGTGCTGCCGTGGCAACGGGTGAATGGATCTTATTTATGGACGCTGATGCACGACCTTCGTCAGATGAATGGTTGGAGGACTGTCTTCGTGAATTAGAACAACAACAACTTGATATAGCAACATGCGATTTAAAACCACGTTCTCATACGTTGATGAATCGTGTGTATCATCATGTCTATAAATTTTTTACGCGCGCAACGGCACCTTTTGTTCCTCATGCTCCGGGGAGTTGTATTTTTGTGAAACGTGAGGCTTTTGAAGTAAGTAAAGGCTTTGATGAGACGGTGATCTTTGCGGAAGATATGGAATTTGTGCAGCGTCTCGCCAAGCACGGCTATTGTTTTGGAGTGCTTGATGCAGGCCCTGTTCTCGTATCGGTTCGTCGTTTAGAAAAAGATGGTCATTGGACCACGGCTTATCGCTATGTGATAACAGAGCTCTACATGCGATGTAAAGGACCTGTGCGCAAGCCATTGTTTGATTATAAATTCTCGCATTTTTGGATACGAAGAAAAAATAGCTATGTCACGACTTATCCCGCTCGGCGCGCTGAGCTCATGGAAACAGGGAGAAACAAAAACACTGTCGCTTTATCCTGGTGCAAAGGGATTGCTATTCGTAAAGGTGATCAGATTTTGCGTATCGAAATACGTGTACGCATATGGGTGGACCATTGCAATCATGTGGTGATGATCGTTTTCGCTGTGAGTGGCATTTTGCTGAGTTTAATGCACTTACGGGTGAGGCATTAGTAGGGCAAGCGCCTCCAGGGAGCTTTCTCGCTAAGGTAGAAACGGTTTTAAAGGATGATGGAATTGTGTATGCAAAGGTAGATCTACCGATTGATCCATTTGCCTGATAGAATGCCGCTATGATCCAGTGGATAAAGAAATTGTGGAACAAAGAATCGGGTGGACTTACGGCAGCGGCTATTATTATTGGTGTTTCGTCAGCTGGCTCACGTATCTTGGGTGTTGTTCGTGATCGTGTGCTTGCCTCGACGTTTGGTGCGGGGTATGACCTCGACGTCTATTATGCTGCTTTTCGATTGCCGGATACGGTTTATACCTTGCTCATCATTGGTGCATTATCTGCGGGTTTTATCCCGGTCTTTTCTGAGACGATAGAAAAAAATGGCAAAGAGCAGGCAAAGAAACTTGTTTCGCAACTACTCGTTATTGTTGGTGTGCTTTTGTTGATAGCGGCGGTGGGTATTTATTTTAGTGCTCCTTTTGTTCTGCCGCTCGTGTTTCCTGCCTTTAAGGGTGAGCAGATGTTACGATTGATCTTTTTAACGAGAGTCATGGCATTGTCACCGTTCTTGCTTGGATTATCCTCGGTTGCGGGTGGTGTACTTCAGGTAACAAAACGCTATATCGCTTTTGCACTAGCGCCGATGCTTTACAATGTGGGGATTATTGTAGCGGCGGTATTTTTTGGCAATCGTTTTGGTATTCAGGCGGTGGCTTGGGGAGTAATCGCTGGTGCACTTGCTCATGCGATTATTCAGCTAGGTACCATTTACTCGATGGGTTTTGTTGGGATCGAGCGCTTTCGTGGGCATGCTATAGGGCTAAAGCAGATTTTGCGTTTGATGGGTCCGCGTATTTTGGGTCTTGGTGTTTCGCAATTTAGTCTAACGGCGCTCCTTTCGCTCGCGGCATTTACGGGAACAGGTTCGGTGAGTGCTTTGCAATTTGCGACAAACTTACAAAGCTTTCCTCTGGGTGTTTTTGGATTGTCATTGGCGATGGCAGCATTCCCGTTGCTTTCAAAATCTTATGCAAAAGAAGATTTTCAGCAATTTCGTCAAACCTTTTCATCAGCTACACGACAAATCTTTTTACTTATTGCCGTCAACTGGCCATCTTCTTTTTTCTACGCGCTCAAATTGTGCGTCTCATTTTAGGACAGGGGAGATTTGATTGGACGGATACTATTCTTACAGCAGATATTCTTGGTTATCTTGCTTTTGCATTGGTCGCTCAAGCACTCATTCCGTTATTTACGAGAGCGTTTTACTCGATGCAAAATACCTGGTTACCATTTTTCGTGAGTCTTTTTGGAGAGCTCTTTATCGTTTTAACCGCCTGGTCTTTTAGAGACTCTCTCGGCGTGACGGGTATCGCGATAGCTATCGCTGTAGGTTCGTGGTTACAACTTGCCATCCATGCGTTTCTTTTGCGACGCACCTTTGGTCATTATGCAAAGGGTGATTCATTTGTGTCAGCTTATAAAACGACAGTGGCAACCATCGCATTTTGTGTTGCAGGGTTTCCGGTACGTGAGTATTTAGGTACGGTCTTTCCTTTGCGTACGGTTTGGCAGCTCGCATTACAAGCGGGAGGGACCCTACTCGCCGGTGGATTAGCCTTTTTGATTGTTGCAAGCCTTGTTAAATCAGAAGAGCTTGCTGGACTTATCGAAACCATCAAACGCAGGCTTTGGAAACGTGTCACAACCAAGAACCTTGACGAAGAAGGTATTTTGTTATAAAAGTAAGCACCCTTTTACATCTTTCGGAGGTGACTCATGGATAAGCGTATCTGGCTAAAACAGCATGAATGGGAGCCTTTTAGTGATAAAGACGGCAAAGCAAGACGTATCTGCAAAGCGTGCAGAGTTGTAGATCGTATCGTTGGTGTGAGAGGCATCGTTACCTGGCCTTGCGTGCAGATAAGCGAGGCTTGGACGTATGAGGATTTCGTCAACATTCTCCACCTTTGCCAAGTAAATGAGCGTTATATTTCGCTCATTAAGCTTTACCCAAAGAGCTCGTCTGGAAAAACAGATGCGGGTCCCTACCGTGTAGGTATTCAAATCCCAAGCAAATATGGCCTCGAGCTTTATCCTTCGCTTGAACCTTCGCTTAGCAAAGGTATAGCTTTTAATCGGTTTTTTCATTGGCTTGTCTCTATTGAATTCAATCTACAAAAAGACCCTGAATTTAATGAGCTCTTGCGCCAAAAGGCTTATCGATGAAAAAACATCAGCATCTTATGAAACGTCTGCCCTCGTGTGGACGTTTTTTGCTTTATCACGTAGGATCCGCATCAAATGGAACAGTCTAGAATTCGCAATTTTTGTATTATTGCGCATATTGATCACGGCAAGTCGACCCTCTCGGATCGACTCCTTGAGGTTACCGGTACCATCGAAAAACGTAAGATGAAGGACCAGGCTCTTGATACCATGGATATTGAGCGAGAACGCGGTATCACCATCAAATTACAGCCGGCGCGCATGCGTTATACAGCAAAAGACGGTGTTGAATATGAGCTCAATCTTATTGATACTCCAGGTCACGTAGATTTTACTTATGAAGTTTCTCGCTCACTTGCGGCTGTTGAAGGCGCGATTCTTCTTGTTGATGCAACACAGGGCGTGCAAGCACAAACTATTGCGAATCTTTATCTCGCTCTCGAGCAAGATCTCGTGATTATTCCTGTGCTCAACAAAATTGATTTACCAAATGCTGATGTTGAGAAACGTTCTAATGAGCTCATGCAACTTATTGGTTGCAAGCGTGAAGAAATTCTTACCGCTTCGGGCAAAACAGGCGAAGGCGTCCCAACCATTCTCGAAGAAGTGATTAGACAGGTTCCGTCACCAAAAGGAGATCGTGACAAGCCTTTTCGTGCCGTGATCTTTGATTCTAAATACGACGACTATCAAGGTGTCGTTGCTTTTGTACGTTGCGTTGATGGAGTACTCAAGAAAACAGACAAGGTACATTTTATCGCCACTGACGGTGATGGCGAAGCGCTTGAACTTGGTTATATGAAGCCCGAAAAAACCATCTCTGGCATCATGGAGGCGGGGGATATCGGCTATCTTGTTACAGGTCTTAAAGAGATCGGCTATGTGCGTGTTGGTGATACGATCACTACTCCAAAATCTGGCGCCGAACCATTGCCTGGGTATAAAGAAGTCCATCCAATGGTGTACGCGGGTATCTTTCCAGAAGAAGGTAATGAATATGAGCGTTTGCGTGATGCGATGTTAAAGCTCAAGCTCAATGATGCAGCGCTAGTCTTTGAACCAGAACATTCAAAAGCGCTTGGCTTTGGTTTTCGTGCGGGTATGCTTGGAATGTTGCATCTCGAGATTGTGCAAGAGCGCTTGTCACGTGAGTTTAATATGGATGTTGTGATCACCACGCCATCGGTAGGTTACGAGGTTACAAGAACAGACGGAACAGAAATCCTCGTAAAATCGCCAGCAGAATTTTTAGACCGTTCTCGTATTGCAGAAACGCGTGAACCTTGGGTCAAAGTCGATATTCTTTGTCCAAAAGACTATATCGGCAATGTGATGTCGCTTGTTCAAGATCGACGCGGTATTTATATGAATACCCAATATCTCGATGTGACTCGCGCTTTGCTTTCCTATGAAATGCCTCTTGCTTCGGTGATTGTAGATTTTCACGACAAGCTTAAAGGCGTTACAGCGGGCTACGCTTCAATGAACTATGAGTTCAAAGAATATCGCCCTTCAGAAATTGTTCGTCTTGATATTCATGTTGCTGAAGAACCGTCAGAAGCACTCGCGACACTTCTTCACGAGAGTGAAGCCTATCGTCGAGGCAAAGAAATTGTTGAAGTATTAAAAGAAGAATTACCACGTGCGCAATTTGCGATTAAACTTCAAGCCTGCATTGGCGCAAAGATTATTGCCTCAGAACGCATCGCGCCTTATCGTAAAGATGTGACGGGATATTTATATGGCGGTGACGTTACACGTAAAATGAAATTGCTTGAAAAACAAAAGAAGGGTAAAAAGCGCATGCTTGAACATAGTAAAGGCTCGGTAGAGATTCCGCCGGATACCTTTATCAAAGTGTTACGTAGAGGGTAAAATAGTTTTATACACAATGCCTATGAATACAAAAAATCTTCAAAACCGTCGCCGCCTCGCTATGAAAATCTTTGCAGGCTTTGTTGCCTTTATTAC
This sequence comes from Candidatus Nomurabacteria bacterium, assembly GCA_023898425.1. NCBI lineage: Bacteria > Candidatus Nomuraibacteriota > Candidatus Nomurabacteria bacterium. The sequence continues at coordinate 293,941 of CP060222.1, forward strand.
CGTTCTCATGATGGTGGCTCCGTTTACGATGTTTTAATCGATTGACGTTTTCTCCAAAAAGTGGCACTTTAGAAGTGCTGTTTTTTGTCTCAAAAAAACAAAGGAGGTAAAAATGATCAGTGAAATTGGTTCTGGAGAAGTGAAGGAGATGTAAGTCTTATGGAAGACCGTTAACATGGGTATCCATCAAGAGCCACAGCCATCTGAAGAGCTGAGCCTACGAGCCCAGCTTGCCCAGAGCGCTGCCGGTGCTGCGCTTGCGCAGTACAACGAAGACCTTCGCGAGCTCAACAGGCTTGCCGAAGGAGCTGACGAAGATGAAGAAGACTAGCGGATGCCATTGGCGTCCCGACCTACTGCAACCCCGCCATTTGGTGGGGTATTTGCGTATTTGGGGCATTTATCTGTATAGTCGGTTTTGTCTTGAACATTGGAGGGTATGGTGAGCGCAAGTCTACAAAATGATCCGATGATCGATCCAAGATTCTTTACCTTCTTGGATTTGGTAAAACAGTTGAGACAAAAACAGGTGGCGCTTTTTTCTGCTGAGCTTACGCTCTTTGCAGACCCAAACCGAAACGATTTGCCGACAGAAGCTCTTGATGAGCTAAAGTATCATGACGATGAGTTTATCGAAGCTGTAAACATGGTTTGCAAGGCTTTGGAGAGCTTTTTTCGTGAGTGGCGCGAATGCGATCCTTCGCGCTTTGATAAGCTGAAAAATAGTTATGAATACGCGAATAAGCGGTTGCGTGATGTCGCTGATAGTGCGCTTGCGCGAATTAATGCGGCTACTGCTCAATATTTACACCAGGGTTTGGTAGCATTTGCAAATGAAGACGTCGAAGCAAGCGAAGACCAGCTCAATACCTTCTATCATGAGGTATCAGCGCTTTCGTTTTATGGCGACAGCATTCGTAAAACACTCGATGCTTTTCGTGCATTGCCAGAGTTACCATTTCAGCTAGGTGCTCTAAGCTACCAGGCATCGATTACAGCCATGATCATTGTTATTGTTGTATGTCTCGGAATCAGCCAATTTCCTACCATTCTTGGCTTGTGATGAGCTACCTTCTTGATACACCTCCTTCTGGAGGTGTTTTGTTTACAAGCGTTTACGCGTCTAGCACTATGGGTCCATGACAAAACGCTGGCAATTGGCAGAACCTTGCACCGAAGATCTCGCAAAAATATTTCAGATTGCACAGATTCCCGCTACGCTTTTATGGAATCGTGGCATTCGTACCGCCGAAGAAGCGCAACAGTTTCTCTCGCCTTCGTTTGAGGAGCATCTCCATCATCCAAGTGTATTTCGTGATGCCGTTACCGCGGTTGAGCGTGTTTTTACGGCACTAAAAAACGGTGAGCGTATTACCGTGCATGGTGACTATGATGCAGACGGTGTTACTGGCTCGACGTTGATATTGACGGTTTTATATCAAATCGCTGATCGGATGCAGGTGTCTCGTGATTTGATTGATTATTATATCCCGCATCGTGACAAAGAGGGCTATGGACTACAAATGGGTACGGTGCCTAAGCTTGTTGATCGTGGTACGTCACTTCTAATCACGGTTGATTGTGGTATTTCTTGTGTAGCAGAAATTGCACATGCAAAAGAGCAGGGGATTGATACGATTGTTTTAGATCATCACCAATTTGGTGATGCTTTACCGGATGGCTTGCTCATTCATCCGGGTTTACCAAACGAAACCTACCCCTTTAAGGATCTTGCTGCTGTGGGGGTTTCGTATAAATTTGCCTTATTATTGATTGATGAAGCTCGTAAACAAGGGCTAGAGATTGTCGAAGGATGGGAAAAGTGGTTATTGGATTTGGTCGCGATTGCAACGGTTACCGACATGGTACCACTTCATGGAGAAAATCGTGTTCTCGAGACATTCGGCTTGCGTGTTTTAAATAAGACGCGTCGACCTGGATTTTTAGCGCTCTTTGAATCTGCTGGCTTGCAACAAGGTGCAATCACTTCAGAATCAGTGGGTTTTGCGATTGGTCCGCGTATTAATGCAGCGGGACGTATGGATCATGCTGAACTTGCCTTAAAGCTTTTACTTGCCGAGTCATTAGAAGAGGCAAAGATTTATGCAAAAGAACTAGAACGATGCAATCGCTTACGACAAGAGACAACGCGTCGCATGATGGATGAGGCCGATAAAATGGTGGATACGTCGAAAGAAATAATTGTTCTATCGTCACCCGATTGGTCGCCAGCGCTTGTTGGTCTTGTCGCTGGACGGTACTTAGAGTCTACCGGTAAACCTGTTATTGCTATTGGTAAACACGGTGATCAGTGGATTGGCTCAGGTCGTTCACCTTCACATTACGATATTACGGTAGCCGTAAGAGAAGCTGGCGAAGGACTTTTGACGCGCTCAGGTGGTCATGTACAGGCTTGTGGCTTTGCACTACATAGCAATGAGAATGTTCCGCTCTTTGCGCAAAAGCTCTACGAGCATGCAGCAGCAAATTTAACAGAAGAAGATGTGCGACCGATCCTTAATATTGATATGGAGCTTGATTTATCGAGTGTCACGATGCCGCTCATTGAGGCGGTCAATGCCCTTGAGCCATTTGGTATGGGCAATGCTGTTCCGGTATTTATGACAAAAAAATGCCTCGTTGTTTCTGCGGACGCTATTGGTCAAAAGAAAGACGTTTTGCGTATGCAGCTGCAAGATCAAAGCGGAGCAACACGAAAAGGGATTGGCTTTCGGCTTGGCACGCGCGTTGCGGAGTTCACTCCCGGTTCGTGGGTGGATGTGGCATACTCTTTGTCAGCCAATGAGTGGAATGGCCGAGTAACAGCCGAGCTTAGAATCATTGACGTAAAACTATGCAATTAATTGTCAGAACAGATGGGGGAGCACGTGGTAACCCTGGTCCAGCAGGATTTGGTGCGGTTATCGAAGACGCAAACGGAAAGGTTCTCGAAGAGCACGCCGTTTTTCTTGGACGCAAAACCAATAATCAAGCCGAATACGCAGGAGCGATTTTTGCTTTGCGGCGTGCGGGCGAGCTTGGCGCTACTGAGGTAACGCTCTATTCCGATAGTGAGCTTATGATTAAGCAGGCGAATGGTGAATACAAGGTAAAACATCCTAATGTTGTGCCGTTATTTCAGGATTTGTTTCGTGCAGAGCGGGTGATTGGTAAAGTAAAATATATTCATGTACGTCGCGAACAAAATAAACATGCCGACGCCCTTTCGAACAAAGCCATGGACGAAGGGATGGGAATCGTAAAACCTGCAGCTGTGGATGACGTGACCGGGTAATTTGTGGTAAAGTGAGACCCAACTATGGGTCTCTTTTCTTCTTCGCCGGCACAGACCGGATATCTCGGTATTGATATCGGCTATGGCGGTATTAAATTGGTCGAATTGAAGACCGAAAAAGGTCGTTCACGTCTTGTGACGTACTCATATGCAAACGTACCAATTGAAACATTAGAGCAGTCGCTTATTCACGATGTTCCAGGTACGGCCGAACTGATTAAGCAAATGGTAGCCAAAGCACGTGCAAGCTCGAAAAAAGTGATTGCCGCTTTGCCAATCTCTTCTGTTTTTTCTTCTGTTCTATCTGTGCCGACGGTAAACGAAAAAGAATTAAAAGAACTTGTCACCGCACAAGCGAAAAAACTTTTACCCTTGCCTATCGAAGAAGTATCACTTGATATTAAAGTGATTGATAAAACCGAGCCTAAAGAAGGTGAGGGTAAGCCAGCTACACGCGTACTTGTTACGGCAGCGCCGAAAACGGTCGTTGCAAAGTATATCGAGATCTTTAAACAAACAGGCCTTGAGCTTATCTCATTAGAGACCGAGGCTTTTGCAGAGATCCGCTCACTTGTTGGCAAAGACCGTTCAACCATGATGCTTATTGATATTGGCGCTTTGCGTACCAATGTCTTGGTGGTAAAAAACGGCATTCCATTTATCACGCGTTCTATTGCAACGGGTGGTAATACGATCACGCAAACCATTGCACGTACACTTGGTATTGCTCCTGAGCAAGCCGAGAGCATGAAGCGTGATATTAAGTCGATGCAAACCTTTGCGCCAACGGGTGATCTTACGCCGATTTTGAGTGTGCTTGCAAAGCCGATTTTAGATGAGATCAAGTACATTATTGGTGAGTATCAAAAACAATCGCCAAATGATCGCATTGAAAAAATGATTTTGACGGGTGGTTCTTCGTTATTGCCGCGTTTGCCAGAATTTTTGACGCAACAACTCAATATCAATTGTTATTTGGGTAATCCTTGGGCTCGTATTATTTACCCACCAGAATTACGGCCGGTACTCGAAGAGCTGGGTCCACGTTTTGCTGTGACGGTAGGTTGCGCAATGCGAGATCAAGAAACGACATGAGGACAATCGATCGACGTATGTTGGGGCATATGCAATCTAATGGACTACTTGATACACAGTCCTATGCTCTTGTCGTTGATTTATTGCAACAAGGATGTACGCTCGAGCAAGCACTCCTTGGTACGCGGTTTATACAAAAATCAGAGTTTATCGATGGGTTAACTGCTGTCGGCGTTTCACCTGAAGAGTATGTCATGGGCGATCAACGTAAGGTTCCTGCCACGAAGTTACGTTCGCTTAATACAGAAATCGAAGAGCTATTGCGTACGGCGAATGATCGTGATGCGTATGAGATCGTATTTATCCCAACGCAACAGACGGTGCGTATTGTCTATGGTGAATCCCATGAGGTTACCGAATTACCAATGACTATTTACCCCGCGCTCGTAATGCGTTTACGTCGTTGGAGCAATAGACTAGGTTGGGAGGTAAGAGATTTTTCGACACATGCACATAATGGGATACGGTTGATTCGTGCACAAAAGCGTTCGGCGTCCCACCCAGTAGAGCAATCAGAGGCAATAAATGCGCTCAAAACAGGAGTGGCTGGTTTATATGTTTTTATCCAACCAGATGCATATATTTCAGAGCATTATCTCACAAAGTCTATTGATGGAAGAAATATCTTTCAGAAAACGGAGGATGACTTAAGTAGAGAAGATGCCTTGCATGAAGCGTTATTTGGCGGTACGGTCCTCGTCTCAGTCACAAGTGCTAAACCTGCCTGGTGGCAAGTACTGGATGATACGGATATTCCTGTTTATCTACATAATACGATATGGAAAAACCCCTCATAGCCTTGATCGAGGACGATCGTTTCTACGCTTCCATTGTGATATCGCACCTTGAGTCATTAGGATATCGCGTTTTTCATGAGACAAATGGAGAAGACGGCTTGCGAAAAATCAAAGAAAAACAACCGCAGCTTGTGCTACTAGATATTGGTTTGCCTGCCATGGATGGTTTTCAGGTCTTACAAGAAATCCGCGACGATAGCGATACATTTATGATCCCCGTCTTTATTGTAACGCGCTTATGTGATCGTGAAGATGTTGCTCGAGCATTTGCGCTTGGAGCAAATCAATACCTTGTAAAACAACAGCATCCCATTGATGATCTTGTTCATCATATCGAGAGACAGTTGGCTGTGGTATAATCTTTTTATATGCGTTATCGACCTGCTTTTAATGCGCTTGAAGCCATTATTGTTGTTGCTGTGTTTGGACTCTTTGCCACACTTGCAACGCTTTCATTAAACAGTGCGCGTGCTAGTGCGCGTGATGCTCAACGTCTTTCTGATATTGGCACACTGCGTGCATCTCTCGGACAATACTGGTTAGAAAAAGCCACCTATCCCATTTCTGATAGTATAGAACTTGGCAAACCAGGGAGTAATGCTGATATGTTAACAGCAAATGGCTTTATCGGTCGTCAAACCGTACAAGGCCCAACCTATCTTGATCGTGTGCCAACTCCACCAAAGAGCGGTGAGTATTACCGTTATCGTGGCGGCTCAAATGGCTATGCTATTCGCTTTAAGACAGAAACAAAAACAGAATTAGGCGAACCAAACGTGTATTACGCTCACGCTACTGGTATTGATGGCGAAGATACAGATCGCTAATAGCAAAGCTATTTTCGATGCTCCCGACTTTTTCTGAAGGATTGCTATTGCTCTTTTTAGGATGGGCAGCGATTTTTGACGCAAAAAAACACGTGTTACCACTTGAGCCGATGTGGGGTGCGCTTATAGCTGCTTTTCTTTGGAGCTTGTATCAAGGTCGATTTTTGGACGCGCTTTTTGGTGCGCTTTTTTGGTTTGCTTGGACCGGAGGTATTTGGTATCTCTCAGGTGGTCGTTGGATGGGTTATGCAGATTTATGGCTCACGGCGCTCACAGGAGCTGTTTTAGGCGTTACACATAGTCTAGAGGCGTGGTATCTCACGTATGTAGTTATTGGTTCTCTCGTTATTATTCTGTCTTTTTCGGGTCTTATTAAAAAGCCACAAAGAGTGGCTTTTGCACCAATGCTTTTTGGTGGTGTTTTATTGGCTTTTTTGACCAACGGAAGGCTTTTGCAATGGTTTGCCGAGGCGCTTCTAGGCTGATAATCTAACCCGTATGAACAAGGCAGAAGCCAAGCTACGTGTAGAAAAACTACGTGACGCCATTAATCGCTATCGTTACGAGCAACACGTTCTCGATAAACTTAGTATTAGCGAAGGGGCTTTGGATGCCTTAAAACATGAGCTCTATACGCTTGAACAAGAGTACCCTGATTTGATTACAAAAGATTCGCCAACGCAACGTGTTGCCGGAGAAGCGATGGAGGGTTTTAAAAAGGTTCGTCATGAGGTGCCGATGCGATCTATCGAAGATGTTTTTTCGCGCGAAGAGGCTGACGCTTGGCTTGCTCGTTTGCAAAAACTCTCTTCAGCAGCATTTGATTTTTTTGCAGAATTAAAATTAGACGGATTAGCTATTTCTATCGTTTATCAAGATGGTGAGCTCGTAGAGGCTTCTACTCGTGGCGATGGGCAGGTTGGCGAAGATGTTACGCATAATGTCCGTACAGTAGACGCGGTACCTTTGGTGTTGCGCACTCCAGAGCAAAAAGAGATACAAGCCTTCATAAAAAAACATCAAGGCAATCTAGACGAAAAGCGCGTAACCGATTTTCTTCAGAAACCCCATAATCGTGGGGGCAGGGGGTCAGGTGCTGGGGGCAGGGGCTCGGGCCGTCTTGAGGTTCGTGGTGAGATTTATTTAACGCAAAAACAATTAGAGCAAATCAATAAGTTGCAGAAACAAAGAGGGGAGCCGCTTTATGCAAATCCGCGCAATACGGCTGCGGGTACGATTCGTCAACTGGATCCAGCTATTGTTGCCGAGCGTAAGCTCTCGTTCTTTGGTTATGCGCTCATTAGTGATATCGGCTTAACAACACATGAACAAGCTCACGAGGTATTGATGCTTTTAGGCTTTCCGCAAAATCCAGCTAATCGTTTTTGCAAAAATCTTGATGAAGTAGAAAAGCTTTTTATTGAAATTGGTAAAAAACGCGAAAAGCTTGAATATTGGATTGATGGTATTGTTGTGAATGTGAATAACGATGCGCTTTACGAATCGCTAGGCGTCGTCGGTAAAACATCACGAGCTTGTATCGCATGGAAGTTTCCTGCCGAGCAAGTCACAACCATTGTAAAAGAGATTGAAGTCTCGGTTGGAAGAACGGGCGCTTTGACACCGGTTGCCATTATGGATCCTGTTCAAGTCGCTGGCACGACGGTTTCTCGTGCATCTTTGCATAATCAAGATGAGATCGAGCGTTTAGATGTACGTATCGGTGACACAGTTATCATCGAAAAAGCAGGGGACATTATCCCAAAGGTGATAAAAGTTCTCACCGAGCTGCGTACCGGAAAAGAAAAGCGTTTTAAGATGCCAGTACAGTGTCCAATTTGTGGCTCAAATGTTACGCGTATCGAGGGAGAAGTAGCAACGCTTTGCACCAATAAAAATTGTTTTGCTCAGGAAGTGGCGCGTATTCGACATTTTGCCTCGCGTACGGCGGCTGATATTCGTGGACTAGGCGATAAGATTGTAGAGCAACTCGTGCAAACAGGCCTTGCTCATGAACCAGCAGAGCTTTATGAGCTGACAAAAGATGATTTCTTAGGGCTCGAAGGCTTTGCCGAAAAATCCGCACAAAAACTTTTTGATGAGATTCAATCAAAGCGCGAGATTGTTTATGCACGATTTCTACTTTCTTTAGGGATTAGACATGTAGGCGAAGAAACAGCTCGTGATCTTGCTAAAGCTTTTAAGACTTACGAAGACTTACGGGATGCGAGCGCAGAAGCACTCGAAGAAGTCGAAGGTATTGGCGAAGTTGTCGCACAAGCGATCTTAGAATTTTTTGCAGATAAGCAAGATGCAAAACGCGCTGAACATCTTTTTGAACAAGTAACCATACAATACCCAGCTATCGCGAAAGATGGACCATTAAGTGGTACGAGCTGGGTCATTACCGGCACAATGGAATCACTGTCACGTGATGAAGCAAAAGAAAAAATCCGAGCACTGGGAGGTGCTGTCTCAGATTCGGTTTCAAAACAAACAACCTATCTTGTAGCAGGAGAAAAAGCCGGTTCAAAATTAGAAAAAGCACAGAAACTTGGAGTCACTGTGCTTGATGAGGAAGGGTTTTTGAAGAAGCTGGCCTAATCTTCGTCCCTCAGTTCAGATAGTATGCGTCGATTGTATTCGATGCGAGCGCTCCAGATATCACAGGCGTGTAAGAATGCTGCGAGCTCGTTCATGACGCGCTTGTCGGGGCGATAGTCATCACCTTCGCCATGAGCGTACTGGAGTGCATTGAGGTGCATCTCGGTGAGCTTAAAGCGATACTCTAACAGGAGTGTTAGAACAAACTTCTTTATCTCAAAAGGAGAATTGAATTCGCATTGTGTACCTTTCGGTCTATCAACGTACTTAAATGGCTTTTCGATGTCATGCAGGAGGATAACGAGCACAGCATCCCCAAGCTCAAATGGCAGATCAAGACCGCAACCGAAGTATTGGCGATCAGCATATTCAAGCATGCCGATCATATGATCAAGATAACCACCCGGCCAAACTTGATGATTATACGTTGAGCCAGGCGAACGAATGATCCGCTCTGCTTCTTTTTGATAGAGGGTGCAAAGGGCCTTTTGATTGACAGGGTCAATACGATCAATCCACTTATTCAAACCGATCATTCTTTTGTGTGTAAGCATGATTACCTCCGAGGAGACCTTAAAACCCCTTCACGTTTTTGTGAAGGGGTTCGGGGATTATTTTGCTTTTGCTACCTCAATGGCAGCTTTTAGTTGCTCATAAGGAACAGCGCCAGAAATCATTACGCCGTTTACAAAGGTTGCGGGTGTTCCTTCTACGCCAGAGAGCATACCCTCTTCTAGATCTTTGTTTACGCGTGCGGCCATTTCGCCTGAGTCAAGGCAAGACGCAAAGGCGCTTTCGTTGATACCAAGCTCAGTTGCTGCTTCGAGATAGTAGGCATGGCTCAGATTGTATTGATTGGCAAAGAGAAGATTATGCATCCCCCAAAATGCTTCTTCGCCAGAGAGTTTCGCGGCACATTCGGATGCTTCAGCGGCTTTCTTTGCTTCTGGGTGGATAGAGGACAGTGGAAAATGACGATACACCACACGAATATCTAATGGATAATCAACCAATGCTTTTTCTAGGGATGGAACAAAGCGCTGACAGAAAGGACACTGAAAGTCAGAATACTGAATCAAGGTAATAGGTGCACCTTGATAGCCCCGAATATGATCCGCCGGTGTTATTGCTGATACAGGAGCATAGCTTGGAATGTAGGTCTCATAGCTCGTATCGCCATAAGTCTCATTATAGTACTCGTCATCATAGTAAAGGGGCGCCGGTCTTTGAGCGTCAAAATAATCTTCAACGTCGCTTAGGGTCATAAATTCTGCAGGAGCCACAATAGGTAGACCAGCATCTTTTTTGATATTGATTCCGCCCTTTAAAACAACTTCGGCTGTGCCAATGGTTTTACATGTTTGTTTTGTAAAGCTGCTATTCCAGATACAATCTTCTTTTGGCTCAGTGATTTTTGCACTAAACTCTAAGCGTTCAATGCGTTTTTGTGCTGTATTGATATTTGCGGCGAGATAAACGCTCGAGAGAGCAGTACGCATTTTGATGTAATCTTTATATAGCGTCTTGAGTCTCTCGGTACGAGCAGCACCAATGGGGTAATCTTTCTTTGCTTGTTTTACCTGCTCAAGATAGAGCGTATAGGCGATAGCAGTATTCACGCGACCTTTTAAACGTAGGATTTCTTCGCCTTTGTCGTTTTTCCATTTTTTCTCAACGGATACACGATTGATGAGTTGTGTTTTTGCGAGAGGACCTTTGTTTAAGATGTCATTGGTATTTTGCGCATCGGTAAAACCAGATTCTTGGAGGAGTTCTTTTTGATCAAATGGCATAGCAATCCATTTATTCATGAGACCAGAAAAATCTACAGCGCTGCTCTCTTCGAGATAGCTCATGAGGCTATCAGGAATATTTGTGACGCGTACATAAATGGTGTCTTCGGTTTGCTTCCAGTCAAAAGCGATTGGTTCAGTAACAGAAAAGGGGAGTCCAAGTGTACTATCGGACATGACAAGTGTATTGAGCGAGAATGCTCCTTCAGACGTTTGGACAGCGCCTTGTTTTGGCAAAGCACGAACAGAAAAAGATAGATCTACTTTTCCTGTGTTATTTTTGCGTTTTTTATCGTTAAAACGTTCGGTGACGGCAACACTAAGTGTTGCATCGGCCGCTTCAGCTGCGGTCGTTGTACTTGGGGTACGTACCAATTGGTTAAACCATTGGGTTGGGGTGAGGGCAAAAGCGGCTGCAGGCGAGAGCATGGAGGCTAACGTCAATGCGGCGATGCCAGACTTGAAAAAGGATGTTTTCATACGCCAAAAAGGCTAACATGAGCGTATGTCTTGAGCAATTAGGTTTATCGTGGCATTCTGCGCACATATGGCTCTTAATCGCACTGATATTATAAGGCTCGCAGAATTGTCCCGCCTCGCTCTCACCGAAGATGAAATGTCTCGTATGGAGCAAACTATTGATCCAATATTGAATTATGTTGGACGTCTTGGAGAAGTAAATACGGATGGGATTCCTGAAACGGAGTCATTTGAAGATGCTCGCGCTTTGCGTGTGGATGAAGCAATCCCTGCAAGTCAATCAACTCACGATGTGATTGTGGCAAACTTTCCTGATAAAAAAGATGGCTTGCTTCGCGCGCCAGCTGTTTTTGACAATCCAAAATCCTAATCCGACACTCTTGTATGCACGAACACATGACCATCAAGCAAGCATCAGAAGCGCTTGCGAACAAAACCGTAACGTCGGTTGAGTTAACGCAGTCTTATTTGCAACGCATCAACGAAAAGGATGAAGCGATTCACGCCTATCTTGAAGTCTTTGAAGCACATGCCCTCGAGCAAGCAAAAGCCTCAGACGAAAGACGCGCGGCAGGCGAAGTGCTTTCTGAGATCGACGGTATTCCTCTAGCGATCAAAGATAATATGTTAATCGAAGGCGAGCATGCTACTGGCGGTTCAAAGATTCTCGAGGGTTATGTTGCGCCTTATGATGCTACAGTTATCCAAAAACTCAAAGCTGCGGGCGCGGTGTTTTTAGGTCGTGTAAACATGGATGAATTTGCTATGGGTTCATCTACCGAGCGCTCTGCATATGGTATTACACGTAATCCGGTTGATCTTGAGCGTGTCCCTGGTGGTTCATCAGGTGGTAGCTCTGCGGCTGTCGCAGGGGATTTATGTGTTGCTGCCCTTGGCTCTGATACGGGTGGTTCTATCCGTCAGCCGGCAGCCTTTACGGGTATCGTAGGATTGAAGCCAAGTTATGGCACCGTCTCGCGTTATGGCTTGATGGCTATGGCATCATCACTTGATCAAATTGGTCCAATGACAAAAACCGTTGAGGACGCGGCAATGCTCTATCAAGTGATTCGTGGCGAAGATGCGCATGATCAAACAACGGTAAATACACCAGCGTTTCGTTTCGAAAAACGCACCGATCTCAAGGGTGTTCGTATTGGTATTCCAAAACAAGCATGGGGAGAGGGGATGACGCCTGGCGTTCGACAAGAATGTGGCGCAGCATTAGAAAAGCTCAAAGAGCTTGGTGCAGAAATGGTTGAGATTGATTTGCCTTATATGGACGAAGCTCTCGCTGTCTATTATGTCTTGATGCCATGTGAGGTATCAGCAAATATTTCTCGTTTTGATGGTATTCGCTATGGTCAGCGCGCACCAGGTTTGCCGCTCTTAGAAACCTACGGACAGTCTCGTTTGCAAGGTCTTGGCGAAGAGGTGCGTCGTCGTGTCATGCTCGGTACGTATGCGCTTTCACGAGGTTATTATGACGCGTACTATCGCAAAGCTCGCAAAGTACAAACGCTTATTCGTCGCGCTTATACGGCAGCCTTTGAAGGTGTAGATGTGATCGTAACACCAACAACGCCGTCGCCTGCGTTTAAGATTGGAGAAAAAATTCATGATCCACTCGCGATGTATCTTGAGGATATTTATACCGTTGGCGTAAACGTTGCGGGTATCCCGGCAGTGTCAGTCCCTTGTGGTAAAACCGATGGATTGCCAGTTGGTTTACAATTTATTGGCGCTCAGTTTAAGGACGATCAGCTCCTCTCTATTGCCTCCGCGTTTGAATCCGCGTCATAATGCGGATATATGTTGATCTTTCAAGTCGTCGCTCTTTCTAATGCGCCACAAACAACAACCACAACCAGTTTTCCATGGATGGGGGCAATGGTGGTGCTTATCATTGTTTTTCTTTTGGTGCTCGCGTTTTTAAAGTTACGACCACGAGATTATGACGATGGTCTTGATCGCAAAAAAATTCGCGCAACATGGAATGAGATTCAAAAAACGTCTAGCATGGGGTTGATGGGGATGAAGCTCGCTGTTATTGAGGCAGATAAGCTGGTAGATAATGTGATGCGTCAACTCCTTATTCCTGGCGACACCATGGGCGAGCGATTAAAGATGGCAGAATTTAAATATCCAGACATTCGACGTGTCTGGCCTGCGCATAAAACGCGTAATATGTTGGTGCATGATTCGACATACGAATTACGTATGAGTCACGGAAAAGAAGCGCTTAGTGCCTTTGAAAAAGCTCTCAAGTTACTCAAAGCCTTATGATCCCATACCTTGGTTGGACGTCTTTTTCTCTTGGACCCATCACCATCTATACGTGGGGTCTTCTGGTTGCTATTGGTTATCTTTTAGGGACGTATATCGCGTATCGACGCGCTAAGAGCAAAGGGCTTGATGCAGAAAAAGTTTTAGATCTCTCGGTTTGGATTTTTATTGCCTCTTTTGTTGGGGCGCGTCTCTTGCACGTGCTTTTTTATGATGATGGCACTTTTTGGGCGGCACCACTACAAATTCTCGATCCTCGTCATGCGGGATTCTCGATGTTTGGAGGGCTTATCGGGGCGGCAGTAGCAGCGCTTTTGTTTTTTAAGAAACATAAACTTAATGCGCTAGTGTATGCAGATACACTCATTTGGGGATTGCCTTGGGGGTGTGGTGTTGGGCGTATTGGTTGTTTTTTGATTCATGATCATCCGGGTACATTAACGCATTCGCTACTAGGTGTGCGTTATCCTAATGGCGATATTCGTCATGATCATGGTTTGTATTTATCTCTTATCGGATTTGCAACAGGGCTTTTGTTCTTGTGGATGAATCGTAAACAGCGTCATCCTGGGTTTTGGTTGGGGAGTTATTTGGTTATCGAGGGTGTTACGCGCTTTGTGTTAGATTTTTATCGCATTGCTGACAAAACCTATTATGCGCTTACGCCGACACAATGGCTCGCGATGCCGATGTTCTTTGCTGGAATGGTATTTGTTTTCTCGTCATCTCGACCGACAGAATCAAAAAAATAAACAACTAAAGAAGTGGAGAGATCTCGTAGCGAGTGTGTTATACTCTCTTCATGTACGATGTCGTTATTATTGGAGGAGGACCTGCCGGAATGGCTGCGGCTGTGTATTTTGCGCGCCAAAAACTTTCATTTGCCATGTTCTCAGGGCAGATGGGCGGCCAAGCTATTTGGTCTAGCGATGTTGAGAATTATTTAGGTATTCATAATGTTAGTGGAGTAAAGCTCGTTCAAAAGTTTCAAGAACATCTTGAGGATTATCGCAAATGCATGGACCTCTTTGAGCAAGAGCCAGTGCTTTCGATAGAAAAAATACATGGAGGTTTTGAAATAAAAACCGCCGTTCGCACGTATAAAACAATGACCGTCCTTCTTGCTACAGGTACTGAGCATCGAAAACTGCACGTTCCTGGAGAAGATCGGCTCTTTGGTAATGGCGTGACGTATTGCGCAACATGCGAAGCACCATTAGCAAAAGAAAAAGCGGTTGCTGTGATTGGCGGTGGAAATTCTGCCATGGATGCAGCGCTTCTTTTGGCAAAGTATGCACAATCAGTTTCTATCATGACACTGAACGAGCAACTCATTGGTGATGAGGTTATGATCCAGCATTGCGAAAAGAGTCCAAACATTCATATCGTTACATCGGCTACCACAAAACGTTTTGAAGGCGAATCAAAGCTCTCAAAAATCGTTTACGAGTCGCAAGGCGAAGAAAAATCGCTTGATGTAGACTATGCGTTTATCGAGATTGGACTTGTACCACAATCTGGCATGGTGGATTTTGTCGGTAAAAACAAGATGGGAGAATTTCTTGTTGATAAAACTGGTAAAACAAATGTTGATGGTATTTGGGCAGCGGGTGACGTAACAGAAACCCCTGTAAAGCAAATTGCTGTTGCTGTGGGTGACGGATCACGTGCAGCTATTGACATTATCCGATATCTGCAAAGTCATCCTTCACATCTTTAATTCCGTTTGGCACAATCCCGTCTATGCAAGAAACAACGAATAAAGGGCTTATCGTTGGTACGATCGTTGCGGTCGTAGCAATCTTTGGTGCATTAACTTGGGCACTCATCAGCCTCCCTTCTGATGGTCCTGGCCAGGTCGCAGGTTCACTCACATTTGATAATACAAATGCTCCGATAAAAGGTAATGCTGACGCAGCACTCGAAGTCCAAATCTACAGCGACTTACAGTGTCCAGCGTGTAAAGCATCAGAACCTGGCTTGAAGTATGCGATAGATAAGTACGGCGATCGCGTGAAATTTGTCTGGAATGACTTTCCGCTCATGAGCATTCACCCAAATGCACGTAATGCGGCCAATGCAGCGCGTTGCGCAAATGATCAAGGAAAGTTTTGGGAGTATACCGATCAACTCTTCAATAATCAGTCAGCTTGGCAAGGTCTTTCAAAGCTCGATGAAGCCTTTACGGCCTATGCTGTCGCAATTGGTTTAAATGCCGAGTCGTTTAGTCAATGCTTTGCTGATAAAACCTTTGACTCCATCGTTATGAATGATGTTGCCGAAGGTAATCGCAATGCTATTCGTGCAACACCAACCTTTGTTGTGGGCGGAAAGGTCTATAACGGTTTGGGAGCACAAGATTGGGATCGAATTCTTACAGCGGCACTCGCTCAATAGAGTTGATTGACAAAATCTATTCGTCTTTAAGAATAATTGATATCCTTCATTCACTTTAGTACGTAATTCTTCAACTATGTCACAGTCACAAGGTTCCTTTTTTGATGGTGGTCCTAAGACCATGTTTCTCTCGGGTCTTTTTCTCGGAGTAGCGGTATCGGCGGTTATTGGTTTTATTCTTGCTTTTAGCCTCGTAGCTGGCGGCAAGCTTCCTACAGGTGGCTCGGTTGCAGGCAATGTTCCTACCGTTCCTACGGTCAATGATCCGACGCAAGCGCCTGTTGCAGCAGGTCCAGTGAAGCCAGTGGACGAAAAAGTCGATCACATCAAGGGTAGCAAGAACGCAAAAGTCACCTTGATCGAATATTCTGATTTTGAGTGTCCATTCTGCTCACGTCATCTTCCTTCGCTCGACTCAGCTCTTGCAGATTTTCCTGAAGATGTTCGTCTTGTGTATCGCCATTACCCACTTTCTGCGATTCACCCTGAAGCGCAAAAAGCTGCTGAAGCATCCGAATGTGCAGCAAAACTTGGCGGTAACGATAAGTTCTGGGCTATGCATGACATGCTCTTTGCTAAGCAACAAACGCTTGGCACGCAAACCTATCTTGATAGCGCAAAAGCTATTGGTGTAGACGAAGCAAAATTCAAGGCTTGTCTTGACTCAGGTGAAATGGCAGCTCGTGTAAACGCAGACGCCTCTGAAGGTGCAAACGCTGGTGTAGAAGGTACTCCTGCAACCTTCGTAAACGGTCAGCTCATTTCCGGTGCTGTTCCTTACGCGCAATTAAAGGCAGCGATCCAAGCTGCAGGCGCAAGCAAATAAAACCAAACCCCTACAAACGGTTTAGAAAAATATCCCCCACAAACGTGGGGGATATTTTGTTATTGCGTGCTCTTGACTAATGCAACGGTATTGCATTAGTATGCTGACCATGGAGATTCAACGTCGCCAAACCAAAACAAAACAAGCTGTCCAGCAGGTATTTGATGCTGCGCAGGGTCCTTTGAGTTTGAGCGAATTGGTGGCAGCTGTTCATGAGATGGGTCTCAAGAGCGACCGTTCAACGGTTTATCGCGAACTTATGCGTCTTAAGGCCGACGGTCTTTTAAGCGAGATGTCTTTGCATGGCGCAACTCATTATGAGCGTGTTGCAGCAGGGGAGCACCATCATCACGCGATTTGTGAGAATTGCGAATCTGTTATTGAGCTTGATATCGAAGATATCATTGCTAGCATGGAGGCATCACTTGCTAAGCTTGGCTTTGCAACGAAAAAGCATATCGTAGATTTTATTGGGCATTGCTCAAGTTGTAAAACTGTATGAGGATCGCTTTTGTTGGAAAAGGTGGTAGCGGCAAAACAACTCTAGCATCACTCTATATTCGTTTTCTTTTTGCTAAGCAAGCTAAGCTCTTGGCTATTGACGCCGATATCAATCAACATCTCACCGAAGCATTAGGGTTGCAGGATACGTCTACACCAAAGCTTGCTTCTTTGATGGGGCAGCTCAAGACCTATACGCGAGGTACAAATGCCATGATTGGAGCTCCTCAAGAAATGATTAAAACAACGCCACCAGGAGAGGGCTCTCAGCTTTTTCGTTTAGGGGATGCTTCTTTGGCACCTTTTGCATTATCTCATCAAAATCTTTGGCTTACGGGGGCGGGAGAATTTCATGAAGAAGATATTGGTATTCGTTGTTTTCACGCAAAGACAGGGGCAGTTGAATTAGTGCTAAGTCATCTTCTTGATAGCCGAGACGATCGTGTTGTTGTTGATATGACGGCTGGCGCAGACTCTTTTGCCTCAGGCTTGTTTGCAGCTTTTGATCTCACGGTGATTGTCGTTGAGCCTACAAAAAAATCACTCGATGTCTTTCATCAATATCGTGCCTATGCCGAACCGTATGGCGTACGATATGTGGCGATTGGCAATAAGATTCGATCAGCAGAAGATGAGACCTATCTGAAAGAGATGTTGGGAGAAGCATATTTAGGCTCATTGCCTTGGAGTGATGCAGTTGTTGCTGGCGAGCGTAAGGGGATTACTCCTCTCGAGTCCATTCCAGCAGAGGTCTTGCCCATTCTTCAAAAAATCGATGATACGATTGCGGAATGCCGTGTTGATTGGCAACGTCGCTTTGATACGCTTTGCCAATTTCACAAACGTAACGCTGCTTCTTGGGGCAATGCAAGTATTGGAAAAGATCTTACACAACAAATAGACCGTTCGTTTCGCTACCCTATTTAACGGGTGGACGCTGGTTGCTTGAAGGCGATCGTCGTCCATCCGCTAGGTGCGGATGGAAGAAGGTGAGTATTTATGTCTCTCAATGTTCCTTTGCCCGTTCTAGAAAACCTGCAACAGCGTCTTGGTATTCTTGATGCGCAGGGCTATATCAGTCATCCGCCGACCTTGAGCGAGATCGAGACGTTCCAAGATGACAACGTTTCTCTGGATATCGTTCAGAGATCTTTGCCGGGGGCGATGAAGTTTTATGATCGCCATGCCTCGTCTGTCAAAGAAGGTGAGATCGGCTATCAGCGACTCTGCGACCATCACTTCAGTCCGGTTGAAATGGGGCATCTCAATCGCGCCGCCTATGGTACCGCGATGAACGATGTGCTCGCTCGACATCACGGCGGTGTGCGTCTCTACCGCACCGCCTCTCATCGCTGGGTCTTGGTTGATGAAGCCCGCTTCACGAAGTCGGAGCTCCGAGAGCTGCTCTTCGGTCTCTCTGAGCAGAAGCCGCATAACGATGATCATCGTTACAGCGCTGCTTATCAGGATGAGCCTGAGACGATCGAGCGTATTCGTGCCGAGTATCCACGAGCATACGCGTATCTCGAGCGACTTACTCGTGACTTGGATTCGACTAGGATCTATGCCGACATCGAGTCCAAGGCGTCTGATCCCGCGCTCTTCAAGGAGCTGGTGGATGCTCTCGGTATCTGGCCCGTGCGAACGCTTTTGCACGCGCACTTTGACATCGAGATGGTTCGGCTCAACTGTTGCGGATCAGTCGGCAAGAAGGGCGGGGGGAGTAAGCTCTCGCTTGCACCTTACGCAACGGCGGCTCTGCAGCTCTTTATGCAGGAGCCCAATAGCCTCGACTGCTAGTCGAAGCTTCTCTGATAAAAAACCACGGATACGTCGCTCTGACGATCCGTGGTCTTTTATTTAAAACAAAGCATTAACCCATCGCGACAAAAATCAGTGCAGCGATAATGAGGAGAACAAGATTATAGCTTTGATTTACCGCAAAGAGCTTCCAGCTTTTGCGCTCAAAGACGACAGGGGACATGCCTGGAGCAGCAAAGAAGCCGAGCCAAGTCCAAAAAGCACCTTGAAGAGCCATTGAGTAGGTAACGGTTTGATAAGTGGCAAGCATGTGAAAGTACACATACATCGTTATCATAACGCCGATGAAATAAATCGACATGCTCTTCATCATGGCTGAAGCCATCTTTTTTTGTTCTTCGGCGGTAGGTTCTTTAAACCCTAGTTCTTTGAGCCAAATTTTTCCTGTTGGTGATTTAAGCGAGTACCAAAGTGAACCGACGGCCATGGCCGCGACAGCCGCTAAAAAGACGGCAAGGTAGTTGATTTGTGGCATACGATAATAGTTTACACCAAAACTACAAAATCCGCCTTTCGGCGGATTTTGTACTGGCGGAGAAGGGGAGATTCGAACTCCCGATACCGATGAAGGTATGCTTGCTTTCCAAGCAAGTGCACTAGGCCACTATGCGACCTCTCCACTGTCTTTGGGCCTTTTACCAGGTCTTTTGAGACCGATCTCATGAAGCGTGACGCCTCATAAAGATGGCCGGATCATATCGAAAAACACGAGTAAAGGCAAGTAAAGCGTATTTTCAACGTATTTTGTTGTATTATGGTACCATCTAAATGGGTTTATTCTAAAAGCCATAACCTTCATTTTCTATGGGTATCATTTTGTGGATTATTCTTGGTGGTATCGCTGGCTGGATTGGCTCGATGATTATGAATACGAATGGTCAACAAGGAATTGTATTGAACGTCGTAGTTGGTATCATCGGTGCAATTATCGGTGGTTATGTGATGCAATTTTTAGGTCAAAGTGGCGTAACAGGGTTCAATCTCTACAGCACTATCGTTGCTGTTATCGGTGCCGTTATCTTGCTTGCGATCGTGAAGGCGGTGCGTAAATAAAAGGTTTCTTCATCCTACAAAACCCCGCATAGAGCGGGGTTTTATGATTGACGGAGGGATAACGGTATGGTAGGATGCTTATGTATGGTAGGCTCGTTTTCTTTTTCTAGACGTATCGCGTGGCTTCTTCTTGTTGCGCTCGCTCTTCAGCAATTTATTTTTTCTGCGCCAGTAGTAAAGGCTGCACCACTCTATACGCCTGGGGGTGTTTCAGATGGTCTGCAATTGTGGTTTAAGGCTAATGAAGGAGTTACAGGTACGACGAATGTTTCAAATTGGGCAGATTTTAGTGATAATAATTATGATTGTACAAGAAGCTCTCCAGGTTCTAATGGGCCTGAGTTAATGATTGATGAAATCAATTTTAACCCGGCGCTTACATTTAACGGCTCTAATGAATATTGTGCGATCAAAGATCTAAATTATCAGGGGATAAATGCCATTGATAATCTGGCGGCCTACGTCGTTTTTAAAACAGATTTTAGTGGTAATAGCTATAACAGAAATTGGGCGTTTCTTGACTTTGATCGGAGTGATTACTTTGATTTTTATCTGCGTGGTGATAATGGTCGTTTAGGCGCTTCTTATAGAGGGGCGGCAACTCGAGATAATAGCGGAGCTACACCAAATCTTAACAATGATCGACCACAATTAGGTGTATTTATCTACGATGGTGCGCTTACGAATGACACGATTTTGCGTATTAATGGCGCGCAAGATCTCGCCTCTAATCGAGAATCTAATGGAAGTGCCCTAGGCACGAATACTAAGCGCTATGGATTTATTGGCGATGGCTCTGAGGCCAATGCTTTTGATGCTGGCAGAAACAATATTTATTACGATGGGGAGATTGCGGAAGTGATTTATTATGCGAATGACACACAAACGCAAAATGAGGTAGATCGTATTGAGTCCTATCTTGCGCTGAAATACGGTATTCATAAAGTAGGAGATTATCTTGATTCTGGAAGTCTTACGATTTGGAATAGTTCTACCATGGCTGGCTATCTTAATGATGTTGCCGGTATTGGGCGTGACGATGTTTCAGCATTAAATCAACTTATATCCAAATCACAGAGTGGAGACGGGCTCATTACTGTGAGTAATGCTTCAAGTCAAGACGATGGAGATTTCTTGCTTTGGGGTAATGATGATGGCGCAATAACTCAGTCAACGGCAGCCATGCCTGCGGCACTTGCTTCGCGTACAACACGTGTATGGCGCATACAAAAAACAAATGACATAGGCACGGTTGATGTCATGTTTGATGTTGCTGCACTGGGCTTAACAGGGGGTGTTCCTGGAGGGTATGTCTTACTAAAAGATACGGATACAGATTTTAGCGACGCGCCTATTATCTCCGGAGATACACTTAACTCCGGAAAAGTCACATTCCAAAACGTTTCTTTTAACGATGGGGATTATTTTACGCTCGGTGTTTTGCCTGTTACGATTGGCGACAAGATCTGGAGCGATGTCAATGGAAATGGCGTTGATGATGGGGGTGCCGAAATAGGTATTAATGGCGTCACTATCTCTCTTTATAGCGATGATGGTGTGAACCCTGGTGTATTTGAACTAGATGATACATTTATTGGATCGACCATTACATCAGGAAGCGGGCAGTATGATTTTATCGGTCTTCCTGCCGGAGACTATTGGGTAGATATCACAGACGCAAGTAACCTTCTCTCGAGCGCATCAAAAACTGGAGGAAATGCTGAACCAGAATTGATTCATACCATTATTGGTCAAGATTATAATGATGCGGATTACGGATACCAGTTTCCTCCACCAATTGTGACGTCTGGTAATATTGCTATTACCGCTGGCTCTGGTACGGGTGGGGCATATATCGTCGGAGATAGTATTACGGTTACTTGGGATGCTTCAGCAGCAGGGGATATACAAGCAGTGAGTCTTACTTCGGTATATGCGGATCTCTCTGTATTTGGGGGTAGCAATCTTACGCCTATGACGGATACGTCGGCGTGCGGCGGAACCGCGGGGGACGATATCTATGAAGCGTGTCTCAACCTCGGTGAAGAAGCGATTGATGTTGTAGATGCGCATGTATCTGTTACCGCAAGTAATATCGGTGTTACTACGGGGCCTGTTTTAAACACAGATGGATTAACCATCGATCTTATCCTTCCTGAATTCAGCGCCTCAAACCTATCAATTGCTGTAGATAATGGTGTTTTGGGTGTTGCTGCGCTCAATGGCAATGGTATTGCTCCAGATGAGATTCGTTTAAATGCCGCGCTTGTCAGTGATGATGGTGATAGTATTACATGGGACGCCTCAGGTGTTTTTGGATCTGCAACTCAAGCAAACAATACATCTGTTACTCTTACGCCCGGGTCTGTGGATGACGGCTCTTATGCCTTTGCTGTAACAGCTACGGATAATGCAGGAAACCAGATAACGACTGATACCGCCACGATTGATTCAAGCACTATTAGCATTGATACGGTTGCACCGATATTTTCTGCGACAGGGTCTTTGGCCTTTGCTGTTGATCAGACAAATAATGGTTTAGTGAATGTGGGAGACACGCTAAACTATACGGCGGGCACGGCTACGATTCCGGACACAGATACTACATCGCTCGACCTCTCGCTTCTCACGGGGAGTTCAACAGCAACCGTCACAGGAAACCCACATACGGTAATCGCCGGATCTTTTGCCGGGTCTGTCTCATTTGTTGAGACACTTATGGATAATGCTGGTAATACTGTTTCAGCATTAATACCTGCGCTCAATGTTTATACCGTTGTAGATTCAACAACGGGCGTTATAGGCGGCGGTGGATTAAGCGAAAACAATCCATTGCCTACTGTGGGTTTAATAACTCCTCCACCAACGGATATCCCTGGGGTGGTGCCGGAGCTCGTTCCTCCGCCAAAGCCGACAGAAACTCCGGTTTGTCGCGCGAACCCTTTTGCAAGGCTGTTGGCATTAGGGGATACCGGCTCTGATGTAAAAAGACTCCAGCAATTCTTAAATCAACAGGGCTTTAAACTCGCCGACATTGGCCCAGGTGCTCCAGGATTTGAAACAGAGCGGTTTGGCACTCTCACGCATAATGCGCTCATCAAATATCAAGATGCGCACAAAGAAGAAATTCTTACACCAATCAATCTCACACAAGGCACAGGCTTCTTTGGTCCTTCGACCAAGGCATTTGTTGATGCGCAATTCGCCTGTTCTTTACAGAAACCTGTAACTCCTCCAGAAGCTGCTACTAAAACACCTATTAGGTTTAACAACGATCTTCGACTAGGTGATACCGGCTCTGATGTAAAAAGACTCCAGCAATTCTTAAATCAACAGGGCTTTACACTCGCCGACATTGGTCCAGGTGCTCCAGGATTTGAAACAGAACGATTTGGCGCTTTAACATATAATGCGCTCATCAAGTATCAAAATGCACACAAAGAAGAAATTCTTACACCAATCAATCTCACACAAGGCACAGGCTTCTTTGGTCCTTCAACCAGAGTCTACGTGAATAACATTGTTGCTTTTGAGGTTAAATAGTAAAACCCCGCATAGAGCGGGGTTTTACTATTCTGCTGGAGAGCGCTAGGATTGATCTATGGAGAAAACGTTACCGAATATCGCTCTAATCCCCGGTTTTGCCACTGAGGCGACGTTTTCGGTATTTCGTTCAGCGATGCCTGCAGATGCTGGTTTTACTGCTTTTAAGAACGGAGTGGATCGCGGTGAAGTGAAGGTATTTCGTTGGGGGATAGAGCGGTATTTTTCGCTATCTCAAATAATGATGGGATTGCCCTTACTTGCGCTGTATCGAGAAGAAGAGCAACGCATTCTTGAGCTAGAACGATTACAGCAGCTTTATTCTTTCTTAGAAGATAATGTTATTGAAACCATTGTTTGTCATTCATTAGGATGTCGTTATGTATTGGAGATGATGAATACGCTCGGCATTCCAGAAACCGTCAAAAATATCTATTTTGTGCAGGCTGATATTGAGCATGAAAAACGTGTTAAGCATGACCTTGTTATTGATCGATTAACATTAGGAACACTGTCTCTCACGAATATTTATTGTCCTTGGGATCAAAGTTTGATGGCTTCGTCATTATTGCAACGCAAGTCACGTTACGGGATGCGAAAAATCTTGCATTCGCCTATAAAGAATGTTCTTATCCCGCTCAAAACATTGCCAAATTTACATACGTGTTCAATGAAGTCAGAGACATTACGAACGATCGTATATCAAGAATCATAGGTCTATGTCTCAACTAAGTCCCTTCGTAGATTTCGTTATCAACGATCTACTTGCTGGTTTACCAGCTTTAACGCATCGCCGAATGTTTGGCGCCTACGGTTTGTATTCTGCTGGAAGATTCTTTGCGATAATTGATGACGGAACGCTTTACTTAAAGGCAGATGAAGCATTAAAAGAAGAATTCAAAGAAGCTGGGAGTATAGTTTTTTCCTACCCAATGAAAGATGGCGAAGTAGCCACGTTAAACTATTGGTCATTGCCAGAAGAAGCGCTCGAAGATCATGAACTAGCAAAGGTGTGGGCGTTAAAATCTATCGCTATCGCGAATCCACCAAAGAAGCGTTAAGATGTTTCTATGAAGTCTATAAGAACCCCCACAAGCGTGGGGGCAGGGGGGTTCAGAAGGGGCGAGGGTAGTTCACTTTGGTTTGTTTATTTATTGCGTTGTCGTGATGGTTCTTTGTATTGCGGAATGACGAATAATCTCGACACACGTATGAAGAAACATAATGATGGGACAGGAGCAAAATATACGCGTGGACGTGGTCCTGTCGAGCTTGTTTACGCAGAAGAGCATAAAACGGCTACCGCAGCACGCAAACGTGAAGCAGAGATAAAAAAGATGACAAAGGCAGATAAAGAGCGGTTAATTTGCTATAGTTAAGAAATTCTTATTCTCTTGCCTCACTACTCATGAAAAAATCCCTTGCTTTATTTGCTTTACTTTTGTTGACGGGCGCAGGATGTCAGGTGGCTAAAGCGCCTGTTGTTCCGTCACAAAATAATCCTGTACAGCAGCCCGCTGCGCAAAATGATGGTATTGAAGGCACATGGCAAATGGATACGTTTCAAAAAAGCAAAATGGTTGTGCAAGATGTTTCTGCACAGAGTTGGAGATTTACTTTTGAAGAGGGTGTCATTAGTGGCAAGATTTGCAATACGATAGGGGGTAACTACGGTCTTATCGAAGATGTTCTTGTTGCAGATGAGCTTGTTTCAACACTAATGTATTGCGCTGGCTTATCTAGTGAGGTTGAAGGTGTTTTGATTCAAGATCTTGCGGTGGGTCTTAAATTTCGTATTGAAGGAGATATATTAACGTTGTCAGAAAATCTCTTGAAACGTGTGTATACGTTTAAACGCGTTAAATAAAATAGACCACTTGGTAAGCGGTCTATCAGCTGTTGTTTATGGTTGAGTTAGCTTAGGGATTCTTGGATAGCGGTCTCTAAACTTGCGGGATCGATGTCAAAATGAGCGGCGAATTGGATGGCGTTAACAATGAGTTTTGCTGATGCCTCGCGAATCATCGCCTTGGCATTGTCGTCGAATGTATTGGTGTGATCAAAGGCTTCGGCGATCGTGGCAAGTTTTCCCACCTGCTTCATGGTGTGTAAAAGCGCATGATTGAGAGCAAAGGCACGGTGCGAAGGCTCTCCTGCGTTGATGTCTTTGAGCGCTGGGTACGTATCGCGATGAAAAACGTACTTACTCGATACAATTTCGTACAACTGAGCAATATTCATGAGGATGCCTCCTTCTGGATCTTAGCGGGTTTTAAAGAATCATGTAAAGTAAAGTTTGCTTTACATAATTATTGTGTCTTGCTAGCCTTCCTTAACATATGAAGGAGTCTGTTGTGAATACGGTAAGCGAGCTGAGACTCTCCAGTGGGTGGACTCAGCAAGAGCTAGCCGAAAAACTCGACATTAGTCGTCAAACCGTTATTGCGATCGAAAAGGGTAATTACACTCCTTCGGTCTTATTAGCATTAAAGGTTGCTAAATGTTTTAAGAAGTCTGTTCATGATATCTTTACTATTGTCTATGAAAAATAAGCCTTTTGTTTTAGAGATTGCCCTCTCTGTCTTTCTTGTTGGATTAACATTGTTATTTTTGAATCCATTGCAAGCAATTTGGATGCCCACGATGTTTATGAGTATGGTACTTGTAGGCTTTATCGTAGCCTTTGTTGTTTTTTCTGCATTCATCTGGCGTGAGTCTGATGGTGATGAGCGCGACATGCATCATCGCTTGATGGCCGGACGATTTGGTTTTCTCTCTGGGTGTGCCGTGCTCGTTGGTGCCATTATCTATCAATCACTACAACATCAATTAGATCCGTGGCTGCTCATGGTATTGATTGTTATGGTATTGAGTAAATTAATTTCTCGTATCGCCTTAGAAAAGCATTGCTAGTTATCCACAAAAAAGATGTAAAGAGAGCTTTACATCTTTTTTGATTCGCGTAGAATGTAAAGTAAGGTTTACAATTAATTTTCTTCACATTATGACAAAAACATTTTCTGGTTTGATGGGTCTTGCTCTTCTATTGGTATTAGCAGGCGCTGGTTGCGGACTTCCTGGTCAAGATACACCTAACAATGATACCTCAGTCATGCAGCAGGATGAAGCGATGATGCAAGAAAAAGATGATAGCGTCATGAAAGAAACAGGTGATTCAATGATGAAAGATGAAAGTGATGCTATGAAGCAGGACGATGCCATGAAACAAGATGGTGTAATGAAGGATGAATCCATGATGAAAGAGGCAGAAGGCGTTATGATGCGCAAAGGTACCTATGAAGACTACTCAGCTGATAAACTCGATCTTGCAAATGATGGAAAAGTTGTCTTGTTTTTTAAGGCGAGCTGGTGCCCTTCGTGTAAAGCGGTAGATGCAGATATTGTGTCGCGCTTGGGTGATATCCCATACAACACAACGATTCTTAAAGTTGACTATGATACAGCCACAGATTTGAAAAAGAAGTATGGCGTAACCTATCAACATACCTTTGTTCAGGTTGATGCACAGGGCAATCAGATCACAAAATGGAGCGGTAGCCCTTCGCTAAGCGATGTCGTGAAAAACGTTAAATAAATAACTCTATGGCGCTGCTCCTCATTTCGTTTATCGCTGGTGTACTTACGGTGCTTGCGCCGTGTGTACTCCCATTGCTGCCGATCATTATTGGAGGAGCAGCGCAAGGTACAAAAAAACGAAGCCCGTTTCTGATAACGGCTTCGCTAGCGATGTCTATTGTTCTTTTCACGTTATTACTGAAGTTTAGTACAGCGTTTATTGATATTCCGCAAGAAACATGGAGTATTATTTCGGGCGTCATTATTATCGTATTTGGACTAATAAGCGTTTTTCCTTCTACTTGGGATCGTATTAGTTTGAAATTTAAACTTACAGCTAAGTCAGAAGAATTGCTTGCTGAGTCTGCGCAAAAATCTTCTCGGTGGGGAGATGTATTAATTGGTATGTCGCTAGGACCGGTGTTTTCTAGTTGTTCGCCAACGTATTTTCTTATCTTGGCAACAGTATTACCGAGGAGCTTGGCAGAAGGAACATTGTATCTCATTGCCTACGCGCTTGGTTTGAGCTTGGTATTGTTTCTCGTTAGTTTGCTTGGGCAAAAGTTTACGCGTGGTGCTGCATGGGCGGCTGATCCAAACGGGTGGTTTAAGCGTGGTTTAGGTATTCTCTTTCTTATTGTTGGTGTTTTTATACTGACAGGCACTGATAAAAACTACAAGCTTACTTACTTGAGAAGGGATACTTCAATATCACAAACGTCGAACAAAAGCTTTTAGAAAAAGCGTTACCACAAGAAAAGGCTTCAGATAATGAACCGGTTTCAATGAAAAATTATCCTCGCTATCGTGAGATCGCGAATCCTTCAGGTTTTGTAAACACGGAACCCTTTCAGATCGCAGATCTCATTGGCAAGAAAGTGATTTTGGTTGATTTCATGACCTATAGTTGTATTAATTGCATTCGTACATTTCCGTATCTCAACGATTGGAATGACAAATACAAAGATCAGGGTTTGGTGATTGTAGGTATTCATACGCCAGAGTTTGCTTTTGAAAAGAAGCGTGAGAATGTGGTTGAGGCAATGAAAAAATACGGTATTACGTTTCCTGTTGTCATGGATAATGATTACGGTACGTGGAATGCCTATCAAAACAGCTATTGGCCGCGTAAGTATTTGATTGATTTAGACGGAAACATTGTCTATGACCATATCGGCGAAGGTCAGTACGAAGAAACAGAAATGAAGATCCAAGAATTACTAAAAGTAAAAGCGAAAGTAAGTGATCTTGATAAGAGTGATGTTCTTAATTCACGAAGTCCAGAAACGTATTTTGGATCAGCGCGTAATCGTACTCTCATTACATCGCCTACGGGTGTGAGTGGTATCGCAAATGGAGTTATTACGAAGCCTCTTAAGCTTAATGCCTTGTCGCTTGGTGGTACGTGGGATATCCAGCCGGATTTTGCCGTAAGTTCAGCAACGCAAAGTCAAATTGCTTATCGTTTTGATGCGTCAGAAGTTTATTTCGTCGCCGCAAGTGCCGAAGGACAAGATGTAGAAGTGTTACTTGATGGAAAGTCATTAACTGAACAACAAGCCGGTGAAGATATTTTCTTTCGTGATGGCAAAAGCTATCTTCGAGTACAAGAAGAACGTCTCTATTCACTCTTTCGTTCAACAGGTAAAAACGAGTCCCATGATCTTGAGCTCATTGTTCCAGAGGCGGGCCTAGAGGCGTATACCTTTACCTTCGGATAGCGGGCAGGTATCCTCTTGCCAATGAAACTCGAACGCACAGAAGCCTTTGAAGAAGCGCTTGAGCAATTGCATCACGGAGGAGCCTTTACCATGATTACCGGTCGAGCAGGGACGGGTAAAAGTACATTATTACAGCAATTTCTTTTAGAAACGCCTGAGTTTGTACCGGTACTTGCACCTACGGGGATCGCCGCATTAAACGTTGGCGGGCAAACGATCCATCGTTTTTTTGGATTTTCACCAAATGTCACCCCAGAGAAAGCTAAGGTAGAAGCAAAGACGCGTTCAAGTGTGGGGATATTTCGCAAAATCAATCTCATCATTATTGATGAGATCTCGATGGTGCGCGCCGATCTTATGGATTGTATGGACGTTTTTTTGCGAATAGCACGCAATGACAAGCGTCCTTTTGGTGGTGTTCGGATGGTTGTGGTGGGGGATATGTATCAGCTTCCACCCGTGGTAACCACACGAGATCGTGAAGCGTTTGGTGCTGTTTATCCAACGCCATACTTTTTTTCTTCACAAGTCATGGGACAGATTTTTGATGCCGAAGCGTTTTGTTTAATCGAACTTACAAAAATCTATCGCCAAAAAGATGAAAGATTTATTCATCTACTAAATGGTATTCGTCATCGTTCTGCTACAAAGAACGACATGCAAGAGCTCAATGCCGTAGTTGGAGCAACACTTCCCAAAGACGCGATTACACTCACTACACGCAATGTGGATGCGGACACCATCAACACAACGCGCTTAAAAAAACTCAAAGGTGAAGAGAAGTCGTTTGATGGTTTATTGAATGGTGATTTTGAACGCCATGAGACACCAACAGACTCAGTTTTGCTATTAAAAAAACAAGCGCGTGTGATGTGTATCGCAAATGATCCGCTTGGTCGTTTTGTAAACGGAAGCTTGGGCTGGGTCGAAGGTTTTGACACTGATGAGCAAGGCACATCTTTTGTGCTTGTAAGATTAGATGATGGTCAGACCGTGGCAGTAGGTCCACATACGTGGAGCCTCTATCAAAGCGTCCTCAATGATGAGACAAAAACTATCGAGCAAGAGGCTGTTGGGAGTTTTACACAATTACCATTGAGGTTGGCATGGGCAGTAACCATTCATAAAAGTCAGGGCAAAACCTTTGATCATGTGGTAGTGGATTTTGGACAAGGAGCTTTTGCTTCGGGGCAGGCCTATGTTGCGCTTAGTCGTTGTCGAAGTTTAGAGGGCTTGTCATTAACGAAGCCGGTTACAAATCGTGATGTGCGACTTGATGAAGCAGTGGTGCAGTTTATGGATTATCATCGCTCAGTATCAGTAAGTGAATAGTAAAAAAAATGAAAGACCCTCGAGGTTAGTCGAGGGTCAAGGCGCGTGAGCGCTTCAGTTCAGTCTTCTTCGTCCTCAATTCTCGAGGCGAAGTCTTCGAAGCATTCGAAGTGTTCGAGCTGTTCGATGATATCCTTCATGATCGGGCAGAGCCGCTCGTTCTTCGAGAGTCCCTCATAGGGCACGTGGATGTAGTCGGGTACCTCTTCGACCTCAGCTCGCAGAAGCATGATCTGGTAGATCTTCATGTTCTTGTCGCGCTTCTTTAGCTTGGTCATGGCGGCGGCGCTGGCCATTTGGCCCTTGCGCGGCACGTGGACCTCTTGAAGCGAGGACTTCTCGATGATCGCTCGTGCGATCGCTCGAACCCGCTTGTTCAGGATCTCGGTGTACTCGTCCCCGTTGAGGCAATTGATGGGGCCGATTTCTGCAGAGAGAAACGGATGAGAGGCCGAGATCTTGCCGCTTGCATCTAGCGGTAGCATTAGGCCTGTCTTGGTGCAGGCGAAGACCATGACGTAGCCTCTCGTCTCGTACTCCGAGATCGACACGAGAGCGGGGTAGCTGTTTTTGTTTACGGTTGTCTGTAGCATCCTATCCTCCAGCGTAAAAAGGTACGCCGCCAAAGGCTAGCATATTATAGTATTTTTGTCTAGCGCTCTGTTAACAATGCAAGATATGTTATTATATAGGTATATGTCTCGCTCTATACAGCAAATAATTGCCAAGATAAGCCTTTTTTCTCTTTTTCTGTCGGTTCTGCCATTTTTCCCGGTAAAGGCGGCGCTTCAGGATGTCCTCATTAAAAGTCCAAATAATAGCGCTGTTTATTATGTATTGGATGGTAAGCGTTATGTCTTTCCAAATGAACGTATCTATAAGAGTTGGTATATCGATTTTTCAACTGTACAGCTCGTAACAGATGGCGAATTGGCTTCGTATCAAATTGGAGGCAATATCGCGTATCGACCAGGTACGCAACTTGTAAAGATCGAAAGTGATCCAAAAGTCTACGTCGTTGCTAAGCAGGGTGTATTGCATTGGTTGGGTACCGAGGGTGTTGCACAAGAACTGTATGGAGATGATTGGGCAAAAAAAGTCCATGATCTTGCAGATGCTTTTTTTGTGAACTATTCGGTAGGTGAGCCGGTCTACTCTTCATCAGATTATGTCTTAGACGATCAACTTGCCGTTAAGACGCTCTATCAATGGTATAAGGGCATTCCAAATCCAGAACCACCTGCTCCCGTTACGATGAGCACAATGTTTAAAGGATGTCCCGTCTTTCCTGCGAGTAATGCCTGGAATCAGCGCGTCGACGGTTTAACGGTGCATGAAAAATCCGCGACCTATATTAATGCGATAGGGTCTTCTGCATCGTTACATCCAGACTTTGGAGAAAATCAGAGCTATGGCATCCCTTATACAACGGTTGATGCAAATACGCCTAAGGTCGCCATAAACTACACGGCGTATGGCGATGAGAGTGATGCTGGTCCATTTCCGATCCCACCAAATGCACGTGTAGAAGGTGGGAGCGATCGACATGTGCTCGTTGTAGATAAAGACGCTTGTATGCTTTATGAGCTCTACGCAGCAGTAAAAACAACAACGGGCTGGAATGCTGACTCAGGCGCAAAGTGGGATTTGAGAACGGGTGCATTACGGCCAGAGGGTTGGACAAGTGCTGATGCAGCAGGTCTTCCAATTTTTAACGGTCTGGTGCGTTATGACGAAATAGCAGCAGGTAAAATCACTCACGCTATTCGTGTTACCGTACCAAGAAGTCAGGCAGGGCACATTTTGCCAGCAACACATCACGCAGGATCAAATGATGCGAATTTGCCACCGATGGGATTGCGTCTACGTTTGAAAAAAGATTATGACATTTCTGGTTTAACAGGTTCGGCAAAAATTGTTGCTCAAGCCATGAAAGAATACGGCTTGATTGTCGCAGACAATGGCTCGCCTTGGTACTTTCAAGGAGCAACAGACGATCGCTGGAATGATGACGAACTCAACCAATTAAAAAATATCAAAGGTTCAGCGTTTGAAGCTGTGTATACGGGAGAAATTCGTAAGTAAAATAAAACCCACCAATTGGTGGGTTTTATTTTTGTGTAAGTTTGAACTTGTACCAAGCGGCTATTGTTTCAGAGTGGTTGATGATGCCTTGAGTGATAGCGTCATCAATTTCTTCGGGGCTCATCCATTGTGTCGTGAGGTTGTATTCACCCGGATCAGCTTGTTTTGTTGATTCGACAAGATCTTTTGCAAGAAAGAACTCAATATGATGATCAGCCTGTCCAACAAATGACACAAGCGTAAAGAGGCGAGTAAGACTATTAGCACGAAAGCCGGATTCTTCTTGTAATTCGCGATTTGCGGCTTCTTCTATAAGCTCATGTTCATCAACGCGTCCCATTGGAAATTCAACGGTACGTTCTCTAATAGGGTGGCGGTATTGTGAGACGAATAAAAATTCACCCTCATGCTCTGCAATAACAGCTGCGACCGTTGGAAACTCAATAACGTAGTACTCAGAACTCCCATCACCAGGATGTTGCAAAGAGTCATGACGCACCGTAAAAAAGGGACAACTAAAGTCCTGTTTTGAAGCAGTTATTTTGGGAAGGTCTTGAATTTCCATAGATAGGTATTCTTTCATATTGTCGGTTGATAGAATAGGGGAGTTAGCCTATACTCGGCCTATCGCTCAGAAAAAGGGCGGCTTTCTGCGTTATGCAAGACAAAATCATCATTCGCGGTGCTCGCGAACACAATCTTAAGAATATCTCTCTTGAGATCCCACGTCACAAAATGACCGTATTTACGGGACTTTCTGGTTCAGGAAAGTCCTCTTTGGCTTTTGATACGATCTTTGCCGAAGGTCAACGCCGTTATGTGGAGTCTTTGTCGGCATATGCCCGTCAATTTTTGGGGCAAATGGATAAGCCTGATGTTGATGAGATCGAGGGTTTATCACCAGCTATTTCGATTGATCAAAAAGCGCACTCAGCAAACCCTCGTTCTACGGTGGCAACGATTACCGAAATCTACGATTATCTACGTGTGCTTTATGCACGTGCAGGTAAGCCGCATTGTCCGGTTTGCCAAAAGCCGATTCAAAAGATGACGGTTGATGAAATGGTTGATCGCATCCTAAAGAAAACAGATGAGATCCATGCAGGGGCTGCTACCACAGCCATCGGTGATGCAAAACCAAAGAAAAGTGCAAAGAATGCAAAACTCACCAATGAGTTAGTGATTCTTGCACCAGTTGTTCGTGGACGTAAAGGCGAATACCATCAACTTCTTCAAGATCTTTTTGAATCGGGTTTTAGTGAAGTGCGTGTTAATGGTAAGTGGCATAGTCTTCGTCAACCGATTGATCTTGAGCGTTATGACCGTCATACCATTGAGGTAGTAACGGATCGCATCCCGCTTGGATGGCCAATCGCCAACAATAAAGGCTTGCAATCACGTTTGAGCGAAGCAATGGAATCTGCGCTAGATCGTGCTAATGGAACCGTGACGGTTATTATGGATGACTCAACCGAAGTGATGATGTCGGCAAAATTTTCTTGTCCAGACGATGGTTTTGCTTTTCCAGAAATCGAGCCGCGTTTATTTTCGTTTAACTCACCTTATGGTGCTTGTCAGACATGTAATGGTATTGGCACAGAGTCGCTTTTTTCTGACGAAAAATGTTCAGAATGTGACGGCGCGCGTTTGCGTAAAGAGGGCCTCTTTGTCTGGATTGATGGCAAGAGCATTGTCGAAGTAACAAATCTTCCTATTAATGAAGCGGCGGATTTCTTTTTGAAATTGTCTCTTGATCCAACAGCAATGGCCATTGCCGAGCCAGTATTGCGCGAGGTGATTTCGCGCCTCTCTTTTTTATTGGATGTTGGTTTAGAATATCTCACGCTCAATCGCACCGCAGGGACACTTTCTGGTGGAGAGGCACAGCGTATTCGTTTAGCCTCGCAAATTGGTTCGCATCTTGTGGGTGCTTTGTACGTGTTAGATGAGCCAACCATTGGCTTGCATCAACGTGATAATAAACGCTTGATCGATACGCTCATCAAGCTACGTGATCTTGGCAATACTATTATCGTTGTTGAACATGATGAAGACACGATTCATGCAGCAGATCATTTGGTGGATATTGGTCCAGGTGCTGGTGTTCATGGTGGTGAAATTGTTGCCGAAGGTGCTATGCCAGGCGTCTTGCAAAATAAAGATAGCTTAACATGTGCCTATTTACGTGGCGATAAAACGATCAGCTATCCACACAAACGTCGTCCAGCGGGTAAGGCATTTTTAGAAGTAAAGAAAGCAACAGAAAATAACTTGAAGAATGTGAATGCCAAGATCCCTCTTGGTCGCATGGTGTGTGTAACGGGTGTATCAGGTTCTGGTAAATCTACCTTGCTTATTGATGTGATGTATCGCGAACTCGCCAAACATCTTAATGGCGCCACAACAAAACCAGGTGCACACGGAGGTATCGAAGGACTAGATTGGATTGATAAAGTTGTTGATGTGGATCAAAGCGCTATCGGACGAACTCCGCGTTCGAATCCAGCGACCTATACGGGTATCTGGAATCATGTGCGTGAGCTTTATTCGCTCACGCCTGAGGCGCGTATTCGCGGTTATAAAGTAGGGCGTTTCTCTTTTAATGTCGCGGGTGGTCGTTGTGAGCATTGTGAAGGTAATGGACAAATCGCGATTGAGATGCACTTTTTGCCAACGGTGTATGTGCCTTGTGATGTGTGTAAGGGCAAGCGCTTTAATCGTGAGACGCTTGAGGTGACGTATCGTGAGAAGAATATTTCTGACGTGCTCAATATGACGATCGAAGAGGCGAGTAAATTCTTCCGTGATATCCCTGTGATTCATGACCGTACGAAAATCCTCGAAGAAGTGGGTTTGGGATATCTAAAGCTTGGTCAAAGTGCAACCACGCTCTCTGGTGGAGAGGCACAGCGCATTAAGCTTTCTAGTGAACTCGCAAAACGTGATACGGGCAGAACATTCTATCTTCTCGATGAGCCAACAACGGGTCTTCACTTTGAAGATATTCGTAAGTTGCTCGAGGTGCTTCATCGTCTTGTTTCGCGCGGTAATACGGTTGTAATTATCGAGCATAATCTCGACGTCATTAAAAATGCCGATTGGATTATTGATATGGGCCCAGAAGGTGGTGACAAAGGCGGCACCATTGTCGCTCAAGGCACACCAGAAGACGTCGCCAAGAATCCAAAAAGCTGGACGGGTAAGTATTTGAAAGAGGTGTTAAAGAAGCGCTAAGCTCCGTAATTACTAATTTTACGCTATACTAAATGCATATGACACAAGAAATAACGAAAAAGACACTCACCAATACGCAAAAATGGCTTTATAGCGCAGGAATATGGCTTTTATTGGTTTTGATTTTTGCGATCTTTAATGTCGTTATTTACGTCAATAAAGCAGCGCCTGGTTTGCCGGTGTCAGAGGCATTTGCTATTGGCTTTGAGGCTTTTACATCAATGGTAAAGCTATTAGTTGTATTGCCTGCATTGTGGATTGTTAGCATCTATCAATTAGTAACAGGAAGTGACAGCGTTTTTAAGGGTACAGAGCTTGCAATGACGGCATTTCTTTGGGCAACACCTTATGTTTTTGTTCCTTTGTCCTATTGGATAATGGGAAAGGTGAGTAAAAAGTAAACGCTTTCTCCGCCGACGCTCGTCGCGCGGCACCTCTTTCACTTCGTGAAAAAGGGGATTAGGTTAGCCGAATATATTTTTTATCCGTTCATCTCTTTTGAGATAAACGTAAGGAACAATCCACTTCCTCCCTTTCACGAAGTGAAAGGGATACCCCAGCGAAGCGCAGGGGAGGGTAAAGCCTCATATGATACCTTCTGACATCCGCATCAAAAATGATGCTCTGCCTGATACTCCAGGTGTTTATCTCATGAAAGATCAGCGTGGGAAGGTTTTGTATGTGGGCAAAGCGGTAAATCTAAAGCGACGTGTACAACAGCACTTTGATCGTCCACACGGGCCATTCATTCAAGAAATGACACCGCTGGTGCGTGAGATTGATTATATCGAAAAAGGCACAGCGATTGAGGCATTGATTCTTGAAGCAAACCTCATTAAACACTATTGGCCTAAGTACAATGTCTTACTAAAAGACAATAAGAGCTTTATGTATTTGGTCATTACGGATGAAGAATATCCACGACCAATTCTTAAGCGCGCAACGGATCTACTTCCAGAAGAAGAAAAAACTTCGCTGGCCATTTTTGGACCGTATCTTTCAGCGCGCTCATTGCGCGTGGCGTTGGATTTGGTGCGTAAGGTTTTTCCGTGGTCGACTTGTGTGCCACCAAAACCCCCTTCCACAAATGTGGGAAGGGGGCAGGGGGTAGGGGTTGCGAAGGCCTGTTTTGATTATCAAATAGGTCGTTGTCCCGGCGTATGCATTCGTAAAATTGATGCAAAGACGTATAAAGCAACCATACGTCATCTGATAAAGTTTTTTGAAGGCAAAAAAGAAGACATTGTAAAAGGTTTGACCAAAGAAATGACAAAGCTCGCCAAAGCAGAAAGGTTTGAAGAGGCAGCAAAGATTCGTAATCAACTTTTCTCGTTAGAACATATACAAGATATCGCACTTCTTATGCGTGATGAGCCTGAAGCGCGTACCATTAAGCGTTCAGAAGGGGAGATTGATATTTATGGACGTATTGAAGGATATGATATTTCGCATATTAGTGGCACATCACAAGTGGCGAGTATGGTGGTCTTTCAAAATGGCGCACCTGCTAAAGCGCAGTATCGTAAGTTTAAAATCAAAACTGTAGAGGGTTCCAATGACGTTGGTTCGTTAAAAGAAGTGCTTACACGTCGTTTAAAGCATGACGAATGGCCGCTTCCGCAACTATTATTGATTGATGGTGGCAAGCCTCAAGTGCATGCTGTAGAGGAGGTGGTTCGTGAACTTGGCGTACAGGTGCCTGTTGTTGGGATGGCAAAAGGGCCAGAGCGTAAACGTACGGATCTTATCTGCTCAGATCGGAGTCCAAGTTTATGTACATTATTAGAACCGCATATTGATTTGTTGACGCAAGTACGTGATGAATCGCATCGTTTTGCTATTACGTTTCATCGTAAAGTAAGGAGCGCCGCATTTATTGGTAAAAAATCATCTACCAAAACGAAGCGTAAATAGTGTATACTGTCGGCATGATCGCGGTATCGCTCTTTTTGTGTTGGACGCTCGGAACAATGGCGGTGCTTCTTGTTGTTTTAGCACTCTATTTGTATTTCTTTTCCTATCATCCAAAAACTGTAGAAGATTGCGCAATTATATCTGATGCAAAAGAAAAAAAACTTCCAAAGGGTAAAGTGTTAAAAATCATGACGTGGAATCAAGAATTCTTTGGTGGGAGAAATCACGTCTATTTTTTGATCTTCCGCTAAACGAGGGTAAGCGTATTACCGTAGAAGAGTCAGAGCTACGACGTAATAAAAACCATCTCGTAAAAATTGTTAAAGCTGAAGACCCAGATATTTTGCTTCTGCAAGAAGTTGACGAACGTTCTTCGCGGACACGCATGCATGATCAAGAAGAAGAATTAGCAGAAAAGCTCAAAGAGTACCCGTATCGCACTTCTGCTTATTACATAAAGTCTGGATTTCATCCACATCGTCATATCTTGAGACCGTGGAGAATGAAGCTTGTTATTTTTTCAAAATATTCGATCAATGAGGCGAAACGATATCAGCTTAGTATCAAGCCGGCACTCTGGATCGTTAGACTATTTTATTTAAAGCGTTGTGTATTAGAAGCGCGTATTCCTTTCGCAGATGGCGGCCATTTTTCTGTTATGAATACGCATTTAGATGCTTATGCGCAGGGATCAAATACGATGGCAAAACAGGTTAAAGAAATTAAAGCTTTGCTGACAGAGAGGACAGATCAAAAAATTCCGTGGGTCATTGGAGGTGATTTCAATTTGCTACCTAATGACCAGGCGAGAGCATCTTTAGCAGATGACCAAGCAGAGTATTATAACCCACATACAGAACTCCATTATCTCACAAAATCATTTGCTCTATTGCCAAAAAAGAGCGAAACGAGAGGGAAGCAAAAAAAGCGCTGGTATACTTATGCTCCAAATCGTAAGGATCTTTTTAAGCTCGATAGAACGACGGATTATTTCTTTTATTCAAGCTTACTAATGGCAAAAAATCACAAAGTTCGTTCGCGTGATACTCAAGATATTAGTGATCATGTACCACTGATTGGGGAGTTTAAATGCAAAAGTGGGAGATAACTTATACACAAGAACAAGAACAGAACGCAATAACTCGCTAAGGTAGCGGGTTTTTTGTTCGTGACGCTTTTTGTACAAAAGGAGCAAAGTGGTATAAAATGGGAATACGTGGGATGAAGTGGGAACATTTCAAAACACGAATTATACGCGCATGTTTATCGGAGAATTTCATCATAGTCTCGATGAAAAAGGCCGAATGTCTATTCCGGCGAAGTTTCGTGCTGCCCTCGCGGAGGGTGTCGTCGTCACTCGTGGTTTAGATCGCAGTCTCTTTCTTTATCCTAAACAGGAATGGGAAGTGCTTGCTGCAAAACTTGCTGCGCTTCCACTTGGTCAGGCTGATACTCGTGCTTTTGCACGTTTGATGCTAGCCGGTGCAATGGAAGCAGAAATCGATAAAGCGGGTCGCGTATTATTGCCAGAATATCTGCGTACCTATTCAGGGTTGCAGAAAAACGTTGTTGTTGCTGGTTTGTATAATCGTCTCGAAATTTGGGACGAAGATGCTTACGAAGCCTATGCTCGTCAAACCGAAGAGCAAGGTAATGCCATTGCAGAACGATTAACCGATCTAGGAGTATGAGCCAATCCATCCATATCGCTGTGATGCTCGAGGAAACCATGCTTGGCCTCGAACCACATGATGGCGGTGTCTATGTTGACGGTACTCTTGGTGGCGCCACGCATACGCGTGAGTTGTTAAAGCGTTCAGCACCAACAGGTCGTGTCTATTCGTTTGATGTTGATCCACAAGCTCTTTTGAGAGCAAAGGAGACGCTCACTGAATACGGCGACCGATGGCAGGGGATAGAAGCAAACTTTCGCGCCATGGCAGATAGCCTACGTGAAAGAGGTGTGAACTCGGTAGACGGTATTCTGTTAGATCTCGGTTTCTCCTCTGATGAGATCTCAGATCCGAAAAAAGGTCTGTCTTTTCAGCTCGAAGGTCCACTCGATATGAGGCTTGGTCCAAAAGCAAATGAAGACGGCTTAACTGCTGCAGACATTGTAAATACGTGGAAGGTGACAGAGTTAACTGAAATGATCCGCAACTTTGGCGAAGAAAAGTTCGCCTTCAGAATTGCTACGGCTATTGCCGACGCGCGTCGCGTGTCCCGCATTACTCGTACGATTGAGCTCGCGGGGATTATCAAAGCTGCTGTCCCAGCCAATTATGAACAAGGTCGCATTCACCCAGCTACAAGAACCTTTCAGGCCTTACGCATGGCAGTTAATGATGAGATTCAGTCGCTAAAACAGGCTATCGAGAGTGCTTATAGCATTCTCGCCCCTAATGGCCGTTTGGCGATCATCTCCTTTCACTCCATCGAAGATCGCGTAGTAAAACTCGCGCTCAAAGATGAAGAAAAATGGTCAAATCTCTACAAAAGACCTTTGACACCAGGTGAGCAAGAACTCACCGAAAACCCGCGTTCACGTAGTGCAAAGCTGCGTATCGCATCAAAAAACGAACCTTCACTATGATACAAAATACACGTGCGCATTACGCCTATAGCCTACGCTCGCCACAGCAAGCGCTTGGTTTAGCATTGCCTTTAGGTAAGCGTCTCGCGCATGTTGCAGAACGTTCATGGGTATATTTACTCATTGGGCTTTCTGTTATTGGTATGGTCTCTTACGTGTTTCAGATGAATCACACAGCAACAAAAGGATTTGCTTTACGTGATGAAGAATATCGTCTCGATCGCTTGCGTATGACCGTGGCTTCACTTGAAGACCAGGTCGCGCAAAAGCGCGCTATTCGAAGCATTGAGTCACGTGTAAGCGGTCTTGGGTATGTTGCTGCAGAACGTATGGAATTTGTTGATATCAATCGTGAAGGTGTAGCTGTCGCACGGTAACTTCGGGCATGAGTTTGTCACTGTTCATTGATAGTGGCGCCCTCATGCCGGTAGTTACAATCGTAATCACCGAGATAATCCTCCCTCATAGCGTGTAGGGAGGATTATTGTTATAATCAGCGTATGTCAGCGCCACTTACATCTTCTTTCGGTATTATTCTTTCAGAGTTATTTGGCGTTATACCAAAAACGTTTTTTTGGTGGTATTCGGATGGGCTTACGCGCATTCTTGCATGGTCACAACAACGACTTTCGTTTCGTTGGCGTTCGCTTGCAGTACGTTCTTGGTCCAAGCACTTATTTCAGCCAATGTATGGTCAATATGATTTTACGGGTAGAGCGATAAGTGTGGTGATGCGTTTTCTTGTTTTGTTGTGGAGATTGTTCGTACTGTTTTTCACGATATTACTCTACTTTATTGTCATCTTGCTCTGGTTTTTTGTCCCTGCTTTCGTCGTTGCATTGCTCGTTTTAAATAGTATGGCGGCACTTGGCTTTATTCGAATTTGATCTATGGATATTCAACACATTCCTTGCGAAAACTGTCCTACCGATGAAGTAGGGAGCCTTTGTCAGCATTGCCAAGGGGCAAAGTTTGCATTGCTCGTTGATAATACTGAGCAACTTGTTTGGTCAAAGGCTATTGAGCCATCACTCTTTGCAACAAGGCGCGTTCAAGCTATTGCTCGAAAAATAAGTGTCGCATTGATTGTATTAAGTATTTTTGCTTGTCTTATTGGCCTTGTTTGGGTATTGGCAATGCCGTCAACACTTTTTTCATTAGGTCTCATTGTTTCTGGATCGACGTTTGGTTTTTTGTTCTGTGGTGTGCTAATTGCCTCGTTGTTGTTAGTCT
Organism: Candidatus Nomurabacteria bacterium; assembly: GCA_023898425.1. Classification (NCBI taxonomy): domain Bacteria; phylum Candidatus Nomuraibacteriota; species Candidatus Nomurabacteria bacterium. The sequence continues at coordinate 334,947 of CP060222.1, forward strand.
TCCGTGCAGTGACGTGGTCTGATACGCAAAAGCTCATCCCACCGCTTGCAGTAAATATTCCGGCAACGCCCTATATCCGAGAGGTTTCGCAATACCTCGATACGAGCGGTTGGCAAATATTACAGCTCGCCTATGACTTATCCTCAAAGCAAGAGCGTGCATTTCTCTCGCCGATACATGTATTTGCAGCGGCACTCACTTCTTCGCAGGGCGGCACGCTTCTATCTCGTCTCGGCACAACGTTTGAAGCTTGGAAGGCGCAACTCAGTCAGTTATTGGCGCGTATAGAATACGCGGATCATGGAAAGCCTGTTTTGTCGGACAATACACGTGAGGTTTTACTACGCGCCTATCTTTTTGCCAGAGAAAATCAACGACGCACGATTGGTGTATTAGATCTATTTCAAGCTGCGGTAGAGGTTGATGGTTCGATTCGAGATGCATTAGATGTTGTAGGTGTTCCTCCTGAAAGACTTTCGCAAGTAGCTCATTGGTTACGATTACAAGAGCAACTTATCGAAGATCATCGCGCTTTTCAGCAGCTCGCGCAATTAAAGCCAGATGCATCAATGGATCGTGCAATGCTTGCACATGCAACGCCACTCTTGGATCAGTATGGTGAAGATTTAACGCGCTCTGCACGTCATGATTATCTCTTTCCGCTCATTGGAAGAGACAAGGACATGGATCAGCTATTAAGAGGTTTTGAAAGCGGTCATCGCGCGATGACGATTATCGCTGATGCGGGTATTGGCAAACGAGCGCTTGTCGAAGGCCTCGCTCAAAGAATGGTCATCGAAGATGTGCCAGCTGTTTTATTTGATAAGAGAATGGTTGTTGTGGATGTTGCGCATGTTCTTGCGGGGGGTGATCCTGCATATGCGCCGCAACGATTGCTAGAGCTTATTCGAGAAGCAGAAAGCTCTGGCAATATTTTGCTTGTTTTACAACAAATTGATGCGTTATTACGTGCGTCTACAAATGGCATAGATCTTGCAGATATCTTGGCTTCTGATCTATCACAAGGGCGTTTAATGTTGCTCGCGACGACAACGCCTGGTGCCTGGACCGAGATTATTGAGCCAAATGCGCTCAGCGCACAAATGAGTAAGCTTCTATTAGCCGAGCCAGAACAAGCAGAAGTTATGGAGTTATTAATGGCAAAAGCAGGTGGTATAGAATATAAAACTCAAGTCTTTTTTACCTACGGCGCCTTAGAGCAGGCCTATACTTCAGCAAAGCGCTATATCAAAGATGTACGTTTACCTAAAAGCGCGCTTCAGCTTATGACGGAGGCGGCTTCTTCTGTGCAACGCAAACGCAGTACAGGTGCCCTTGTTACTGAAGAAGATATCGCGCAAATCATCCACGAAAAGACGCGCATTCCTGTAGAATCAATCAACTCAAACGAAAAAGAAAAGCTTCTCGGTTTAGAGGACCGTTTAAAGAAACGTGTAATTGGACAAGGAGAGGCGGTAAAAGCCGTATCTCAAGCGATGCGTCGTGCACGTGTTGATGTGCGTGAGGCGCGTCGTCCAATGGCAACATTCTTATTCTTAGGACCTACAGGTATAGGTAAAACCGAGCTCGCAAAAGCATTAGCCTCAGAATATATTGGTGATGAAGCGTTTTTAGTACGTCTTGATATGTCCGAATATCAACTCGCCTCATCGGTCTCTCGTCTCATTGGAGCTCCTGGCGACAATAAAGGCGGACTCTTAACAGAGGCGATTCGAAAACAACCCTTTTCTATTGTCTTGCTTGATGAGCTCGAAAAAGCACATCCAGATATACTCTCCTTATTTTTACAGGTGCTTGATGATGGTCGATTAACGGATGGTATTGGTAGAACGGTAGATTTTACAAATACGATTATTATCGCTACATCAAATGCTGGCGCAAGTTATATTCAGCAAGCCGTCAGAGAAGAAAAGTCTCTGGATATTATTAAGCGTGAACTATTAGAACGCGAATTACAAACCGTCTATCGCCCAGAATTTTTAAATCGTTTTGATGGGGTGATTGTATTCCGTCCACTTACATTAGACGAAGTAGAACAAATTACCTGGCTTCAAATTAATCGCTTAGCAAAAAACCTACAGACAAAGGGTATTGGGTTTACAGCAGATGACGAAGCAGTGCAGTGGCTCGCTCGCGAAGGCTTTGATCCGCAGTTTGGCGTAAGACCGCTTAAACGTCTTATTCAAGATAAGGTCGAAACAGAAATTGCGGACGTATTACTTCGTGGTGAGGTATCACGTAAAGACACGCTTGTACTCGAAGAGGGTGGACACTTGCGTGTAGATAAATGGCAGGGTTAGATAAGACTATGAATCGCGAAACCCTTTATTTGATTCTAGCTCTCGTGGGAGGTGCGAGCGCGCTTTTGTCTTGGTCGTTGGCTTTTGCAACACAGCGATTCGCTCGTCGTATTGAAGCGATAGATTATCCAAAGGGTGGGCGCAAAATCCATACCGTACCAACGCCCCTCTTAGGAGGGCTGGGGATAGGTCTTATTATTTTGATAGCATTTGGGGCTTTGTCGCTTTTTGTAAATGTTCCGCATTGGTCTATAACCGGGTTAATGATAGCGATGGTCATCCTATTGATCGGTGGTGCACTTGATGACCGGTATGACTTGCCGGCTAAGTATCAAATCATCTTTCCGGTTGCTGCGAGTGCTATTGCTGTATTTTTTGGGCTATCTATTCAATATATCACGAATCCTATTGGCGGTTCTATTTCGTTAGAGTATCTCGTTGTTGGTGGGATAGCATTATTACCGAGTCTTCTGGCATTTTTTTGGTTATTAGGCGTGACCTATGCCACGAAAGTTATGGATGGTCTTGATGGTCTTGTTACGGGCCAAGTCGTTATTGGCGCATCACTTATTATTGCCTTGTCGCTAACGCAACGTTATTACCAGCCGAGTATGGCAATCCTTGCCGCGGTTGTCTGTGGTGCCTTTATCGGTTTCTTGCCTCATAACGTAAACCCAGCAAAACAATTTTTAGGTGAATCTGGGAGTACGCTCGCTGGTTTTTTGCTTGGTTCACTCGCGATATTAAGTGGTGCAAAGCTTGCTACGGCACTTATGGTACTTGGCTTACCAATCGCCGATCTCTTTTTTGTCCTATTTGGAAGATTAAGGCGAGGCGTTTCTCTATTTAAGGGCGATGATTCTCACTTGCACCACAAGCTTATTAAGGCAGGACTTGATAAACGACACGCGGTCTATCTGTTGTGGTCGTTAACGGCTCTTGCAGGTGCTGCGGGGCTTTTTGTGCAAACTCGAGGTAAGGCCCTTCTGTTTATCTTTTTGTGTGCTGTGACCGCAGGACTTTCTGCTTGGGCAGATGCAAGTTATAAGCAAAGACAAAAATCACTATGAGCAAAAAATTATTACAAACGACAAGTATTGTATCAATAGCAATCATTATCTGTATCGGTACCTGGTATGCATCAAAACCGGCATCCGTACAAATGAGGCATGACAAAGAAGTCACGATCAATGGTGAATCGCTAAAGCTAGAAATAGCACAATCACCATCAGCAATCACGAGGGGATTAAGTGGGCGTAAAAAGATGGAAGAGGATGAAGGGATGCTCTTTATCATGCCAAATGTAGAAACGCAGACCTTTTGGATGAAAGAAATGCAGTTTCCATTAGATATTGTCTTTTTAAGAGAGGGTCGAGTAGTGGACTTGGTGACATTGCAAAAACCAAGTCTGGTATCGATACCTACGCATCAGTCAAAAGAAATGGCAGACATGGTGCTAGAACTCAATGCAGGGAGGGCGACCGAGCTAAAACTTGAAGAGGGGACAAAGACAACATTAAACGAGCTAAGATAGCTTGTTTAATGTTGTTGTTATCAAGCCAATGGTGAAAGAGCGTAGGGAAACATAGCTGCAGGTATTAGCCCGTATTTACAGATGTATTGAAATTCAGTACTGCAGATAAGATTAGTAGGTAATTTATTACTATTCTAGTGTTTTTAGGGCAAACCTTAGCCAAGAGCTCTTTTATTGACAGCCGGGCTCAAAACCGCTATTATACGGCCAATCCCAAAAATTCTATGATTGCAGTTATCTCTACTGGCGGCAAACAATACCTCGTAAGCGAGGGCGACGTCATCAAAATCGAAAAGCTCGAAACAGAAGCAGGCAAGCCCGTTTCTTTTGAGACACTCCTTACCGCTGAGGGCGATAACCTCAATCTCGGTACGCCATCACTTGGCGAAAAGGTGACAGCAGAAGTTATTCGTCATGCACGTCATCCAAAAATCGAAGTTGTTAAATACAAAGCAAAAAGCCGCTACGTACGTCGTAATGGCTACCGCCAACACTTCACAGAAGTGAAAATCACAAAGATCGCGTAATCCCTCGACGTTGCTCGGGATGACAGGGGTTCAAAAACCCTCCGATCGGAGGGGTTTTTGTTTATTATTACCTAGGCTGTACATGGTGTCATGTACTATAATATGGTACGTTAGTATCAGTACTTACTTATCATTTAAAAAAAATTATGGACGGCAAACACTTTTCTCTTATCACCATCGCGATGGTTATCCTGCTCGGTATCGTAGGCCTTGGTTTCATGCAAATGAACACGAATAACACGCTTAGCACGATCTCTAATCGTCTTGTTGTCGTTGAGCAACAAATAAAACAAGAGCCTGTTAAGACTGAAGAGGTTACTGCTGCTGAAGAAGCAACCACGCCATGCAAAGGTGATTGTGATGCGGGAATCGTTGAATACAAGGATTACCAATGGGACTTTTCATTGCAGTATCCAGAGGATTATACGGTGGCTTTGGTAGATGACGGGTTTTACTCAGGTCAAAAGAACCTTCGTCTCACAAGCAAGCCTGGCACACTCTTTCTTGCTGGTGGAGGATCAGCTAAACCAATGGCTGGTGAATTTGTCGAAGGTATTCAGTTAGATATTCGTGAGCTTGGCGAAGGTCAGATTCACTTCTCAGGAGAAGAAACGTTTGTTGACACAAAAAATCCTCTCGTAAAAGAATTTATTTCTGCTTGTGATGGTCCTGGATGTGATACGACACGAATTTTCTACATCAGCACCAGAAAAGGTAGTTATGTGATGGATGTAAATTTTAGCAAAGGATATCCATACACAAGTGATATCGACGGCATCATTGCATCGATCAAAGAGTAGTCAAAATCCCACCTTTTGGTGGGATTTTTCTTTATTGTTTTGCATGCTAGCCTTGGTCTATGTTGTACAAAATCGCCAACACCTTCCGTCGTCTCTATTGGTGGATTCGTCGCCCGATCACTATCGGTGCTCGCGCTATCGTTACGGACGGGAAGAGTGTTTTATTGGTGAATCATTCGTATCTAAAGAATTGGTATTTACCCGGTGGGGGAGTTGGTCGTGGTGAGACGCTGCAAGATGTAGTGCGTCGTGAGCTTAAAGAAGAGGTGGGTTTTGTTTATGATGGTGCTTTGAACTTGCTCGCTACCCATTCAAATTTTGGTGAGTATAAGAATGATCACATCGTACTTTTTGAAGTGAAGACCTCGGTTTTTGAGCCAAAGGGAGGTGGAGAAGTGAAGGAGGCGAAGTTTTTTGCTTTCGATCATTTGCCGGTTGATATTTCACCAGCGACAAAAAGACGTATTGAAGAGTATCTAAAGATGAAGCCACGGGAAGAGATGTGGTAACAAAAAATCAGCCCATAAGGCTGACTTCTTTTTCCCTGTCCACGAAGTGGAAAGGGATACCCCAGCAAAGCGCAGGGAGGGTAAAGTCTATGATTCACTCCTATGCTGAAACGCGTCATTTAACGTATGCGCATCCGCATATTCAAGTGCTGCACCCGTCGGTAAGCCACGTGCGAGACGTGTAACGCGCACATTCATCGAGCTCAAGTGCTTTTTCAAATACATCGCGGTTACATCACCAGGGATATTTGCGTCTAAGGCGAGAATCACTTCTTTGATAGGTGAATCTGCATGAGAGAGGCGATTGATGAGTTTGGCGATATTAAGCGTTTCAGGTGTGCGACCTTCGATAGGGTCGATGGTGCCACCAAGAACGAGATAGCGTCCTTTAAAGATACCTGCGTCTTCGATTACACGAATATCTGGGCTGGTCGCGATAACACAAAGCACGGATTGATCACGGCGTGAGTCAGAGCAAATGCTGCAAGGGGAGGATTCGGACCACATTCCACACGTATCACAGAGATGCATGCGCTCGGCGAGCTGGGTGAGAGCGCGTGAGAATTGGTCGACGACGTTTTTTGGTTGGTTCACGAGCCAATAGGCATAACGCAAAGCCGCCCTCGGACCAACGCCGGGGAGGCTGTCGAAGGCGGCTGCAGCTTGCCGTAATGGCTCAGGTAGGGACATTGATTATTGTTTCATCAAATCACCAAGTTCATTGGCGAGATCCATTCCACCCATATCTTTGAGCTTGGTTGCCATCGTCTTTTGGAGATTCTTCATGGCGTCGTTTGCGGCATCTTTCACCATTGATTGAAGTTTTTCACGGTCATCCATGGCAGAAGCGTCGATTTCGACATTGGTCACTTCTTGTGTGCCATTAATTGTGATTTTTACTTTGTCACCCCAACCAGAAGTGCCGGTAACAAATTCTTTGCTAAGGGATTCTTGGAGGACTTTTGCTTTGGAACGAAGATCGTTGATCTGTTTGAGTTTGTTGAACATAGGGCTATAGGGTAAAGGGTTTTAGAAAGGAACGCCAGTGCCGACCATCGGGTTTGATGGATTCTGCGACGATTGACCATCAGAAGGTGGGGGATTTTGTTGAGGGGCACCGCCAAACTGGTCTTTGGAGATATTTTTAAAGCTAGCACGTGCGGCGTCAAAGTAGAGTTTTACCATACCAGTTGGACCATTACGGTGTTTGGCGATATGGATCTCGGCGGTATTGAGTTCTTCTGGCGAAAGCTCTTCTGGACGGTAGTTTTTGTCAGCGGCCTTACGATAGATAAAGAGAACAATATCGGCATCCTGCTCAATCGAACCAGATTCACGCAAGTGAGCAAGACGAGGGATAGCAGGCTTCTGCAGTTCTACAGAACGTGATAGCTGCGAGAGGGCAAGTACCGGTACATTGAGCTCACGAGCAAGTGATTTAAGACCACGCGTAATCTCAGCAACTTCGTTCACACGATTATCTGATGATTTGCCACGCGATTCCATGAGCTGCAAGTAATCGATCACTACCATACCGAGGCCATGTTCCATTTGCAAACGGCGGCACTTGGTTCGAATCTCCATGATATTTGCTGACGCAGAATCATCAATATAGATAGGCGCTTCTGACAAAATACCGAGAGCGTGACCGATACGAGAGAATTCATCGTGTTCGCCACCTTCTTGTAGACGACCCGTACGCATACGCCAAAGATCAACGTTTGCCTCAGAACAAAGCATACGATCAACAAGTTGTTCCTTAGACATTTCGAGCGAAAAGAGACCTACGGGCACTTTATGTTTAACGGCAGCATGACGAGCAATATCAAGGGCAAAAGATGTTTTACCACAAGCAGGACGAGCAGCGAGAATCACGAGATCGCTTTTTTGCAAACCACCAAGAATATTATCGAGATCGTTATAGCCAGAAGGCACACCGCGTAACTTTCCTTTTTCGCGATGAAGCTCATCAATACGATCAAAAGCATCTGTTAGAACGTCACGAATAATTGTAAACGAACGTTTGAGAAACTTTTGCGAAACATTAAAGAGTTTGCTTTCTGCTGTATCAAGCAAGACCTCTACATCTTCGGCAGTATCATATCCAAGAGCGGTGATTTCTTGTGCGGCAACTAGCAGGCGGCGCAAGGTCGATTTCTTTTGAATGATTTCTGCGTAATGCACGACATGAGCTGCGGTCGGTGTGGCATTTGCGAGACTCATGAGCTCAGCGCGTCCACCAATACCTTCGAGTTCGCCTTTGTCCGTGAGACGATTACCCAAAGAAAGCAGATCGATAGGCATCGAACGGCGATACAAATCAAGCATCGCTTCAAAGACACGACGATGTTTGTCGAGGTAAAAGTCATCAGGAGTGAGTTGATCAGCTACCTTGACCATGGCGTCTTTGTCGAGAAGCAGAGATCCTAAAAAAGACTGTTCCGCTTCTATATTATGGGGAGTCAGTTTTTCAATCGAGCTCATATATTTGGATCTTAGGGGCGCGGCAAGGCGATGGCAATGCAAGAAGAAACAAAAGAGGGGAGAAGGTGGGTTTGGATTGTGGATAACTCACCAAATATACGATCAAAACGTTTTACGACGCAAGATCTTTTGTATAATAATGTGCTATAATCCGCGTTATGAAACTCGCGCATGCGTGGACAAAGTCTGTACTTTCGATGATGGGGACGATTATGGGAGCTGGTTTATTTGCTTTGCCGGCGGCTTTTTCTTATATCGGACTAGGTTGGGGTACCTTGCTCTTTTGGTTACTGGCATTTGGAGCGCTGGCGACGCATCTAGCCTTAGCAAGAGAAATCCTTATCACGGGCGGTAAACACCGGTTGAGTTTTTTTGTGAAGAAATATTTCGGGCCGGTTATCGGAAGGTTGCCAGATATTACTTATCCTTTGCACTTGCTTTCAACGAGTTATGCTTATTTATTGCTCGGTGGAGGGTTTTTAGCAGCGCTTTTTTATCTTTTTTCTTTGCGCTTACCCGAAACAATTGCCATTGTCTTTTTTTGGGCGTTATTTAGCGTCGTCTCAGCAGCTGGTAATGGAGCGATTGCACGTGTAGAAACCTATGTTACCGCCGCCATGGTTGCAGCATTATTGATGTTGAGCGCCTTGCAATGGAAGGTCCTTTCTTTTGAGGTTTTATACGCAACACATCCGAGCGTTGTAGCGGCAATCGGTATTTTTCTTTTTGCTGTTTCTGGTTTTTCTGGTGTAGGAGAAGTGGTTGAGATAGTTGGCAGAAAAAAGAAAGCGTCCTATTCGTCTGTCATTGTCGGCACAATGATTTCTGCTTTTCTTACATGGATTTTTGGTGTGATTTTTTTCTTGGCATCACGCGGAACATTAGGCGAGAGAGTTATTGAGTTCAATTCTTATGTTCCAAGTAACTATATGTGGTTGCTGCCGGTCTTAGGCTTAACGGGTATTGCAACGTCTTATATTACAACATCAGCAGAGCTCAAATCCGTTTTTCGTGGTGATTTTGGATTAACAAAAATGGCGGCGGCAGTGCTCGCATACTGTTTGCCAATTTCATTGCTCCTTGTTGCATCGCATGAATTTGTACGAGTGATCTCATTTATTGGCGCGGTGTTTATTGGGTTAAAT